>NZ_CP023434.1:631250-946875 GCF_003546865.1 Suicoccus acidiformans
GGTCGTAAAGATGATAGACTTGGTTGTTGTATCGAACGGTATGACCAGAGTGAATGACACGTAGGGCAAATTTAGCGAGGATCTGATTGAGATTTGTGTCTGCTGATAGTTTTTCAAAGGCATTTATGCTATCTTTAATGGGGTGAGCGAATTTTTGATTAAACTGCGGGAGGTAGTCCCTTAGAAACTGATTCGCTTCATCCATATTGCGGATACCACTTAACCGCATTTCTTGAAGTAAGCGGTTTTGAAATGTACCGAAAAGACGTTCAATACGTCCTTTAGCTTGGGGGACTGAGGTCGCTTCCAGTTCAATTCCGAGTGTCTGGCAAGCATATCCGTATTGAGTGAGGGCCTGCTCTTCAAGAGCAGCGCCCTTTTTTGGTGCGTGGGCCCCTGAGAAGATACTGCGATAATCCGTCAAAATGCGATGAGGAATACCGTAGTGGGTCAGGAATTGATGTGAGACTTGGTAATAGCCTTCAAGCGTCTCCTGTGCCGCGAAATAAGCGCCTACGACCGTGCCAGTGGCATCATCAATGGCGGCATGGAGGTAGTAATCGTTCTCATCCGCCTCAAACCATGGATGCTGTGAGGCATCCATTTGAAGCAGTTCCCCAGCATATTTGCATCGAGGACGACTCGGGTGTGCTTTTGAGTTTTCAACGATTTGAACCCCCTGTAAGGTATCTTTTTCGTGATGGGTTAAGCCTTTCTTGTCCGCTTTGTCTTCGAGCTCTTTAGCGACACGCCGTTTAGTTCGACGGGTAGCCAGAGGCGAGACAATGTGCACTTCCTTCAAGATATTTCTCAGCGAGCTTTCAGAGAGGTGTTCCCCCTCAACTTCTTGAAGTTTTTCATGGAAGTGCGTGAAGTTAAAGTCATAGTATTTCGAGCGATAGAGCTGAACAATTCGTTTTCGAGTATGACGGTCAATGGTTGTAGAAGGTTTGCGGTTGGCATTCTTGTGTCTGAAGCCTTTTCGCCCCTCTTGTTTGTATTTAAGAATCAATCGATTGATCTGTCGTCTGGATAAGTTTAATTCCACTTCAGCACGAGCTTTGGATTTCCGTCCATTGACGACGGCCTTGATGATATTATATTTATGTTTCTCATTCATGTTAAGATAATCCTCCATTGAGATCCCTCCTTAGCTTTACTATACACTAAAGTGGGACATTTTCATTTACGTTCACTTGAGACATTATCATTTGTGGATGAAACAGACTTACGATTCCACAACTTTCGCTTTGCTTATTCAGAAGGAATTGAGTATAATAGGCCGATGTGAAAAATCAACGAAAGGACGGGACCTATGGAAGAGAATTTCTGGCAAGACTTGCCTAAACCTTTTTTTATTTTGGCACCGATGGAGGATGTGACGGATGTGGTCTTTCGGCATGTCATTGCGGAAGCAGGGGCACCGGATGTTTATTTTACCGAGTTTACCAATAGTGAGAGTTACTGCCATCCGGATGGTATTGAAAGTGTGCGCGGGCGTTTAACTTATACTGAAGATGAACAGCCGATTGTTGCCCATATTTGGGGTGACAAGCCGGAGCATTTCCGTCAGATGAGTATAGGAATGAAGGAGATGGGCTTTAAGGGCATTGATTTGAATATGGGCTGTCCCGCACCGAATGTCTTCAAACATGGTCGGGGTGCAGGGCTTATTCTGCGTCCGGAAGTTGCCGCTGAACTGATTCAAGCAGCTAAAGTCGGAGGCCTGCCAGTCAGTGTCAAAACACGACTAGGTCACAAAGACTTGGATGAATGGCGTGACTGGTTGCGTCACATCCTCGAGCAGGACATTGCGAATTTATCCATTCACTTGCGCACCAAGGTTGAAATGAGTAAGGCGGATGCTCATTGGGAACTGATTCCTGAAATTAAGGCCTTGCGTGATGAGGTAGCTCCTGATACCTTGCTGACAATAAACGGAGATATCCCCGACTACCAAACCGGCCTGGAACTTGTAGAAAAGTATGGAGTGGACGGGGTGATGATTGGCCGAGGCGTCTTTACAAATCCTTTCGCCTTTGCGAAAGAGTCCAAAAACCACAGTCCAGCAGAATTGCTCGATCTTTTGCGTACTCACTTAGATTTATTTGATGAATATTCTCAGAAAGAGCCCCGTCTCTTTAAGCCACTTCGTCGCTTCTTTAAAATATATGTCAGGGAATTCAAGGGTGCCAATGATCTGCGCATTGCCCTAATGGAAACCGAGTCGACCGATGAAGTACGTGCATTGTTGGACGCTTTCCAGCAACAAGCTGAGACGGCCTAGTACTTAAAAGTGTGTAAATTTTACACAATACCAAAAAACAGCGTGAACCCCAATTAAGTAAGGTTCACGCTGTTTTTAACATGTATTTATTTACCTATTTCTTCAAAGCTTTTTCGACCGCTTCAATGATTGCTTCACTGGTTACTGTCGCACCGGATACGGTTTCGATGTCAGTTGAGTTGGCTTTGATAATTTCCTTAGGAACGTCTTCAAGAGCTGCGTCGGCAATGCCTTCGGTTTCTTCTTGGGCAATAAGCTTAATGGCTGTAATTTTGCCATCTTCTACAAGAACTTCTACTGTCAGAGGTCCATTGTGACCGTCGACGGTTGCTTCGAATTTGCCGTCTTCGTATTCAGCCTCATCGTCTGAAGTCTCGATAGTTTTTAAGGCTTCTTCGACTGCTTCAATAATCGCTTCGCTCGTTACGGTTGCACCAGAAACAGTGTCCACATCCGTACCATTCGCTTCAACGATTGCTGCTGGCACTTCTTCCAGGGCTGGATCAGCAATGCCTTCGCTTTCTTTGTGTTCGGTAACTTCAACGTCAGTAATTTTGCCGTCTTTTACCTTAACTTCTACCGTTAGATCACCGTTATGACCTTTAGCAGTACCTGTATATTCACCGTCTTTGAGTTCCGTTTCATCCGCTTTATCTTCGTCATCTTCAGAAGATGTACTTTCATCGGAATCTTCCTCAGCAGACGCGCTTTCTTCAGATTCACTTTCCTCAGACGCTTCATCCGATGCACTTTCCTCAGAGTCGCTTTCTTCATCCGCTTCATCTTCCGTAGCAACAACTGCGGCTGCATCAGCCCCTAATGCTTCGTTAACGGCTGCAATAATCGCCTCACTTGTTACGGTTGCACCAGAAACAGTGTCTACATCCGTACCATTCGCTTCAACGATCGCTGCTGGCACTTCTTCCAGAGCAGGGTCAGCGATACCTTCGCTTTCTTCGTGTTCAGTTACGTCCACGGCAGTAATTACACCGTCTTCAACCGTCACTTCAACGGTTAATTCACCATTATGACCGTCAACGGTTGCCGTATGGGTTCCGTCTTCATAAGTTGTATCAGTTGTAGTTACTGCTCCTGTGGCTTCGCTTGCATCAGAAGCATCAGACTCTTCAGAACCTTCAGTTGATTCCCCTGATGCGTCACTTTCTTCTGCGGCAGATTCAGTGACAACCACCCCTGCACCGCTGTCAGCAGTATCAACGACAAGAGCTGCGTTAACGGCTTGGATGATAGCTTCACTGGTCACTGTCGCTCCAGAAACGGTATCCACGTCGGTACCATTTGCTTCAACAATCGCTGCCGGCACGTCTTCTAGGGCAGGGTCAGCGATCCCAGCGGACTCTTCGTGTTCAACGACAGTAACGTCCGTAATAGCTCCCACTTCGATTGTTACATCGACGGTTAAAGGTCCATTATGCCCATCTACAGTTGCAGTATAGGTTCCATCTTCCATATCCGCAGGATTGGCTGCGACGCCTTCGGTGCCACCGCCAGTGCCTAGGGCATTGTTAACCGCTTCGATAATACCATTCGACGTTGAAGAAGCGCCCGAGACAACTGCTACGTCTGTCCCGTTTTTTTCAACGATTTCTTCAGGAATTTGTTCTAAAGCCGGATCGGAGATTCCTTCGGTTTCACCGTGTTCGACTACTTCAACGTTTGTAATGGCCCCACCTTCAACGGTTACTTCCACAGCTACGTCGCCGCCGAAGCCTTGGCCTACTCCTTCATAGACGCCGTCTTCTAAGCTATCTACAGTAACGGTAGGGCTGTCGGTTGCTTGTGTGTCATTGCTGAAGTTGACCCCATCCGCGAAGATGAAGGTAACGACACCAAAGGTCACCAAAGCACTCACGACAAGTTTCCAGAAATATTTTGCTAAATTTCCCATTTATCTATGCCTCCCTTTCTTAAAGATCGATCTAGAAATCAAAATCATCGATGTGCTTACGCTCAAAAGGCACATTGTTATCATCAAGAATCTTGCGTGTTGCATTTAACATTGGTCCCGGTCCACAGACGAAGAAGTGCGCATCAGTATACATGCGAGCACCGGCTGTTTCGCGGATTAGATCATCGGTAATGAAACCGAAGCCATAGCCAGGTACTTCATCAATGGAGAAGACGATATGATAGTGAAAGTTCGGATTAACCTTACGATAAGACTCCAACTCTTCAACCATAAATAAATCTTCTGCTAAAGAAAGTCCCCAGTATAGGTGAATTTCACGTTGGCTACCTTTCTCGATTTCTGAGCGAAGGAGTGATAAGTTCGGGGTTAAACCAATCCCACCACCTAAGAGGATGAACGGTGTGCTTTCTGGTTCTCGACGAACTTCTTCAGGATAGAAGTCTCCGTATGGACCTTCTAAGGTTGCAATATCGCCAACTTTAACGTTCTTCAATTGCTCGGTCCAGTCCCCAGCATCTTTAATCATAAATTGAATTGAATTCGGGAATTGCTTCGTTTGTGCAGAGGATGTGGAGAATGGATGCGGTTCTTTACCAATAGCCACATCGCCTTGGAAGCGAATGAAAAAATAATCTCCAGGATGGTAGTCTTTAATGCGACCATTCACTGGTTCAAATTCTAAGACCCAAAGAGTTGGTGTACCACGCTCAATGCTTTTCACACGGTATTTCGGCTCACGAGCAATTTCAAGTTTCCACCACAAGAAGTAGCCGACAATGAGTACAGTGTAGAAGGTTAAAAGGCCAATATAAGCAGTATTTGCGCGTAGGAAAGGAATCGATAAGCTTTGCATATATGTTCCTAGAATGGCTGCAATCGCTGAAATGCGGTGAATCCATAGCATTACTTCACGGTTGAAGACATTTAGCTTTAAGTTCATCAAGAATTTACTTTGCTTGATAAACATACTGGATAGTGACAACATTCCTGAAAGGAAGCCACCCCAAATACCGAAATAACCAATATAGCCCCAGAAAGCTGCTGGGCTACGAAACATTGCCCCTAAACCTTGCCAGTAGAAAGCAATATGACCTGTCGCTAGAATTAAGGCAACTAAGGTCATGATCGCATGGATTTCATACATCTTTGGCATACCAAAGTGCTTTTCAAGGAAACGAGGTCTTGAACCAATAAACATCCCGGTAAGCATCAAGGAGTAGGCTAAAGGTGATACAGCACAAGAGAGTAATTGCTGCCAAGATAACGTGCCCATGCCTGAAAGTAACGTCGCTAATAAAGTAGCAAACATGAATAAGGCCATAAATGTCAGAAGCCAATCTGACCAAAATTCTTTATTTTTCATATATTCTTTACACCTCTTTTAATTCTAATCTAAACAACACCAAATATACTGACGATCCCCCTTCAAATCTCACACTTGTCGAAAAAAGTGAGCTATTATTATTGTATAGGAAATCACAATAAACGCAAGAGGAAAAACTTCATTATTTCTTCAAAAATGTAGAGAAGTCAAACATTTGTGACACAAGCTCTGAAAAATAGTTTGTGGAAAAGCAGTTAAACAATCAGAATATTTCTGGAAAGTTTTGTCAAGGCCTTTAGAGCGAAGCGTGCCTTGACGAAACTTGGAAGAAATATATAATGGCTAACCTGCTTTTTCAAAAAATTCAGCGACAACTTCATTTGGATTCTTGAAATTTAAAATCTTCCGGTAGGTATTATTGTAGCTTGTATTGTACCTTCTTAAAGCTTTTTCTAGCTCCTCTTCACTGGAAAAACGTCTTCTTGAATAGAATCTTGTTTCGTCTTCTCGGTGACTCCTCTCTACCAACCCGTTCTGCCAAGGACAATAAGGAGCAGTCGTTTGATAGTCGATATCCAAGAAATTTAAGATCTTTTGGAACCTTGATTTCTTATCGGTTTCCTGAGGGTCGTTGGTAAATTCTTTCCCGTTGTCAGTTTGTATCTTGTCAATCTTAAAGCCCATTTCCTCTTCCAAAGTGAGAACGAATTCAGAGGTTGTATAGGTGCTATTTTCATTCATCAGACTCAGCACCCTCTTGCGTGAATAAGCGTCTATGGCCGTGATTTGGTAATATCTTTTATGGTGACTCACAAAGCCGATAGAGTTCACAGGAACGTATTTAACATCAATTTGAACCAGTTGACCAGGATGAGTGTATTTAGACTTTTCTTTCTGCTTCTTGCGTTTTTTCTTGGCTTTTGAAGGCTTGCCTAGACCCATCTTTCTGATTTGTCGGCACATGGAATCATAAGACCTGGTGTAGCCCTCATCTTTGCATTTGCGGTAGACGTGAGCTAACCCACGGTGTCTATGGTGCCTATGCATATGTTTAATCAGATTTAATTCATCCTGTGTATGTTGGTTAGGATGTGATTTAGGACGAGTAGACTTCTTTCGCAAAGATTCAATTGATCCATCATACCTTTGTCGCCATCTCTGAACATATTGCCTGGATTTATGATATCTCCTTGCGGCTGCGGCATTATTATTCACTTTAATGGCATACTTAACAATTCGTTCGCGATGTTTCATACCTTCTGTTATAATAGACATATAAGAGATCCTTTCTATGTTTATAATTGTTCACAAATCTATTATAACAGAGGGGTCTCTTTTTTGTTTGTTTTATGTCACAAATGTATTATCGCCTAACAAAAAACTTCATTATTTCTTCAAAAATTGCTACTTTTTATATGATGAGAGAAATCTTTTATTAATAATTTCTATGATTTTTAATTGAAGAACTGAGGAGTAGAGTGCAGTTACCCAAAGAGGAGCTGAATATTGTGGATAAATATCTTTATTTGTTTTTGCGCCACTGAGAAATAGCTGATTGGAAAAATGGTTTGAGGGGCTTGCTTTAGCCAAATTGATTAGAAAAAGTATAAATAATCACATAGAAAACAGTTAAGGTCACTTAAATTAATCTATGCATAGGTTTCTGATTGTGCTGTACTTAACTAAGGGGAAGATCTCTTAGTCAGTATTTGTCTAGCAATCTTTACTTTCAGAGGTTTCATAGTTAAGGGAGCTTTCTCAAATTTATAAAGGCAATCAAAAAACTAAAAATAACTAGTTTGAAGCAGAAAGTGAAAAGGTTGGCTTTCTGTGCTTTTTGTGAATATTTATACTTTTATATAGTCCTTTATACTTAAAAAATGATATAATGTAATTGTTATAGAGAGGATGATACTTATGGAGTTAGGTGTTCATGATTTAGTGTCTAAAGATCCAAATAAAAGTACTGAAGAAGTATATAAGGAGACAGCTGATTTTGTTCAAGCGATTGAACAGTTGAACTATAAACGTTATTGGTTCGCAGAGCATCATAATGCTCCCAACTATGCGAGTGTATCACCTGAATTGCATGTGGCGCATATGGCGGCTTTGACGAGTCGAATCCGTCTTGGGACAGGCGGAACCATGATTATGCACTATTCGCCCTTGAAGATTGCAGAGAATATGAAGACCTTATCAGGCATGGCTCCTGGACGTATTGATATCGGAATTGGCCGGGCCCCAGGAAGCGGGCCCAATGAAGTAATGGCTTTAGCACAAGGCAAGCCGGAAGGTTTCGATGACTTATACGACAAGATTGATGTCATCTTAGATTACTTACAAGACTATAAAGCTCCGGGCATTTATGGTAAGACACAGGCTATGCCAGCAGTAGCTCATCTTCATGAGCCTTGGCTGCTTGGTTCTTCCGGGCAATCAGCTATTCAAGCTGCCGAGCGTGGTTTAGGTTATAGTTTCGCCAAGTTTTTTGGCGTAGAGACCGACCTGCGCGTCTTTACGCAGTATCGTCAGCACTTCGGTCCGAGTCGTTTTTTCCAGAATCCAAAAGTGATGGTCGGTTATCAAATTGTTATTGCTGATAGTCAAGAAGAAGCAGACTATTTAGCCAAACCAATTGAATTAGGTCACCTTGCTCAAGCGCAAGGAAAGCTGCTTGATACGACTAATCCGGAAGATTTGAAAGATGTGCAGATGGATGCGGCTGGAACAAATTTTATTCAAGAGATGTACGATAATCACTATATGATTAAAGGGACTCCGGAAACGGTTGAAACAGTGCTCGCCCAAGAAATAGAAACGTTGGGTATTGATGAGTTGATTGTTTACGCGCCGCTCTATGATACGCAAGCTCGTATTGCCTCTTATCGCCATTTAGCCAAGATGTTTAACAAAATATAATTAACAAGATAATGCTCACATTCGGGTTTTTATCAGACTTCGTGCAGTGTAATTCTACCTACATTTACCATAAAGGTTGATAAGACGCTGTTATACTAGGAAGTCAGACGAAAATCCGATTTTTTTTGAGAATGTGTGAGCAATCATGCTATAATGGAAGTAAATATATTTTGATTAGGAAGGTGGCTTGTGCCATGGAGTGGTTTCACTTTATTGAGGACTGGTTTGCGCCCTTAGTGATTCATGTCTTGGAATTTATAGGTATTGTCCTTATTGCAGTTGGAAGCTTGCGGGCTTTCTGGGCGCTCATTAAGTCGAATTTCGATTTTGGCGATCGGACAACCAAGATTGTCTTGGGGGAGTGCTTGGCTTTAAGTTTGGAATTTAAGCTTGGGGCTGAGATTATTAAATCGGTCATTATTCGTGATATGCAGGAATTAATTATTCTAGCTTTTGTTGTCGTTATCCGGATTGTATTGACCTATGTGATTCATTGGGAGTTGAAGCAGATGGATCAAGATCAAATGCACCAAACCTTAGAGCAGGAGAAAAGTGACGCGCAGAACGCGAACCTTTAAAGGTGGATGAGAACCCAAAAACTTGTCCAATACCATTGCATTCCTTTTACCCATAACGTTGGAATAGGTTGGCCTGTGCGTATTATTTTTACCACATAAGGGCCTGACAGTATTCAAGTGTATTTATCAAGCGGCTATTAGCGTTAAAAATAACAAGCTTTTCAAAGTCGTTGAGATATGTTAGTCTAAAGTGAAATAGGTTAATCATTAATGAAGCAATATTAGTAAGGAAGTGTTTATTTGAGTCAGTCAAGCAGATGGAAGACGCAGGATTTCATTACTACAGGTATTTTTGCAGCACTTTATTTTATCATTATTTCGATTTCTCTGGGTCTGTGTGTGCTCGTTGCCCCACTCTTAGGCCTCGGTTATCCTTTCTTCTATGTGCCAATTATTGTGGCCTTATTAGGTGGGGCAATCTTTATGCTCCTAGCCTTACGGGTGCAGAAGTTTGGTGCGTTGACCTTTCTAGGCTGTGTATTTGGGGTGTTCAACTTTATTAGCGGTCTATTTCCTAAGAGTCTTTTGATTAGTTTGCCGATTGCTCTCTTAGCGGATTATATTGCTTGCCGCTCTCGTTACCAAAGCCGTAAAGGCCTCCTAGTCAGTTATGTGGTGTTCGCTTATAACTGTGTGGGACCTATGGTGTCTATGTTAGCAGATAAGGACGGCTTTACCCAGGCTTTAGTGGATATGGGACGGTCAATGGAGTACGTGGAGACGATTTACAATCAGATGTCGACGGGTATGACAGTGGGGGTTCTGCTTGCGATTTTCGTTTGTGCGTTAATCGGCGGCTATTTCGGCCAGTATTTAACCCGCAAGCATTTCGTAAAGGCAGGGATTGTCTAATGCAGATACACTTCGATCCTAGGGCCAAGCTAGTATTGCTACTGCTTGGCCCGCTTTTAGTTGATGCACAGCTAGCGCCGGGCTGGGAAGTCGCGACGGCCTTCATTTATTGGGTACCGTTTCTGCTTTCGGGCCGTTATCGGATGGCGGTGAATTTCGGCTTAGTCTATGCCTTGCAATGGTTTATCATGCTCTGGGTCATTCCACGGGTTGAAAGTGATTTTCTATTATTTTCCTTAACGCTTTTTGCCAGTGGCAATCGCAAAATGATGCCCGGTTTGATGGCTGGTTTTCATTTTATCGCAACAACCAGTGTGGGCGAGATGACCAGTCTGCTGAAACGCTGGCGTGTGCCCAATGGACTGGTGACAATGATTGCGGTGATGATGCGCTTTTTCCCGACGATTTACCAAGATTACCAACAAATTCGTGATGCCATGGCCTTGCGAGGTATACATCGTGGTTTCTGGGGGGCTTTAAGGCATCCGGTGCGGACCTTTGAATACATTCTGGTGCCGATGCTGATGAATGCGAGTCGGGTGGCCCAAGATATTACCGTATCCGCTCTGACCAAGGGGATTAGCCTTCCTGGACGCCATACCTCTTTGATAAGTTTAAAGATGGGAATCCAAGATTGGCTATTGATTCTCTTGGCCTTGGTACCCTTTGTAGCCAAAGGAATCGGAGGACTTTAATATGACTATTACTAGCAAGAATATTTCCTTTACGCACCTTCATCAAGTGACGCCTTCCATCCGGGATATTTCGCTTACGATTCAAGCGGGGGAGTGTGTGCTCATTACCGGGCGTAGCGGAAGTGGCAAGACTACCTATAGCCGGATACTGAACGGCTTAAGCCCTGAATACTTTGAAGGGGATTTAAGCGGTGAGAACTGGACTTTGACGATGAAAGCTGGCGAAGCTCCTATCGAAGCTTATGCAGCCCATGTAGGAAGTGTCTTCCAGAATCCGAAGAGCCAACATTTCAATATCAATACCACCCATGAGATGGCTTTCCCCTGTGAAAATCAAGGAGTGGAGCCCGAGGCGATTCAAGAGCGTATTCAAGAAGTGGCCCAAGCTTTCGGCATTGAGCATCTCTTAGACCGTAATATCTTTGAATTATCCGGGGGCGAGAAGCAATTGATTGCCTTTGGCGCAGCGGCCATGATGGACCCCGATGTATATATCTTAGATGAGGTGACAAGCAATCTTGACGCCCAAGCCATTGCCTCGGTGGCACGGATTATTCGCCTCTTAAAGTCCCAAGGCAGAACAATCGTAATCTTCGACCATCGGCTAGCTTGGACAACAGATTTTGTAGATCGGTATCTCTATTTCAATCAGGGAGCATTGACCCAGGAATGGACGCGGGAGGCGCTACTTGGCTTAAGTGAAGTGGAACGCGAAGCGCTTGGTTTACGCCCAACAGATTTGAGTCCTTATAAGGCAACTTTACAGACCAAGCGTATTCAGCCGATTGTTTCTGATACGGGACTCTCTGCAAAAAAATTGGCGATTGGCTACGACATTCATAAGCCGGTCAAAATTGACTTGAACTTCACTTTAGAACCTGGCCAAGTAACCGGACTGATGGGCCCCAACGGGAGTGGCAAATCCACTTTGGCCCGTACCCTCGTGGGCTTAGAAAAGCCTATAGCAGGTGAAGTGCGCTGGCAAGGTCAAGCGCAGAAGCCAAAGGTTTTGACGAAACAAGCATTTCTAGTTATGCAGGACACGAATTATCAATTGTTCAGTGATTCGGTCGAGCAGGAAATCCTTCTAGGAGCGGCTTTTCCAGAGCGAATCAGTGATATTCTTGAACAACTTTCGCTCACTGACGTGCGTGAGCAACATCCAATGAGTCTGTCTGGTGGCCAGAAGCAACGGGTTATGATTGCCTCAGCACTTTTATCAGGGAAGCCCTTTGTTGTATTTGATGAGCCGACCAGTGGCTTGGATATGGACAATATGATGCGCTTTGGCGAAGTGTTAAGCTATTTGAAGTCGCAAGGCTTTGTGGTTCTGTTAATTACGCATGATGAGGAACTCGCAGCCTTGTGGTGTGATCAAATTCTAAATATGCAGGAGTTGTAAGTTATATCCATAGACCTTGCCGAAAAGAGGACAATGCAAGCGACGTTGTTTTAGACTGAAATCCAACATTTACATAAAAGCAAATAAAGCACTGCGGGCCCTTCATAGAGCTGGCAGTGCTTTACTGATTATAAACTAAAATCTATGTCCGGTCCTTTGGGAACAATACCTGTCGGATTAATAGTCCGGTGGCTGCGATAATAATGCTCTTTAATATGGTCGAAATGGACGGTATCCGCGAATTCAGGCATAGCATACAGTTTGCGAGTATAAAGCCATAAGTTGGGATAATCCTTTAGTTGGCGAATATTACATTTAAAGTGGCCGAAATAAACCGCATCAAAGCGGATAAGGGTAGTAAAGAGCCGAATGTCTGCTTCTGTTAATTGGTCACCGATTAAATAATTGCGGCCTTCTAAATAGGCTTCTAATTGATCTAGAGCCTGAAAAAGAGTATTTACTTCTTCCTCATAGACCTCTTGGCGGGTCGCAAAGCCCGCTTTATATACACCGTTATTGATGGCATCATAGACAAAGTCGTTCATCTGATCAATTTCTTCGCGCAAGGCTTCCGGATAGTAGTCACCGGCTTTGGCACCGATACCATCAAAAGCAGCATTAAAAATACGGAGAATTTCTGCTGATTCGTTGTTAACGATTTGGTCCGATTTCTGGTCATAAAGGACTGGTACAGTTACATTACCACTGTAATTTGGCTCAACATGCGTATAAATTTCATGCAAGTAACGCGCGTTAATGACAGGGTCTGCTATGACACCTTCTGCTTCCGCGAAAGTCCAACCGTGCTCTAACATGAGCGGGTTCACCACGGATACGCTAATGAAATCTTCAAGCCCTTTCAACTTACGCATAATCAGTACTCGATTTGCCCAAGGACAGGCGTAACTGACATATAAGTGATAGCGCCCTTTCTCTGCTTTAAAGCCTCCTGCGCCAGTTGGCCCTGCTTCACCTGTTGGTGTAATCCAACTGCGGAACTGTGAATCTTTCCGAATGAAGCGTCCGCCACTTTCTTCGGTATCATACCATTGATCATGCCACTGACCATCTACTAATAAACCCATGCAATCATCCTTTCTATTTCTTTCATTATAACGAAAATCGCCTAAGACACAATCAATATGCAAGTTCATAATCAATTCAAAATACTTTGATATAACTGAGCGCAACTGATAGGTGACCAGAAAGAATTCCTGCTGTCATCAGTCATCGAGTATGGTAAAATATATATATATTTTTTTGCAAAGGAGAAAAACATGGCATTAGATATTCAACCAAAAATGCGGGGCAATGTCTTGATGGGCATTAATCCAATGGGATTGAAGCAAGAAATTCAAAACCAAATTAATTATGTTAAATCACAAGGAACTTATGAAGCACCGAAACGGGTGCTTATCTTGGGTGCATCGAGTAGCTATGGCTTAGCGACCCGTATTACCTTAGCGTTTGGTGGGGGAGCCGATACGATTGGGGTATCTTATGAGAATGGCCCACGTACCGAACGCAATTTAGGGACGCCAGGTTGGTATAATAATATCTTCTTCAAGGAAGCAGCCGAAGCGGAAGGGCTAGTGGCCAAGAATTTCGTCGGTGATGCCTTCAGCGATGAAATGAAAGCAAACGTTATTGAGTACATCCAAGAGGAATTTGGTGGGAAAGTGGATCTAGTTGTCTACAGCTTAGCGACGGGTCGACGCACCGATCCAGAAACAGGTGAAACTTATCGTTCTTCCATTAAAGCAATCGGCCAAACGGTTGAAGGGCCGGACATTAATTTGGAGAAGGAAGAATTCTATGCTGGCCACTTGGAAGCGGCGAGCGAAGAAGAGATTGAAGCGACTGTCAAAGTTATGGGTGGCGAGGATTGGTATATTTGGATGCAAGCCTTGCACGAGGCTGGTGTCTTAGCAGAAGGTGCCAAGACCTTCTGTTATTCCTACCTTGGTGATAATTTGAATCGCAGTTACTATCAAGACGGCACCTTAGGACGAGCTAAGGCTGACTGCGATGCGAAAGCTGAGATGATTGCTGATATATTAGCTGATATTAACGGCGAAGCACGGGTTATTGTCGCGACAGCTGTGACCACAAAGGCCAGTGCTGTCATTCCATTCTTCCCCGTATACTGTCTCGGCCTGTATAAAGTGATGGAAGAAGAAGGGACTCATGAGACACCGATTATGCACCAAGACCGCATATACCGCACAATGGTTTATGGTGACGCGCCGGAATATGATGAAGTAGGGCGCTTGCGTCCTGACAGTTGGGAATTAAGGCCAGAAACCCAAGCTAAAGCCGAAGAACTCATTCGCCAAATTGACGCAGAGAACTTTAATACCGACTTCACTGCCTGGGATACTTTCATGCATGAATTCCTGAACTTGAATGGCTTTGACGTAGACCATTACGAACATGAAGAAGTTACTTTAGAAGACTTGCAGGCTTTAGAGCCGTAAAATACTAAACAGCGTAGAACCGTGCCTACTGGGATGGCTTGGTTTTACGCTGTTCTTTATATATGCTTCAATTTAAAGACCGTTTTCAACAGTAGCTAAAGAGTAGTATAATTATCTGCTGAACTTCAGTGGCTGAGTGAGATTCATGGCCGACAAGCTACATATCCAGATCAAGCTTGTATCAGTTTAAATGTAGATAGCTTAAGCCTCTACTTCGCCTGGCTTAATATAGGCCACGTCGCTTCCGAATGGAATCGAGGCTTGACTTGGGCGCAAGGACCCCGAATTATTATCAATGCCTTGTACAAAGTAGGTTGCATCAGCTTGACCATAGGAATTACGGGCCAAGTCGACGAATTCTTGTGTGCCATCTTTGAGGAGACGATTGAATAGCACCTTTAGCTCCGTCTCGTCAAATTGCTTGAACATATCATAATCGCCCATACTATCACCGAACAGAGCGGCAGGTTCCTGACCATTAAATTGGGGCAAGATGTGGGTGCGAATGAGTGCTGTCTTGCCTGGGCCTTTCGTAATAAAGCTTGGGTCTTTCATAATGGGTAGAATTTGCCCTTGGGTGTTCAATTCATACTCCATACCGTAAATTTGATGTTCCGGTACTTGTAAACCAAAGGTGTGGCCAGCTACAGTTACGACATCGACAGGGCTAGCTGAGACGATAAAGGTTTGAATATTAAAAGCTTGAAAGGCATGGTAGAGATTCTGGATTTCTTTAGGGTAGCGAATCCCCGCTTCGAAATGGGCCGTGACTTTACCTGTGAGTCCGGGCTGTTCTTGCGGACTTTCAAAAACCCAAAGATCCATAGGTAGTTGCAAGGCCCACTTTAACATATCTTGGGTAATGAGACGCAATTGCTCCGGCGTGTAGCCTGCAAATAAATAGGTCAGCCACATTTGGCCAACTTGCCGCTGGAAATGACCATTAACATAGACATAATAATAGCGCAACTTGGCTGCAAAAGAGCGATAGGACCTGGTCTGTTTAACTTGTTGCAAGGTAAGTAGAGGATGCTGGGACGCAATATATTCTTCATGCAACCACTGGTAGTCTTTGACAATATCCGCAACTAAACGGCGCAAGGTTAATTCTGGTCGGCGTTCATCGAGGGCATCATCCAAAGGGAAATCTCCAGCTGTCAAAATCCGCTCAAAGTCACGTGGATTTAATAAGTACAGTAAATTCTCCATGAAATAAACCATCAAATGATCTTCAATGTCGTGAATCACACTCGTGTTGTCAAAGTCAAAGACAACATACTGCTGAGTTTTACCGGCTTGCGGCCAGCGATGTTCATGGATAAAGCGCTGTAAACGTTGGTGTAAGGTCGATTCCCAACCATTCTGTGCAAAAAATTGGCTCATACTTGCCTCCTCAAATTAATTTTCCTTGAAAAAATCTACAAAAAAAGTCTGTTACCAAGTCCATGGTCGCGATGTCTACCAAATGCCCAGCTTTTGTGAAATGCGCCTCAATATTGGCTGCCGGGTTATCCGCGACAAAAGCTTGCACCGGCTCAATAGGGACCCGCTCATCCTCATCCCCGTGCCAAATAAAGAGGGGGCGATTTGCTAAGCGCTCAGGATTCAACGATAAGTCGTAAAGTTCAAGCCATTGGGTTAAGGCCCGGTAATCCTTAGGTAAGTGGAAATTCAGAGTCTGTGCGTGGCCCATAATGCGATCGCGGTAATGAATTAAACTCGGGGTTCCCATGACACAAGCGGCTGCTTGGATTTCTGGATGCTGTGTCAACAGAGCGGTCGTGGTCATGCCACCCATGGAGATGCCTCCGACGGCCAGGCGTTCATCTGCTAAATCCCGACTTTGGAAGTAGGCAACGATATAATCAAATTCGAATAAATTGCCGTGAATACTATTCCAGAAAGTCAACGAAGGGATAGGTGAAATCTCACGGGCCCGTTCACCGTGGTTGGGTGCGTCCGGCAAGACGACTCGTAAGCCTTCAGCTGCAAGTTTGCGTGCTTGGGTTAGCATCAATGTCTTGTTGATTTGCCAACCATGATAGTAAATGATAAGCGGTAGCTTATTACCGCGTAGCTTTTCAGCGACTACTTCCAGTACAGGGATATTCCCCACGAGTCGCTTGCGGACAATTGTTTTCATATTATCACCTCTTGCTTAGCATACGCATCCCAGTTCTTGAAAGAAACGTATTTGCTCAATCTAAGCTCCTTCAAAAAGAGTCGTTCCTACGCGTACCATTGTGGCACCTTCTTCAACCGCGATGGCATAATCTTGACTCATTCCCATGCTCAACGCCTGACACGGTGCATGCGGATAGCCCACTTCAGCAATTTGGGTTTGTAAATGTTTCATTTGCTGGAAATAAGTGCGCAAGTCCTCTTCGGACGCATCATAAGGCGCCATGGTCATCAGACCAACGACGGTAATATGAGGAAACTCTGCCAGCTCTTGAATAAAAGCTTCTACCAATTCCGGTGGAAACCCTGTCTTACTTGCTTCCTGGCTGACATTCACCTGTACGAAGCATTTCACTGGCTTCCTGGCTCGCTTATTGATTTCTTTAGCCAAAGATAAACGGTCCAGAGAATGAATGTATTCAACCTGATTGACAATATCCTTAACCTTACGCGATTGCAGACGACCGATAAAGTGCCAATGAATCTCATCAGCAATATCGGCCAAGGCTTCTTGACGCTCCAGTAATTGATCACTGCGGTTTTCTGCGAAATGCCGCTCACCTAAGTCATACAGACGACGCATATGGTCAATATCTGTTGATTTGGTTACCGCAACTAATTGCACCTCACTTGCATCTCGTTCACTCTTATAGCAAGCTTCTTCGATGGTCTGATGGACTCGGTCCACATTTGCTTTTAATGTTTCCAAAGCAGACACTCCTTTAAAAGATATTTATTTTGTCTTTTATCTGTGATAAAATAATTCCATTATGGAGAGTTACCCAAGTTCGGCTGAAGGGGACGGTCTCGAAAACCGTTAGGGCGCTCTGCGTCGCAAGGGTTCAAATCCCTTACTCTCCGTCTGAATCATTATAGCGAAGAATGTGGCTGATTACAAAGTCACTTTCTTCGCTTTTTTGAGAATAAGTTATTCAATTTCCGACAAGTCAGTCTTCATTGGTGTAGGTAAGTTTCTAAAAGGCTGAATATCTTGGACGGTCTCAAGAATCCCCTTATAAACGCCGTCTTTATCTCGAACTGCCCGGTAAGTAACATAAACAAAGCGTCCATCCTTGCGTTCAAACCACATACTCTCACTATCTCGGCGACCATTGCGTAAATCTTCAATCAGCTGACTTACCTTTGGCCAACTTTGGGGTGGATGGCAGAATTCGATATTGCGACCGAGTTGACTATTTGTGCGTTTGAAGAGCATGTGCTCCGGATCTTCCATATGATTGTAATATTGGAAGGTATCTTCTGCGCTTACAAAAGTTACCTCAAGGGGCAGATGGTCCAGAAGTAGGCCCACTTCTTCAACACTCAAGTGACCTTGTTCAAATTGTAGCGTATTGGATGGCGGCAGCTCAGGCTTTGGTTCCCAACTTACCCGAATCGTTCCCTTGTCGGTTTCGATGGCAACATTTGTAGACTGAGGACTTGCACTCGCTGGCGCAACTTCTGGTTGACTTGGTGGAGTGGTGGCCTGGGGTGCTACCTTTAGGGGCTCGGCCAACTCTTCTGGTTCCCACACTTGGCTGGGCTTGATGATGGCGTAGCCGTAAGCAGAACTTTCCTGAGCAATGTCTGCCCAATCTTTCACGGTTAAAGCTTCCATTAAGATATTAAGCAAGATGGCTTCTTCTTTGAATATCATTTCTTCGAACTCATAACGAAAGGTTGCATAAGCTTCCTGGAAAGCTGCCATATTTGCCACAGATAATTCATTCAGAATCTTTCCTGCTTCTTGAAATAAGCTGCGAATTTCGTCGTCTTTCGCCCACATTACCTTAGGCGGGGCAGTATGACCGGCTGCTTCCATCTTAGGAAAGAACAGTTTCTCCTTGCGTTCATAGTGCACATCGAATTGCCCTAATAGTTCCCATTGATACTGTAAGCCCTGGTAAACCCCTGGGTAATCCTCGTCTTTTGTATCCATCGTCTCCATAGCTTTGAGAATATTATCAATGCGCAAGAGAGTCGAACGTAAGGCCAAGTTCTCATCTTTAAAAACACGTACTGGATGACCCGGATGATCAATCGAATCTGCCTCAGTCTCATCAATCTTGCCTTCAAACATCTTCGCATGGACGTTACATAAGTTGAGCACGTCTTCAAAAGTAATTGGATTATCCTCCCGGCCAATCAACTCCTGCTCCATCATCGCAACTTCCATTGCACTAACGGAAGCGAAATGTGTATTGAACTCCTCTTGTACCTCTTCAGGGGGTGTCCCTTCATGTAACTTCATGAGAATATTTAATAAAGTATCAATCCGTTTATTCTGCATCAACGTCAGCTCCTTTCACTATATAGCCATTCCATATCAATTCTTTCACCAATTGGGTCATGGGGATTCCAATCATCTTTGCCCCTCTGCGTAAGCTAACCACTTTCCCTACCGATTGGCGCATAATCGGATTAGCTAGAGGCTTGAAACCTATATTAACCAATAAATCCAATAACTCTGGCTGATTGTCTAACACGTCTGCTACAGGAATGTCCAAATCTACTTCATTCATTTCCTTGCCTCTTTTCTAATTTAGGTGAATTTTTCAAGTTTCTTTAAGCTGCCTATATATAGATTATATCTTCTATTATAAACTAAGCTTCAGTGAAGCGTATTCTCATATTTAAGTATGCCATACTCATTTAAGCGTGTAAATTCCAATAAAAAAAGATCCGTCAAATGACGAATCTTGAAATGGTCCCTACTGGGCTCGAACCAGTGACCCCCAGCTTGTCGAGCTGGTGCTCTCCCAACTGAGCTAAGGAACCTCTGTGGGTATGGACCTTATTATACAGAATTTAAATTTAAATGCAAATCTTTTTTATGAATTTCTTTTACCGGTTTGGTTTTTATGCTAAAGTAGGACTATCTTACACTAGCAAAATATAAAAAGAGGTTAGGCATATGAGTCAATATACAGAATTTGAAACGAATGAAACGATTACCAAGGGCCGCCGTATCGCAAGTTTATTAACAGACTGGATGGTCCTGATTTTCTGTGTCATGTTAGTACTTGCGGTGCTTTTATTTGTAGACACCTTATTGCATTGGTTTACTCCATGGCGGTTATCTCCTCTTGCTTGGTGCATTTCTCTTTTGCTTTTTCTGCTTGTGCCTTTGTGGCTTGGCGGAACTTATCTTGAAGTCAAGAGAGGTGGTTCAATGGGGCAACAAATGATGCGCTTGCAGGTAGCATATCAACAATCCAACTTAGGGCGTCGCTTATTGCGTAGTGGTCTTAAAGTCATGCCTGTAGCTAGTTTTCTCTATGCGCTAGCCCTGTATTTCATCTCTGGCGAGATGTCAGGGCTAGCTTGGGGCTTATTGCTTTTTTCTGCACTTTTACTTATACTTATATTGGTAATGACGTTTACACGAGCGGATCGCCGGCATTTTATTGATTTACTTGTGGGAAGTTATTTAATTTCGATGGATTAGGGCTAGCTATTCTGTTTAAATCATATTATAATGGCTAAACTAGAAATTTAAGAGGAGGTAGGACCATGACGCTTTGCCGTGTCTATGAACCTGCAGCAGAAATCACGAATCCTGAAGAATTTGCTAAAGCACTCAAAGATTTTGCTAAAGATGAACATAAAGATTTAGAAATTATCGACTTATCGATGACACCACGTATCCGTCTGGATGGTAAAGAATATGTATGTCGTTTACAGGCAGCTGATTTAGCTGTTACCGAAAACCCATTCCAACGGGCGTTTGGTATGATTGATGATAGTCCGAATCATAAGGTCATTGGTATTTACCGCGAAGAAGTATTGCAAGACTAAGGTAGCAAAAGACGAGACTCAGTTGAGTCTCGTCTTTTGCTGTTAGTTTGAATGGATGGAGTCTTCGACGACGTTCTCTTCAGAATGATAATGTCTGGCGTATATGGAGAGGATATTATTCAAATTATTGATGCTCTCTTCATAACGGTAAATCGCAGACATAATATGAATAACACCATTAACATCAGTGTTGCTACGCTCTTTGTCTTCAAGAAATTTCCACGCTTGATCGAAGAATTTCTGCACGTATTCTTCACGATATGCATAAGGCGTTCGAATAAATTTAACGTTCTCAGCAGAAACACGACCGCTCAGCTTCATCATTACTTGTTCATGGGCCACCATAAGCAGCTCGACCCGTTCACGAATCATCAAGCGTAAATCATCTGGGAATGAAGCAAAGACGGCGTCTTGATTATGCATCGTGTCTAATAGACGGATGGTTGCTCGGGTTGCAGTAATCATATGGCGGTAGATAACTAAACGGCGGGCAACAACGTAACGTTCTTTCTTCGAAAGGATAACTTCATTGCGAATTAAATCGAAGAATTGTTCGACTTGCTTAAGTTCATTGCGTGCCCAGACGATATCTTGATGCATAATAGAGAAGGTGATATTCTGGCGCAGGGTAGCCCGAATCAGTATCAGAATTTCATTGGTTAAATTCGTCAAGGAATCATAGAAACGTTGATCATATCGCGGTGGATAAATTAAGCTATTGATTAGAAAGGAAATCGTTACACCAATAAAAGTTTCTAAAACCCGATACAGTGCAGTTAAAGCCAAGTTGTTAGATACAGACGTCATGACGGCAACCACGGTAATTACAGCGAGGTTGAGCACATCACTCAGTTTTAAGGCATTTAAGACACCAATAAGAATAATAGCAGCAATCCCAATTGAAACAGGGTTCGTCCCGAGGGTATAGCTTAAAATAACAGCAACAATCCCGCCAATCGAGTTGGCTAACAAACGGTTCCGGAATGATTCATAAGATTTCTTCACCGATTGCATGGTCGTAGTAATGGCTGCAATGCCGGCAAGGGCAGGGCTGTTATCGGGAATTAAGTACATGGATATGAGAATAGATAAAGTAATGGATAGCCCGGTTTTCAGTACACGAGCACCTATTTTCATTGTGACACCTCCTTAGTTTTTTGAGTCATCTATATCATAAATTCAAAGAACTTAGAATTCAAGAAAGATTACTCAGCGAAGGTGTTTATTTTTGTATCTAAAAAGAGTATAATGGTATATACTAGTAATGATTATTAATTTAGGTCTAACTAAAAGGAGGTGTAATCATGCCGGAACATATCGATGATACAGTTCATTTGATGGATGAGTCCATCCGATTACTCAAGGATAAGAATATTCGTATCACACCACAAAGGCGCATCATCTTAAAATACATGATTGAAGCAAAGCATCACCCGACAGTGGAAGAGATTTTTGATGATGTGACGGAGGAATATCCAGGGATGAGTTTGGCGACGGTTTACAATAACTTGCGTACTTTGATGGATGTAGGCTTGGTTAAGGAAATGAAATTCTCTGATGTAACCAGCCACTTCGATTTCGTCTATCATGATCACCATCATATTATTTGCGAACAATGTGGTAAGATTGCGGACTTTAATGTCGACCCACATTATCTCAATGCAATCAGTCAAAGCGCTAAAGAGCAGACAAACTACACCGTGCGCAAAGTAAGTCTTGAGCTTTACGGACTTTGCCCGGAATGCCAGCAAGAGACAACGGATGAAGATAAATAAATATACAAAAAGCTAAGCAAGAATTTTCTTGCTTAGCTTTTTTTAGTATCCGATTCCAATTGCTTTATTCATCCGTGCAAGCACTTGGTTAGCTTGTTCATTAGCTTTAATAGCCCCATCATGCAGGATATCATCCAATTCAGAACTGCTTAATAATTTCTCATAGCGTGTTTGAATTGGTTCGAGGACAGATACCACTAATTCAGCTAGGTCTGTCTTAAATGGACCATAGCCTTTACCAGCATAAGCTTGGACGATGTCATCCGTTGATTTATCACTTAAATTAGCGTAAATTTCGATTAAGTTAGCAATTGCTGGTTGCGCTTCTTTGTCGTAATTGATTTCGCCAATTGAATCAGTGACAGCTGATTTTATTTTCTTGGTGATCTGGTTAGGTGTATCCAGCATTGATACGAAGCCTCGTTCATTTGCATCTGACTTACTCATCTTAGACATCGGGTCTTGTAAACTCATGACACGGGCTCCTGCTTTAGGATAAATGCCTTCTGGTTTAACCAGGACATCTCCGTAGCGATTGTTGAAGCGATCGACAAAATTCCGTGTCAATTCAATATGTTGTCTTTGATCATCGCCCACCGGCACATAGGCTGCGTCATGTAAGATAATATCTCCTACCATTAAGGCCGGGTAGGCCAGAAGACCTGCGTTGACGGCTTCTTGCTTTTGGGCTTTATCTTTATATTGGGTCATGCGTTCTAATTCGCCTAAGCCAGTATGACAAAGAATAAGCCAAGCAGATTGGGTATGCGCTGGGACATCGGATTGCACAAAGATCGTAGATTTATTAGGATCAATGCCTATCGCCAAATAAAGTGCAGCCAGTTCCCGCGTCATTTCCTTGAGACGTTTAGGCTCTTGAGGCACTGTGATAGCATGTTGATTCACCACGCAATAAGTCGCGTCATACTCATCTTGTAATTGGACGAAGCCACGCATTGCACCAATATAATTACCAATTGTCGGGGTACCGGAAGGTTGTACGCCCGAGAAGATTCTTGCTTTCGACATAGTTGAACTCCCTCACATTAAAGTTGTCCCCATTATAACCTACTTCCCCAAAAAGGACAAAAAGTATTTACCGAAGCTTGAATCTTAACTTGTTGCTGTTCAATGGATAGAAGTATTGAAGGCTCTGCGGTTTTCCTTGCTTAGGACTTTGATACATGTCTGTCTAAAAAACATAAATGTAGGTATTTAGCGCTCGTGCTGTTAGATTTCTTGTTCATATTTTCTGTACTTTTTTCGACTGTTCTACAAATAAAATTAAACCATTGATACTATCATATTCTTCTAGCATACAAACGATTTCTGAATTCAGGTGTTCTGCGATTTATGATTCTGAATTGGTAAAATCTTTTGATTATAGTAGGAATAGTACGCTTTTATTTAGATTGATCAACTGCTTAAAATATTGTAATAATAAGCTTTTAGGTGTTTCATTGTCTTAAGAGCTGTCAAAGACGAAGCATTGCTGACAGAAATGCATTCATTTCATTATCGCTCTTTTCTGAATGGCCGTATCTATTCTTCGAATAAATTTCATGAAATTTACGAAACATAGTTAGTATATCGATATATTATCATGAGCAAAAGGGATGAAGTCTCACATAGTAGGATTATCTATACTGATTAAGATAGAGGCTTTCATGGAGGATTAGCCAGACTTAACCATGAAGATGAGATAGATAAGATAAATTTATGAATAAATTGTAAAAATGTATGAATATTTTGTAGAACATATTGCTTAAAAAGTCTCATCATGTTATAATTTTATTTGTAAGATGTTATGTTGTGTGTTACAATTCATCTTTCCATCGCACGCTTTAGAAGATATGACAACACGCAGAATAGAATCAGTATTATCTCGTTTAATTTAAGGAAGGATTGATCCTTTATGGTAACATTATATATTACCCCAAGCTGTACATCCTGTCGTAAAGCTCGTGCATGGTTGGAAGAACATGACATTCCTTACGAAGAACGTAATATTTTTACGGATCCATTAACAGAAGATGAAGTAAAAGATATTTTACGCATGACTGAAAACGGAACAGAAGATATTGTTTCAACTCGTTCCAAAGCGTATTCTCAGCTAAATGTTGAGTTAAGTGAATTACCACTGAATGATTTCTTTACTTTGGTCAAAGAACAACCAGGTCTATTACGTAGACCTATCTTGATTGACGATAAACGCTTACAAATCGGTTATAACGAAGATGAAATTCGTCGTTTCTTACCAAGAGATGTACGCGCTCGTGAATTAGAAAAAGCACGTGCTTTAGTTAATGAATAAGACAGTTAGGTGTCAAAGAGCCAGCCTTGTTCGGGTTGGCTTTTTTGGTACAAGCTTAAGAGATAAGCATCGTACTTGAATTAACCTCCAGACTTAGTGATATGTTATGCTTTACATGTTGAGGTTTGCTTGGAGTATCTTTTCAACCTTGTTAAACTTTCGTCAGGATAACTCAGTGCTTCATCATTGTAGAAACTAAACGATAGCGACTAGCACCTTAGCCAAGAACTTGAAAATATTACAAGTTCTTGATGAAATGGGTGCAATTTGATATGATACGTCCACATTGAGATATATTTCGATGGATGTTGCCTGGCATCGCACAAACTTTTAACTTAAACAGCCTTTTGTGTTTCCTGTTCCGTTTAGATATGTTACTATTATATTTAGGAAGTAGGAGGTGATCTATCATGGAAATGGAACATATAAATGAAAACCTCATCAAAGTTCTCATTGATGCTGAAGATCTTGAAAAGCGGGGAATTAATTTCCTTGATTTGATTGGTGATCAGCAGAGCGTTGAGCGGTTCTTTTATTCGATTCTTGAAGAAGTTGATGTGGACCATCACTTTAGAGAGTCTGAGACGGTTACGTTTCAGGTGATGCCCAATCGAGATGGTTTAGAACTTTATATCAGCCGAGCAACACCAGATGAGTTCATGGATCACTGGGACGATGGATTGGCTGAGCGTTTCTTAGCAGGAGAGGCTAACCTATATTCATCTGAAAGATATAACAATGCAGGGCTAGGTGGTTCACCGAGCGGGCAAAAGATTAGAGATTTTATCGATGATGCATTAGAAACCCCTGTGGGTGATTATGTTATCAGTTTTAAATCACTGGAAGATTTCTTAGGGGCTGCTCGAGAAATTAATCTTACAGGGCTTTTAAATGACTTATATCACTTAGATAAAGCATATTACTTGGTGTTGCATCTACCTGAAAAAGGCAGTGAGTTGTCAGAAAGTGACTACAATAATATTATGTCTATTTTAGAATATGGCGAGAAAGATTCGTTTTCTGTCAACTTTTTGCAGGAGCATGCTCAGTTGTTGCAGGCGGATGATGCGATGAATTTCTTTGGAAATAAATTTTAATACATGTAACTACCCTCCTTTTAGCGTATATATATACTAGAAGGAGGTTTTTTATGTATGCAGCATTAACAGAAAATGGGGAAATGATTTATGCCTCTCAATCAGCTTCGCGACCGAAGGAAAGATGTATATGTCCTGATTGCTTTGATGAAGTGATTCTTAAGAAAAGCTCACAAGGGAAATGGTTTTTCGCACATAAGTCTGCTTGTGGTAAGCAAGTTGATAACGCTAAACGTCCAGGTGAGGGTGAACTTCATCGCAAGGCTAAGCGGCTCGTAGTCGAGGCTTTGAAGGAAAGTTATGCTGGTGTGGAAGAGGAGTATTATTTGCCTGAAATTGAACGGACTGCCGATATATATGTGTCTGGAACTAAGCCGACTGTGATTGAAATTCAAGTTAGTCCAATCGATATTTATAGCTTGCATGTACGCACAGCGAATTATCAAGGATTGGGATTAAGGGTTATTTGGCTAATGACTCGTTCTAGCAAGATTAATTTTAATAGTGCTTGGTATACGCGTATGTTGCAGTATTCTGAGTCTTTTGGCTTGCACCGACAATTTATCAATGTTGAAGCCGAACGCCTCGAAATAGAGTGCTTTCTGCCAGCTATTTATGAAGAAGAAAATCTTACTTACAGCGAGATTCATCGGCCAATCGCCTCAATCATGGAGCGCAAACCGGTGCAGGGTGATCAATTCTTGCTGGTCAAACATCAGCCGACTTTGTCAGAACTTGATGGACCGAAAGTGCGTGAATCGATTCGACGAACAGGCAGTAATTACGAAGCGCTTAGCCAATTGTATGCGTCCGGATTTAAGCTTGTTGATCTGCCAGAAGCTTGTTTAACGAGTCGGGAGAGATCCTTGCTTCTTGGTCAACCTATGTGGCATGTATATGCTTGGCTGTGTCAACAGCTGAAAGAGGAAGGTGGCATTTGGAATTACCAGAGATTTACATACGCTTTCGAAACCTACATTCATAAGTCCCCTCATAATTTAGAGGTCTTGCCTTTCGTTAAGAATACGATTACTAAGAAACTTTGCTGCGAGTATCTTTTTGAAAGCTTAAAGCGCAAAAAAGTTCTGCAAAACAAGTCAACAGAGGACGCTAGTGATGCTTGGGTGTATGTTCCTGACGAGAGGTAGAGAATATGCTAAAATTGGAGTAAGACTTTAGAGAGGAAGATTTTATGGTTGAAATAAAGCAAAGAGAAGCGATGGATCCGGCTTATCAATGGGATTTGTCTTCGGTTTTTGAAAGTGATGAGACTTTTGAACTGTCACTAGAATCTTTGAAGGAGCAACTTCCAGAGGTAACGGCTTTTAAAGGGAGATTATCTGAAAGCCCTGAAGTTCTGGCAGATGCAATCGATACCTTGGAGAACTACTCAAGGCAACTCCATACCTTATATGTCTATACGAGTTTGAAGCGTGACCAGGATCAAGGCAATGATACCTATCAACGCTATGAAGCTCAAGCGAGTCAATTGCTTTCTGAGTATGCGGCCGCAACGTCTTTCTTCCAGCCAGAGCTTTTAGCAATTGATCCGGAAGAGTTGGAGGACTTTATCCGACGCAGTGAACGGCTGCAGTTTTATCGTCATTATTTGGAGGATGCGACTCGCCAGCGTAAGCATGTGCTAAGTCCAGCTCAAGAGAAATTATTGGCACAAGCTCGAGAGGTATTGAGTGCCCATTCTGATACGTTCAGCTTGTTAAATAATGCTGATTTGTCTTTTGGGACGATTAAGGATGAAGCAGGGCAAGAAGTGCCTTTAACCCATGGCAGCTATAGCAAGTATATGGAAAGTACCGATCGTCGGGTGCGCCGAGATGCGTTCGAAGGGCTGTATGCCCAATATGAGCAGTTTAAGAATACCTTTGCGTCCCTTGTAAGCACGCAGATGAAGTCGGGTAATTTCCGGGCTAAAGCGCGTCATTATGACTCGGCTCGTCAAGCTGCCCTCGATAGTCATAATATTTCGGAAGATGTGTACGATACATTGGTAGATACAGTCAACGAAGCCTTGCCTCTCTTGCACGAATATGTTGCCTTGCGCAAGGATATGTTAGGTTTAGATACGTTAGAGATGTATGATATGTACACCCCTCTTCTTGGTGATCCACCAATCAGCTTTACTTATGATGAAGCTAAGGATGTGGTCTTAAAAGCCTTAGCACCGCTCGGTTCAGATTATACAGCAATCTTAACCCGTGCTTTTGACGAGAAATGGATTGATGTCTATGAGAATAAAGGCAAAAGAAGTGGAGCTTATTCATCCGGTAGTTATGATACGAAGCCGTATATTCTAATGAATTGGCAGGACGGTTTGAATTCGCTTTATACCTTGGTGCATGAACTGGGACACAGTGTTCATAGTGAATTATCCAATACTCATCAAGCTTATGTTTATTCAAATTATCCAATTTTCTTAGCTGAGATTGCTTCAACGACGAATGAGAATTTATTGACGCAATACTTATTGGATACTTACCAGGATAAGGAAACCCAAGCCTATGTCTTAAACCATTTCCTTGATGGGGTGAAGGGTACGGTCTTTCGCCAAACGCAATTTGCGGAATTCGAGCACTTTATGTATACCCAAGAAGCTGCAGGCGAGCCTTTAACTGCCCAATTTCTCAGCAAGCATTATCAAGAACTCAATGCGAAGTATTACGGCTCATCGGTTAATTCAGACTCACAAATCGCCTTAGAATGGGCGCGTATTCCACATTTCTACTATAACTACTATGTTTACCAATACGCTACAGGCTTCTCCGCGGCCACTTATTTCGCCCAAGGTATCTTAAAGGGTGAAGCAGGCATGTTGGAAAGCTATGTGAACTTCTTGAAATCTGGTAGCAAAGACTATCCGATTGCAATAATGCAAGAAGCTGGCCTTGATATGACCCAAACCGATTATATTCAAGCTACCTTAAACGCCTTCAACGAGCGTCTTCAAGCCTTTAAAGCACTCTAATAATACCCAAATAGGTCGCAGCTAAATTTAATCGCTGCGACCTATTCTTATTTGAAACGAGCTTCCAGGCGATAAATCCGGTGACCTTTCTGAGAGAACTTCTCTTCGTATTCAGTCATAATATTGCCTTCAAAAGCTGAATTGTGTAAATCTAAAGAAACATTCGCAAAGCTCATCCCGTAGGTGGACAAGCTATGCAGGGAATACTCAAAAAGCCCTTGGTTATCGGTTTTGAAATGAATTTCACCAGTGTCTTTTAAGATTTTCTCGTAACTTTCGAGAAAGGTCGGAGAAGTCAAGCGACGTTTAGTGTGACGCGCCTTGGGCCAAGGATCGCTGAAGTTCAAGTATATTCGGTCAATTTTATCCTCGGCGAAGAGCGCTTCAACGCTCGCCCCGTTCCCATGTAGTATTTGTAAATTAGGTAAGTCTGCTTCCAATTGACGTTCGAGAATGCGCAGGGCAACGCTCGTTTGTACTTCCATGGCGATGTAATTAATGTCTGGATGGGCTTTGGCCATCTCGGTAATAAAGCGCCCTTTACCTGAGCCGATTTCTAAATGTAAAGCTTGTGCCTTAGGAAAGCGCTCCTGCCACTTACCAGCTTGTGCTTGTGCTGCATCTACAACATATTGCGGATACGCTGCTAATTTCTCCTGTGCTCCTGGAATATTTCTTAAACGCATAGATTCACTCCTTTTGATAATGTATGTGTGTCTGATACTCACTCCCTCACTGAGGCAGTGGTATTAGGTTGGTGTCCAAGAAAAGCGACTGCTACATAAATACGCGGTTTGCACTTATGTAACAGTCGTTTCTTAATTTTCATAAATTTGCTTCAGTAGCAAGATCATTTCGTTCATCTTGTAATGGCGGGATTCACCGTGATATTGCTTAACGAAATAAAGAATATTGATTAAACTGTACCAACGTACCCGTTCGTAGAATGCTTCTTCGTCGAAATCATAGCCGTATTCTTCGAGCCAGCGAGTCCAATCACTCGGGCGGATATAGCGGACCAATAAATTGGTAATATCACTGAGCGGATCAGAAATATGGACATTCTCCCAGTCTACTAAGTATAGATGTTGATTCTCTTCATCCCAAAGGAAATTATTATGATGCAAATCGCCATGGCAGACTACAAGTCTAGCGTGGTAGAAACTCTCCTCTACGCTATCTTCTAGAAACGTAATGACTTCATTGAATAAACGGTGTGCTTGAAGTTGTGACGGCAAGTCTTTGTAATAATATTCAATAAAGTTAACGGGACGGTAAATCTCCCCGCCGACTCGTTTCAGCATGGCGAGCAAGTCTTCACTATGGTGGTAACGGCGAATGGTATCGATAACATCCGAACGATCCATCTCTTCATTCGTTAATAAACGGCCGTCTTTCCATTCTTGAGCGGTTAGGGTGTCCCCAGAATAAGTTCTTTGCGTCCACATCAATTTAGGTGTAAAACCTTTAGCAGAAAGGGCAGTTGTAAAAGGAGAGGTATTGCGTTTGAGAAAGACCTTCTCGTCTTGACGAATCCCCATAAAGGCTTCGCCGGTTTCACTATCTTCGAGGGGAAGTAATTCCCAATCATCGTCTTGATAGATCATCCGCTCACCCTCCTTCTTTTCTTCAACACGATAAATGTTATTGTACCACGATACGCAACCGGGTCAACACTTATCGGTTTATTAAATTGGTTGGGATTTGACCATGAATTGATCGACGATGTCCCCAGTATAAATGTCGCAAGCAAATTGATATTGGACAAGTTGATTACCTTCGTTTACCGTTAAGCCGCCAACATATACAAGTGGCTTCGCTTCAAACAGTTCATATTCAATCGGATCATAGTCAATCCATGAACCTTCAATGTCACCTCTCTTGCCAAATTTCTCTTTAGTACGGTTTAATACTTCACTGGCTGATTTCGGACGTTCTTTCAAGTAGAGTAGGGCGGAAGCAGCTCCGACAAGCATTCCTGCCACAAGTACGATGCCACCGTACATTTTATCGCTTTGATTTGATTTGGACATGTGTATCGCTCCTTTATTGATATAGATTATTGTAACATGAAATAGGGAAAGTTTTAAGTTATACTGATGCTGATTCAGTATATTGTCTTGAAGCAATTTAAGCCATGCAATAAAAGCATCTCAGAAAACTTAAGAGAGTTGGCGCGGATTAGGAAGTAAAGTCTGACGAATCCAACGCGCTTGTTCAAAGTAGGCTTTCTTGAATGACCATTTCAAAGGACATCGCTTGGTAAATGCCAAAGACGTTGCGGTAGCTAGTGCCTCGGCTAAATATAACGTCGTTGAAAAAAGGCCGTTATATTTATCGGGTAATGGATGTCGTAAACTTAAAGACTGTGAGAGTTTTAGAAAAACGCATACAGTATCTTCTTTTTTGCGAGAATACGGCTGTAGGCTTGAAGGATTTATTTGTTGAATGTTGTGATTTTTATCACGAATTAATGTTTATGAAATAGCATAATGTCAACCTTTAGGAAGGTGGTAGCATCTCGCGGGAATGTATTATATAATAATACAGATTAGTTGTCAGTAGAAAGATAGGTGAGCGGATTGGAACAATTGAATGAATCGACCTTTAAGCATTTGATGGCTCTGACCGAGTTGCAGAGTATTTCCGGTCATGAGAGTTCAGTTCGTCAGTATATGCAGGAAGCAATGTCAGCTTACGTTGATGAATGCGAAGTGTCTGGTTTGGGGAATCTTTTCGGCATAAAGCGGGCCAAACAGGCTGATGCGCCAACGGTGATGTTAGCGGGCCATATGGATGAAGTAGGTTTTATGTTGTCTCGGATTGAGGACAATGGTACCTTTCGGGCTGTTCCCATTGGTGGCTGGAATGTGTATGCGGTGCCTGCGCAACGCTTTACCTTACAGACTCAGCAAGGGGATATTCCAGTGATATCGAGTGCTGTTCCCCCGCATCTAATGAAGCAAAACGCTTCTAAACCGATTCAAGTCAAAGATATTTACTTTGACGCTGGTTTTGAATCCAAGGAAGAAGCGGAAGGCTATGGAGTTCGGCCCGGGGATCCGATTGTGCCGGAAGCTTCAACTGTCGTCTCAGCGAATGGGAAGTCATTGATTAGCAAAGCCATCGATAATCGCTATGGTTGTGCCCTGGTCTTGGATGTGCTTGAGGCTTTGAAAGATGTGGACTTGCCTTTCCACCTAGTTGCTGGAGCAACAGTGCAGGAAGAGGTTGGTTTGCGCGGGGTTAAAGGAGCGGTGCATCGCTACGCGCCAGATATTTTCTTTGCAGTTGACGCTTCGCCTGCCGGGGACGGTGAAGGTGATAAGACAGCTCAAGGGCAATTGGGTCAAGGCTTCTTACTTAGGGTGCAAGACCCGGGCCATATTAGTCATCCGCCTTTATGGCATTATATTCAAGCACAGGCAGAGAACGCCGGTATTCCTTACCAGTATTACTTCTCACAAGGCGGGACAGATGCGGGAGCAGCGCATGTGATGAATGATGGCGTGCCTAGTGCGGTTATTGGTTTGCCTGCCCGCTATATTCATGGTCACCAATCGCTCATGCGCTTGAGAGATTATGAAGCTGCACGAGATATTGTGTTGCAAGTTTTCGAGAACTTGCAACCAGAAATTATTCAAGAAATTAAAGGATAGAAAGAGGGACAATTATGTGGTTAGCTTTTTATAATGAGAATGTTGGAGATGTATTATTGTTAACGCGCGGAGGTGGCGTACCGGATGACTTTATCGAAACAGAAAGCCAGGGGAATGTAACCCTCATTAAAGACCGCCGCTCAAGTGAGGTCGTCTCAGCCAATATATTTAACATGAAAGATGCTATCAAGCCGGCTAATAACGGTAATATCACTTTGACGGAAGCGGACCTTGAATGGGTTAATGAACAAATTCAAGCGGTTGGCTTTGATTTGACAATTGATGTAGATAATACGCCTAAATTTGTAGTAGGTTACGTTGAAGAAGTCGAAGCGCATGAAGATAGTGACCACTTGTCCATTACGCAAACAGATATCGGCGATGAGGTAGTCCAGATTGTCTGTGGTGCAAGTAATATTGACGAAGATCAGTATGTGATTGTGGCTAAACCTGGAGCGGTCATGCCCAATGGAGCGATTATTTGGCCAGGCGAATTGCGCGGTGAAGCAAGTAACGGCATGATTTGTTCGACAAGTGAATTAGGCTTGAGTGATATTGATGACATGCCAGGTATTTGGGAACTTGAAGACGAGTTTGAGCCAGGTACACCTTTAGAAGAAGTTGTATCTTTCTATCGCGGTTAAATTGAAGCTTGGGAGTAAAGGAGGAAGTTATGAGTCGCTACGATGGACCTGCCTTTAATCGCAAGGCAAGACGGAAGCATTTTGAACCGACTGATAGCTATCAACCTGCCTTCCGAAAAGATAAAAAGCCCAAAACGAATTTGGAGCGAATGAGTCGTCAGACATCTCGGTCTGATTTGCGGATGTCGCAACAAACGCCACCGACACGCTATGAAGTGCCTTTTCTCAAGCAAGAGAAGCAAGTAAAGGCTGAGTTAGTGGAATCTACGTCAGAGCAGCGTTCTCACAGCCAAGGCGATAATGCTAAAGGCCTTAGCAAGTACCAGAGTGAGTCTACTAGCATGCAAGGCCAATCCGGCTATAAACATCCGGAACTACTCAAAGAAGAGGCAAAAAGCGAGCCACAGAAAGTGTCGGAAGGAGACACGCCACAAATTCTGAAGCATTCACTACGCATCTTGGCCAAACGTATGGTAAAATATAAAGACGATTTTATACTTTTTGATAAATAGGGGGAGACTGTAAGATGAATCGTGATACAATTTATCATTTCATCGGAATCAAAGGCTCAGGGATGAGTGCCCTGGCGCTCATTCTGCATGGAGAAGGCTATCAAGTCCAAGGAAGTGACGTTGGCAAATACTTCTTTACCCAGCAAGAATTAGAGAACCAGCAGGTGCCGATGTTCGAATTCGATGCAGCCAATATCAAAGAAGGCCTCACTGTCATTGTAGGAAATGCTTTTGGTGATGATCATCCAGAAGTGCAACGTGCCCAAGATTTAGATTTACCATTGTACCGCTACCATGATTTTCTCGGTAAATTGATTGAGAACTATACTAGTATTGCCGTCACCGGCTCACACGGCAAAACCTCAACCACTGGCTTATTGTCACATGTCTTAAGCCATTTGGCACCGACGAGTTATCTTATTGGGGATGGAACTGGCTTTGGTGATGAAACAGCGTCTTATTTCGCTTTGGAGGCGTGTGAATATCGACGTCATTTCTTAGCCTACCAACCGGACTATGCGATTATCACGAATGTGGATTTTGATCATCCGGATTATTATCGTTCCATTGAGGATGTCTTTGTTGCGATTGAGACCTTTGCAAGTCAAGCAAGTAAGGGCATTGTAGCTTGCGGTGAAGATGAGTATTTGCGCACATTAAATATAGATGTGCCCACTTATTATTACGGTTTTAACGAAGCTTTTGATATTTATGCGACTAATATCCAGCGGACGACTGATGGGTCAAATTTCGACGTGGTGATTGACGGGCAAACCTTTGGCCATTTCCACTTGCCAGCTTATGGGGAGCATAATATCCTGAACGCCTTGGCCGTTATTGGCGTCTTGAATCTTGAAGGCTTTGAGGCGAATATGATTGCTGAGTATGTGGCAACCTTCCAAGGGGTGAAGCGCCGTTTCGCGACACGTGAAGTTCATGGCTTAACGTTGATTGATGACTATGCCCATCATCCCTCGGAAATTCGCGCCACCATTGATGCAGCTAAGCAGAAATATCCGGACCGCCAAATTGTAGCGATTTTCCAACCGCATACCTTCTCAAGGACGGTTGCCTTATTGCACGAATTTGCGGAATCGCTCAATCAAGCGGACGATGTTTACTTGGTGGACATCTTTAATTCGGCTCGCGAATCTCAAGGGACTGTGACGATTGATGATTTGGCTGCTTTAATTGAAGCAGAAGTAGATATTATCTCAGCCGATCACTTGTCTCCATTGATGGCTTACGATGATGCGGTTATTCTATTTATGGGAGCCGGGGACATTGATCACTTATCCAAGCAATTTGAGCAGGCATATAGTCAGTTGCATCCAACTAAATTATAATTTAAGGCTTGTCTACAAGTCTTAGTGAGCAGACACTCCAACAAAAAGCGAATGATTTTAGGCTTTTTGTAGGGGTGTTTGTTTTCTGGATGATCTTATCCGTGAACAATCGTCCATACCAGCGTAATTTGAAGCTTACAGGATTTAAACACATAACGTATACATATGCCTTTGGTATAAAACTCACTAGATTTGCGGTATAATGATGGTATAGGATTTTTACAGTGTACAAAAGCACGTGTGCTATGAAGGAGAGAAAGATGGCAAAGCGAACGATATTGTTAGTGGATGGGAGTAGCTTAGCTTTCCGGTCCTTTTATTCGATTTTGGATTTGGAGCGCTTTAAGAATGCGAATGGTTTACATACCAATGCGCTTTTTAGCTTTAATCGAATGTTAGATAATGTCTTGGCTCAGTTTGAACCGACGCATGTTCTGGTTGCGTTTGATAAAGGGTCTAAGACTTTTCGTACGGACAAATATGCGGATTATAAAGGGGGCCGCGACAAGGCACCTGGCGAGTTTAAGGAGCAGATGCCTTATTTCCCAATCTTGCTTGATGCGTATGGTATTCGGCAATACAGTTTAGAAAATTATGAAGCGGATGACATCATTGGAACTTTAGCTCATCAAGCAGAGACTGAAGATGAGGTCATTGTGCTTTCGGGAGATAAGGATTTGACCCAATTGGCGGATGAGCATGTGACCGTTTATATTACGCGTAAAGGGGTTAGTGAATTAGAGGCTTATACTCCTGCATCTATTCAGGAAACGATGGGGATTCAACCACGCCAAATTATTGAAATGAAGGGCTTGATGGGAGATTCTTCAGATAACTATCCTGGGGTTACCCGAATTGGCGAGAAGACGGCACTCAAATTGATCCGAAGTTATGACAGTGTCGCAGAACTTTATGAGCGCATTGATGAATTAAAGCCATCGAAGATGAAGGAAAACCTTGTTAATGAGAAGGACATTGCCTTGATGAGTCGCGACCTGGCCGAAATCCGCCAAGATGCGCCGGTGGAAATTTCCTTGGAGGAAACCAAGCGTGAAGAAAAGGACGTAGAAGCCTTAGTAGACTTCTACCGTGAGATGAATTTCAATAGTTTCTTGGAGAATTTAACGCAAGAACCGGGGCTTAGTTTGCCTGCAGTTGAAGAGAGTGCGGATTTGCCGGAGTATACATTGCAATCGGTGGATATAATTGAAACGGAAATGTTGCCTGAAAAGTCGAGCTTACTTATTGAGCATTTACTGGAGAATTATCATGAAGGCACCCCGATTGGTTTGGCTTGGACTGATCCCCAGGCACATGTTGTATATGTGGCGGACTTTGAAGGAGCGCTGCAGCAAGACGACTTCCGAGCATGGTTGGCAGATGAGACGAAGGCGAAAGTAACTAAAGATAGCAAAGCAGCTGAAGTTCTCGTACACCGCTTTGGTGGCGAATTGAACGGGGTAAGTTTCGATGTGGATATTGCCAGTTACTTACTTGATACGCATAATAGTGACCAGTTAGCTGATATGCTCAAAGATGCATCGCTACCAGCTTTTGTCCAATATGATGACATAGTTTATGGTAAAGGGGCCAAGCAAGCAGTGCCTGAAACTGAGGTTCTTCACGAGCATTTGAAGACGAAGGCCATGGCCTTGGATTTACTGGAAGCCCCTCAAATTGAGCGTTTGAAGGCTGTGGAAATGGAGGATTTGTATCGCTCGATTGAATTGCCATTGAGTGATGTATTGGCTCAAATGGAAATGATCGGTATTAAAGTTGATGGAGCTATTCTCCAGGAACGTAATGAACTTCTACTCGAGCGTCTGGCTGAAATGGAAGAAGAAATCTATGAATTGGCCGGGGAGCGCTTTAACATAAATTCACCGAAGCAGTTGGGGGTGATTCTGTTCGAGAAATTAGACCTGCCGGTTATTAAGAAGACGAAGACCGGCTACAGTACCGCAGCGGGTGTATTAGAGAAATTAGTCAATGCGCATCCGATTATTGCAAAGATTATGGATTACCGCCAAGTTGCTAAATTACAAAGCACTTACCTTTCTAGCTTACCGGAATATATTCAAGCCGATGGACGCATCCATACCCGCTTCGATCAGACCTTAACTCAGACTGGGCGTTTGAGTAGTTCTGACCCTAACTTGCAGAATATTCCTACTCGCTTGGAAGAAGGCCGTAAGATTCGCCAAGCTTTTATTCCAACGGAACCAGATTGGCAGTTTTTCGGGGCGGATTACTCGCAAATTGAATTGCGGGTACTAGCTCATATTAGTCAGGACGAGCATATGCTTCAGGCCTTCCGCGATGGGGAAGATATTCATGAGACGACTGCTCGGCGGGTGTTCAACTTGCCAGAAGCAGAAGTAGTCACCAAGGACATGCGTCGCCAAGCTAAGGCCGTGAACTTTGGAATTGTCTATGGTATTAGTGACTATGGCTTGTCACAAAACTTGAATATTCCTCGCAAAGACGCTAAGGAATTTATCGAAACTTACTTTGCGAAATTCCCAGGAGTGGCTAAATACATGGAAGAAATTGTGGCCTTGGCCAAAGAACAGGGCTATGTGAGTACGCTATTTCAAAGACGTCGTTATTTACCAGATATTAAGGCCAGCAACTTTAATGTGCGTTCTTTTGCTGAACGGACGGCTATGAATTCACCGATTCAAGGAACGGCCGCCGATATTATTAAGTTAGCGATGATTCGCCTGCAGGAAGCGCTTGACGAACAAGACTTAAGGTCGCGCATATTGCTGCAGGTGCATGACGAGTTAATCTTGGAAGGGCCAGCTGAGGAAATGGAAATCTTGAGTGAGTTGGTACCTAAAGTGATGGAATCGGCTGCGGATCTGGATGTGCCGCTTTTAGTGGAGTACGATCAAGGCAATACGTGGTATGATATTTAGCCTGGATTTCTTACTCAAATACTGGCCGAATTATTCTTCGAAAGGAGCTTGGCAATGCCAGAATTACCAGAAGTTGAAACCGCCCGGCGAGGCTTAGCTGAGTTGGTTGAAGGGAAGGTCTTGGCCAAGGTGGTCATTACCTGGCCCCGGATTATCCATACGGATCAGCCACTAGAGGAATGGGCCGAGCGTCTTGTGGGCCAAAGGATTCATCATGTGAATCGGCGTGGTAAATACTTAATATTCGAGCTTGATCAAGATGCCTTGCTATCACATTTGCGCATGGAGGGGAAATACCGCTATTTTAGCTCAGATGATCAGCCTGAAGAGGTGTCAGTCCATGTACATGTGCGTTTCTATTTCACGGACGGAAGTCAGTTGCACTATCAAGATGTGCGCAAGTTTGGGCGGATGGAATTGCTTCCTTTGAGCGAAGTGGATGACTTTTTCATCCGGAAAGGGCTAGGGCCAGAACCGACGGAAGCAAGCTTTGACTTGGCAACTTTCTCTGAGGGTCTCAATAAGCATCAGAAGGCAATTAAGCTGGTTCTGTTGGACCAGAAAGTGGTTGCGGGACTGGGCAATATTTATGTGGATGAAGTACTGTTTCGTGCTTGTGTTCATCCGGCCAGACCCAGCAACAGTCTGACCCAGGCTGAAGTAGAGAGCTTACATCAAGCGATTATAGTAGTGATGGCTGAGGCTACTGCAGCCGGTGGGACGACGATTCGTACCTATGAGAATACTTTTGGTCAACCAGGGCATTATCAAGATTATTTACAAGTATACGCTAAAGCTGGTGAAGCGTGTCCACGTTGTGGCAGTTCGATAGAGAAAATCAAATTAGGGCAAAGAGGTACACATTTTTGTCCGAATTGTCAAGTTTTGTTATAATAGTTGCTAAAGGAGGCTAGGCTATGTATGCGGTTGTCATTACAGGAAGTATTGCGACAGGGAAATCTACTGTTTCAGCTTATATTCAGCAATTAGGCTATCCGCTCTTGGATACGGATGTGTTGGCACGCGTAGTGGTTGAGCCGGGACATCAAGGTTTAGCACAGTTGGTGGAGCGCTTTGGTCCAGAGATTTTGCAAGCAGATGGGCAGTTAGACCGAGCTGCCTTAGGTGAAATGCTCTTTGGTAATCCGGCAGTTCAAGCGGAGGTTAACGCTATCTTGCATCCTTTAATTGCTGAGGAGGTTCAGCGTGGCTTAGCGCGACTTGAAGCAGCTGGAGAGCCTCTTGTCTTTATTGATGTACCCTTATATTATGAAACCAAGGCAGACTTTCCTGGTGATGAGGTTTGGGTTGTTTATACCCCGGAAGCAATGCAGTTAGAACGACTCATCGAGCGCAATCACTTAACCGAAGCACAAGCTAGAAGCCGTATGGCTAGCCAACTATCTATCGAAGTTAAACGCACTTATGCTGATGTAGTGATTGATAATTCCGGCAGTCTAACTCAGACTTACCAGCAAGTTGACGAACAGATACAACGCATTCAAACATAAATAAGTGAAAGGAAGAACCCGCATGCTGTGTCCGAAATGCCATCAAAATGATTCCAAAGTTGTCGATTCCCGCCCAATTGACGGCGGTCAAAGTATTCGTCGCCGTCGTGAGTGCTTAAATTGCGGTTTTCGCTTTAATACCTTTGAGCGGACAGAGGTTGCCCCACTCCTTGTGATAAAGCGCGATGGAACGCGTGAAGAATTCAAACACGACAAACTACTGCGCGGGATTATCCGCTCAGCTGAAAAGCGTCCGATAACGCATGAGCAGATGAGTGAATTAGCCAGTAAAGTGGAGAATAAAATTCGTGAGCATAATGTCTATGAAGTACAAAGCAAGGATATAGGCGAATACGTTATGCCTCTTTTGATGGAATTAGATGAAGTGGCCTATATTCGCTTCGCCAGTGTTTACCGAGAGTTTCAGTCAAAAGAAATGTTCTTGCGCGAATTAGAATCCATGGACACACAGCAAGATCAATCATCGGAGTGATGCTTTCATGAATGTACAACCCTTGCAACCTTTCGAGATTGCCTATCCTTATGACCAGACGGTGTCTTATGCTTCTTTAACCCAGTGCTATCAACCAATTGTTGGTGGTTTTGCGATTAGTTTGTATTTGACACTTTTGCATTTGCCGGCACAAAGAAGACGTTACCAGCATACGGATTTAATGCAGCAGATGGATAGTAATTTGCAAGTGATTGAAGCGAGCCGACAGGCTTTAGAAGCTGTCGGCTTGTTAGATAGTTACCGGGATGAGGCCTCGCATGAAAAGGTGCAGCAACAAACTTATCTCTATCAGCTCTACGCCCCGAAGACAATCCCGGCTTTTCTTCAGGATGCTTTGTTAAGTACCGCTCTTTACGAGAAGATAGGTGACCAGCGTTTTCAAGAATTAATGGAGGCCAATTTCCCACAGGAAGACCCGGCAAATTTAGCTAAAGTTAGCCGAAGTTTTCAGCAGCAATTTAAAGCCGCTAGCCCAAGGGGGCGCCAGGAAGTTCAAGCGATGCAGAAGGCCTTGCACCAAGCTGAGGCCCAACAAACCTTGTCTTTCGATTATAGTAAGTACTTGAAATTATTAATAGCCGACGGGATAGATCACGCTCAATTGACCCAGCATTTGAAAGAAGAGGTGCTGGCTTTAACCCAAGTTTATGGCTTGGATGAGGTACAGATGGCGCAATTGACCAAATTAGCCTATAATCACATAACAAAGCGCTTGGAAATAGAGCAATTAAAAGCGATTGTTCAACAAAGGCAAAGCAGTGTCGCTTATGTCAATGCTTCCGGTGAAGCGCAGCAGGAAGAGTCCACAGATTTCAAAGAAACCCAAGTCAAACGCCTGAAGGAACTGAAAGATAGTTATCCTAACTTCAAGGAGGAAACCTATCAACTCATTCTTTTGGCGGAGCATTTACCGAAAGATGCTTTTCTCAAGCAAACGAAGAAGGCCCTGGACGGTTTCGCCACGGATAATGAGCTCTATTACATTAAGGAATTGTCCGAGCGGACGAATTTAAACGAAGCGGTCATTAATATTCTGGTTTATTACTTACTGGTCATTCAGAAGAATCCGAATGTCTATAAGAACTCCTTGCAAAGATTTGCCAATGAATGGCAGCAGCAGAATATTCAATCGGCTCCTCAAGCCCTTATTTATATTCAAGACAAGGAAATTAAGCGTCAAAAACAACAAGAACGACGCCAGCAATCCTATGCCAACCGTCGCCAACCTTATCAAGAAGTTGTGCCGGAGTGGATGAAGGAAGCGCAGAAAGCTCAGTCCGACAATGGAGCTTCTCACTCAGCAAATGTCTATGAGCAGATTGATGAGGAAGAATTACTGAAAGAATTAAATGAATTAATGGGAGAAGGTGATAGGGATGCAAAGGATTGGTAATATATTAGAACAACTGGAACGAAATAATCCCCATGCAGTGAATTTACAGCAAACTTGGCAAGATATTCTAAATTATCCACCGATTCATGACTTTATCCAAGCCCATCAAGCTGAACTGAGTCAGGAAATGATTGAGAATAGTCGCTCTAAGCTCAATGAGTTTAAACGCGAACATGAAGCAAAAGAACGTGGTGAAGAAGGACAAAATCCTGGCTTCACTCCAGAGTTAATCCTTAATGGCAATTATATTGATGTAACCTATGTGCCTACCGAAACGTATTACCGTTGGAAGGCAGAGCAAGTTCGCCATAGTCTATTGGATAATCGTATGATGTCCCGTGATGTACGTCAGGCAACCTTGCGTGATTTCTATGTCAATACCCCTCAGCGACAGTACTTATTAAAGCAGTCGATGGATTTTCTCCATGCTTACGAGAAAGAACCGTACGCCACCCAAGCTCTCTATATCCACGGCAGCTTCGGAGTAGGCAAGACCTATCTTCTGGGGGCGTTGGCCAATTATTTAGTCGATCGCCTTGAAAAGCATGTGACGATGATTCATTATCCAACCTTCACTTCTCAGATTAAGAATGCAATTCAATCAGGAACCGTACAGCAGACCATTGACGAAATTCGCAAAGTAGATGTATTGATGATTGATGACATTGGTGCGGAAGCCAATACTGCTTGGGTCCGCGATGAAGTGTTGAATAATATTCTTGAGTATCGTATGAAGGAGTCGCTGGCTACCTTCTTTACATCTAATTTCTCAATGGAAATCTTAGAGACACATTTGGCTAAAACTAAAGATAGCATTGACACTGGAAAAGCGATGCGTATTATGGAGCGTATCCGCTATCTTGCCCATGAAGTGGAATTCAACGGCGAAAACTTGCGCCAAGCTAAGCGCCAAGGCAATTAATGCTGTTACTAAAGTAAGTCCTTTGCATATGGAGTGACCAGGCAGTCATCCCTCTAAGGCGATGGGGTGGATTTGGGCGTATTGAAACGAGATGAGTAGGTGCCCTTTAAACTAAAATTAACTTGCACAGATAAGAAGAACATGATATAACTAATATAACAGAAAGACACAGGCGCATTGAAGACAGCCAAACCAAGCAAGCAGTTAAGAGAGGGATGAGTTGGTGGGACATCCTCTGGGACCTTGGCTTTGGACCCCTTCAAAGCTTTCATCCAGAAGTAAGAGTAAGGATGAACGTTCGGAAGCGATAATTCCTTTAAGAGCATTGGCTTAGGCCAGTGAATGTGGGTGGAACCACGCTTCTAGCGTCCCATTGATTGTATTGTGCAATCAATGGGATTTTTTTCTGTGTAGTAATCAATAAAGGAGAAGATTATGTCTAATATTACCTTAACGTTTCCTGATGGAAATACGAAAGAATTTAACCAAGGTGTCACGGTCAGTGAAGTCGCTGGATCAATTTCTAAATCCTTACAAAAAGCGGCCCTTGCCGGCAAACTGGATGGCGAAGTGATTGACTTTCATGAGCCGATTGAACACGATGGGCACATTGAAATCTTAACCGATAAAAGCGAAGAAGCCCTTGCTTTGTTAAATCACTCCGCAGCCCACTTACTAGCTCATGCTTTGAAGCGTTTATATCCCGACATTCACTTTGGCGTAGGACCAGCAATTGAGAACGGCTTCTACTATGATACCGATAAAGAAAACCCTATTACTGAAGAGGAATTGCCAAAAATCGAGAAAGAAATGAAGAAAATCGTTTCACAAAACTATCCGATTGAAGGCCGTGAAGTTAGCCGCGAAGAGGCCTTAGAAATCTTCCAAGATGATCCTTATAAGATTGAACTTATTAATGATTTGCCGGAAGATGAACGAATCAGTGTTTACACCCAAGGGGAGTTTACGGATTTATGTCGGGGCGGCCATGTTCCTTCCACAGGGAAAATTAAAGTCTTTAAATTATTGTCCTTGGCCGGTGCTTACTGGCGCGGCGATTCGAATAATAAGATGATGCAAAGGGTCTACGGAACAGCATTCTTTAAGCAAGCAGACTTGGATGCCTATCTTGAGATGCGCAAGGAAGCTCAAGAACGCGATCACCGTAAATTAGGTAAAGAACTTGATATCTTTATGATTAGTCAAGAAGCCGGCTCAGGCTTGCCTTTCTGGTTACCGAAAGGGGCAACCATCCGCCGAGTTATCGAGCGCTATATTATGGACAAGGAAATAGAATTAGGCTATGAACACGTCTATACACCTGTTATGGCAAAGACAGACTTGTACAAAACTTCAGGCCACTGGGATCACTATCATGAAGACATGTTCCCACCAATGGATATGGGTGACGGAGAGATGTTGGTTTTACGCCCGATGAACTGCCCGCACCATATGTTAATTTACAAGAATGATATTCACTCATACCGTGAACTGCCAATTCGTATTGCGGAGCTGGGCATGATGCACCGCTATGAGAAATCCGGTGCCTTATCTGGCTTACAGCGGGTACGTGAGATGACTTTGAATGATGCACATATCTTCGTTCGTCCGGATCAAATCAAGGAGGAGTTTACCCGGGTCTTGAAGTTGATTGAAGAAGTATACCGTGACTTTAACATTACAGATTACCGCTTCCGCTTAAGTTACCGTGACCCTGAAGATACGGAGAAATACTTCGATGACGATGAAATGTGGGAGACAGCCCAAAGTATGCTCAAAGAAGCCATGGATGATTTAGGCTTGGATTACTTTGAAGCAGAAGGTGAAGCGGCTTTCTACGGACCGAAACTGGATGTGCAAATGAAGACAGCGATTGGTCTAGAAGAAACGATGTCGACTGTCCAGTTAGACTTCTTATTACCAGAGCGTTTCGATTTGACTTATGTGGGCGAAGATGGACAGAATACGCATCGCCCGGTAGTTATTCACCGCGGTGTCGTATCTACAATGGAACGTTTCGTGGCTTACTTAATTGAAGAATATAAAGGTGCCTTCCCAACCTGGCTCGCACCTGTCCAAGCAATTGTGCTACCAATTAGCACAGAGGCACACGCGGACCGTGTGGAGGAAATTTACCATGAATTGAGAGCTAATGGGCTGCGCGCTGAGATGGACTTGCGTAACGAGAAGTTGGGCTATAAGATTCGTGAAGCGCAAACCTCTAAGATTCCTTATCAACTCGTTATCGGTGACCAGGAAGTGGCGGATGGCACGGTTAATATTCGTCGCTACGGCTCGCAAAAACAAGAAACGATGCCACTAGCGGACTTTATCCAAGCGATTCGAGCAGATATTGCCACTAAAAGTCGTCCAGTAGAGGGTGCTGAGGCAGAGGCGTAGAGGACTAACGAACGCTTCTATCCGCAACCTGGCTTGCAGATAAAAGAATACAAAACTGTCAGACGCAAGAAAATCCACACACTCCACAAAACACAAGATGCTCCAAGCCTTGATTAACTTGGGGCATTTTTTCGATTTTGAATTCCCGGCATACATAATGAAGGTCTTGCGACGTAAGTTACTAAAAGACCGCTATTACGTTATTATTTTAAATACCTCCTTATGTACCTCCGGAATTCAGCTGTTCAAGCGTGCAAAATGGTTGTTCGGGACTTGTTAAGTATTCCTAAGGAGCAATCGTGTATAATGTAGGTATGAAAGTGAGAGATTGCTTACACATTTTTCGAGAAAAGAGAGACGAATGAAGAAATTAGGGAATATCTTCTTATTGGGCTTGAGTAGTATTCTGTTATGTGAGGCGGGATATGATGGGCCGGCTACGTCACATCATATATCAGAATACACAGCAGAAGATGCCGTGGCTATTGCTTTCATCGGTATTGATATGACTCAACCGTGGACGAGCGTACTTTCAGAGTTGCCTGATTTAGCCACACCTGAGGTACTGAATGAAGCGCGCGACCGATTTAACATGGATTGCACCGATTTTCCAAGCAATGTTAGATCAAGTCATTACCGATGGTGAGATGAGCGGGCATGCTGAGCGGATGAATGATGCGACCGATGTTTATAATGACAGTTTTATGCTCAGTCAAATCATTGACGACGTGACGCTAGAAGAGCTGGCCGGCTTGAATATTCAAAGGACTGTCGAATATTATGCCATGCGTCAACATTTAGGGCCTTTTGGCGGGCGGAGTATCCGGGAAGTTTTGCAGGAGAACATTGATTATTTCTACGATGTGAACGGCTCAACCTATGAGCAGGATATTATTTATAATCTCGCCCAACGGATAGGGTATGCACCAGAAGCTTTCCGCTATACGCTCAAAGAGGAGCTGTCTGATACGGGCGCCTATTATTATATTGAAACCACTTACCAAGAACGTATCCTTTGGAATGGCCATTACAAGTATGATTATATGACGGATGAAATGTCTGTTCTGGGTGAAGGGATGATTGATTGGGTAGCGAGTGATTGGAGTTTGGGTTTATATGATAAATACGGTGTGAGTGAATAATAATGAGCGTCACCTCATTTTATTGGGCACGAATTGCTTGAACCGCAGCTTCTTCGGAGATATAAATTTCCCACATTAAGGCAGGGGTTGCATTAGTTAATTCAAAGGAAATAAAGAAACTCCCTTTCGGAAATCCTGTTGAGGATATTTGGAAGGGAGTTTTTGGTGTGGTTGTGGACTATAGGCAAGGCATAAAGCTTTAGCTAGCTGGGTGTGCTTAATATGATGTCCAAGTGTTCAATGTGGTCGTTGAAGAGATTTGGAAGTATCTCTTTGTTGGGTCCCGCTCATAGAAATACGTGAGGCTTATCAGCAGTCTCGAAGATTTGGAGGGAATGTTTTTTTCGGAGGAACGTACAATTATATCATAAGTATCGAGTCGGTGAATGTGAAACTAAAAGCCCAGGCATTTATTCAAGCTGAATAAATGCCTGTTTTTTTGAAAGTATATGCTATATAGCGTGTTAATTAAAGATACTGAAGATATTCCGCATGAAGTTGGTTAGTGGGTTATCGCGGCGATTCTCTAGGTTTGGATCGGCCGGCTCTTCGGTAGCTTCTCCTGCTTCTTCTTCAACTTCTTCAGGCTCTGGTTCGGCCGGAAGATTCGTTGGGAGATTCTCATTCTGATAGAGCTCTGGGTAATCTAATAAACCATCTAAAAGAATTTCTTGGTCCCAATAAGCGGTAAGGGGTTCGCCCGTCGAAGGATCTTCTCCGACGACTCCCATGACCACAGAGACAATACGGCGTCCATTCTCATCTCCAACAGCAACAAAGTTACGTCCGGCGTCATCTGTAAAGCCAGATTTCACACCGAGGTTTCCTTCGCGGCCGTATAAGGCACCAGGTAGCAATAAGTTCGGATTATATAAAGGGCGTTCATATTCGGTCCCTTCCTTGAAGAGATATTCAGGCGTTGAAGTGACATCAAGAATTGCTGGATATGCTTCAACAGCATATTGTGTCATCAAAGCAACATCTGAAGCAGACATGATGTTCTCATCATCTACGCCAGAGCCAGCAACCCATAGCGATTCTGGTAACTCTTCATTCGGAGCACCGGAAGTAGAGTAGAATTGGAAGTTGGTAATGTTCCATGCTTGCAATTGATCACGAATGGCTTGCACGGCAGCTTCTTCAGAGCCGTAGATTTCCCACATCAAAGCAGATGTAGCATCATTGCCTGATTCTAACATGACGCCGTAAATTAAATCTTCGACGGAATACTCTACCCCAGCGACTAAGCCGACGTTGGATAGGTTGACATTAGATGCGATGCCCTCAGCAATTGCATCAGAAACGGTAATCATTTGGTCCATCTTTAAGGCGCCTTCATCTAAAGCCTTATAAACTAAATAAATTGAAATGACTTTAGACATTGAAGCGATGGGGTACGGAGTATTTCCTTCTTTTTGAGCTAAGACTCGATGAGTTTCGGCATCGACTGCAATATATGAGCGAGCATCCATATTCTGAGCATACCAATCTTTCAGCTTTTGCGGATACTCTTCGGGCTCAACGTAATCTTCGGTTGGTTGGATATTCGTTGCATTAGATCCTAAATCTGGTGTTTTTGATAAGGCGAAGATTTGCGCACTTGGTTGTGCAAAGAGCACTAGAGCTAAACCAAGTTTGACAAAATGCTTCACGCGATGACTTGTTAACAAGTTACAATCCCTCCTATTTGACAATTTACCTATCCATTATAGCGAATATTCAGGGGCAAGCGCAACACGAATTATAAAACTCTTAAATAATTCATTAAATATCACATTATTCCACCAAAATATTCTCCACCAAGTTTTGTAAATGAGGGACCACTTCCTGTTCAAACCAAGGGTTCTTCTTGCGCCAGCCGATATTTAATGGGCTCGGATGCACAAGTGGGAAATAATTTGGCAAATAGGCTGAATAATTGCGAACAGTTTCGGTTAAGTTCCGCTCTCTTTGCTTGCCCAAGTAGAACTGTTGGGCATAGGCTCCAATGAGTAATGTCAGTTCTAAATTCGGCATTGTATCAAGAATGCGTTGATTCCATTTGGGTGCAACTTCTTTGCGGGGTGGTTTGTCGCCGGATTTGGCTTTGCCTGGAAAGTAATAATCCATTGGTAGTATCGCAATTAGCCCTGATTCATAGAAGGTTTCCTCATCCACCCCCATCCAGATACGTAATAAATCCCCGCTGGAATCTTTAAAACTCTGATTGGCTTCTTGGGCGCGAATACCTGGGGCTTGACTAGCTACTAAAATGCGCGCCTCTGGGGGGATTTGAAAGATTGGCTCCCAACCCATTTGAGTGAATTCAGCATTCATCGGGTCAGCCATAATTTCTTGACGAATTATATCGATTGATGTCACACCGCATCATTCCTTTCATAGCTTGTATTATAACATCTTCCCTGGGGGCTTACACTGACTTTCATTTAAAGCCTGTGTTTTTGCACAAATTCTAAGGTGTTGGGTTTTTAAGACTAAGATTTCTATCGCATTAAGTTCGTTTCTGCCTAACTAGCTCACAATCACTTACTGTGAAGAAGGATTTAGGGGTTTGTGCTCAAGCGTTTAGTATTTCAGATGCAAAGCCGAATCTGTAGCCTAAATAGTATTTAGCAAGATTTCGGTTATGATCTTCTTCAAAGCGATTATCGCCAAGTTAGAGGCCGGGATGCGTTAGCTGTGTTAGCGAACTCTGTTCACTAGGGCAGAATCCGACGCTTAAACTTTCTGCACATAAAAGAGCGCAGAGTACCATTCTTGAAAGTAATAAAGAAAGATCGGGCTAATCGCAAAGCTTAAGGATTGAAGGAGTGCTAGCATCCGCTTGTAGTAAATGGCACAATATCGGCCTAGTTTTTAAATAGGGCTTGACATTAAGTGGAAAAGCAAAGATTTTTTTGTATATCTAAAACAATAACACGTAGTTCATAAAAGGAGGTGATAAGATGAATACTTTTATACAAAAGCAATTGAAGTATCGTTCGATTCGTAAATACCAAGATAAGGCAATTGAGAAAGAAAAGGCGCAACTTTATCTTGAAGTAATGAGGCGGACAGCTTGCAGAGGAAGTCATGCCTACTCAGTTATTCGGATTGCCGACCAGCAATTAAAACATAGAATTGCAGAGGCAATTAAACAGGATTATGTTAAGGCTTTGCCTGAACTTATGATATTCGTCATTGATTTATATCGCTCTAAGCAAATTGCTAACCTTAAAGCTCCTGAAGTGGAGCATCACTTTTATTTCGACCAATGGCTTGTTAGCATCGGCGATACATACCTAGCTGCTCAGAATATGATGAACGCAATTGAGGCGGACGGCTTAGGGGGCTTATTTCTTTCTACAGTTGCCGATAATGTTCCTGTGATACGAGATTTATTAAGTCTACCTGAACTAACTTTTCCAATTTTAGGCTTAGGCTTTGGTTATCCTGCTGAGGATCCTGAATTGTCACCACGTTTGCCCTTAGATATAAAGGTTAGCACGAATACGTATGGCTCTTTAGAGGGCAAATACCAAGCCCTTTGTGAATATGATACAGAAATCAGAGCGTATCAGGCAAAAGTTCGAGGAGGTGAAGGGATTTCATTTACAGAAGCCACTGTGAACCGGGTAACTAGCAAACCGAGTCCATATGCGTATTTATTAAATGACTTTAAAGATGCGGGTGTGGATTTGTGCATTAGAGATTTTGAGTCATAACTAATTTACGTAAATTTCAAGTTTAAGTTAGCCACTTTGTTAAAACTAAAGACCTACATGTGAATTATTTACACTAGGTTGTTCGGCTTTACAATGAGCGTCGGGCTGGTAGGCTCTTGGCCAAAGCTGGCTAACCCAGATTTCACCAGCCTTTAAGCCAGCCCGGCGGAGGCTCGTTGTCAAGGCGAACAGATTTTAAGCTGCAGCCCTTTCTTGACGAAAAGCTTTTAAAAAGCAATCGCAAGGGCTTTGATAGTCCAAGGTCTTTCGTGGGTAGCGATTCATCTATTTTTGAATGCGCAAAATCTGCTGATCATTCATTTCCGATATTTTTTGACCTTTCGGCAGAAATCGCCGGATGTATTTATGCTGATGCTCGCTCGTCCCTCTTTCGTAAGAAGCAAATGGGTGCGTAAAGTAGGCGAATACTGTCTCTTGGAGGGCTTCTTGTAAGGAAGCAAACTCGGTTCCATTATCTGCTGTGACTGTTTTAAATAGACGAGTGTAGTCATCGCCACAGCGCTCTCTGAGCTGGGACACTGCTAAACAAACGCTTTTGGAAGTCTTACCCGGCAACTTAAGGAGAACTTCAAAACGAGTCATTCTCTCGACTAAGGTTAATAAGACTTCGTCCTCTTTAGTTTTTTGCCCGATAACCGTGTCAATTTCCCAGTGACCGAAATGATCACTAGATTCAACTTCTTCAGGTCGCTTGTCAATTGAATTTCCTAAAATCCGCTTATTTTCCTTAGCTGACCGTTTCTTTTGACGAGGTTTACGAGAGAGTTTCTCCAGTAAGTCCATATTTTTAGTGCGCATAATGCCACTATCTATCCAATTATAGAGAGTAGTCGTGCTAGGAATCAGTTTTGGGTCAAATAGCTCTTGTCGCTTAGCAAAACCAACGACCACATCAGGGGCCAATGATCTTCGAGCATTTTTTCATCTGCCGATTTAGGACGTCTTCCACAATTTAAACGCTGGTTATCATAAGCCGCCTGAGCCTTATCAGCATCATAAACAGTGTAGTAATAAACATGCTCTTTACCGTTCTGGACTTGTTTTTTCTTTTGTTTAACAGTCTCTCGCTTGATTTCATTATGAATGGTTTGGGGCGCCCGATTAAGACTAGCTGTGATAGCTCGATTTGAATAGTTTTCTTGTTTAAGAATAGCAATCTGGCAACGTTCTTGATAAGAAAGATGTGTCCCTTTTTTAGTAGCTGTGTTATCATGAATTTGCGTCACGTGAATTCATCCTTATCTATTGAGAGTTGTGGTAACTTCAATATAGCATGAAATTCATGTGATGTTTTTATTTTGGGTGGCTAAGTTGATTATACAATCCACCAATTTATTTCTGATTCAAAATAAATAAAATAAGCATAACAATTTTGTAATTTTGACACCTTATTATTTCTTTAAAATATTGACAGAAAAGCATTTTTAGGTTAACCTAAAATTGATGACAGGGAAATTTTGTCAAAAATTAAGGAGGTTTGATGATGGATGGGTACAAGAGACTTTTATCTTATGCACCGGAGAAAAAAAGGGAACTTGTTTTAGCCATTTTCTTTACGGGACTCTCAGCAATTGCTCAGGTTTTTTCTTATTTTTATATTTGGAAGTTTTTAGAAGCACTATTAGCCTCAAATAATTTGCAAGAAGCAATGCAGTATGCTGTAGTAGTGATTGTCTTACTAATAACATACATCTTTTTATATTTTATAGGCGTCGCTCTGTCTCATATATTAGGATTTAGGGTAGAGACAAATTTAAGAAAGAAATCAGCATTGAATGTAGTTGACGGTTCATTTCATTTTTTTGATAATCATTCATCTGGAGAGGTGAATAAAATTATCAATGAAAATGCGAGTAATACGCATTCGATCATTGCACATATGATTCCTGATATTACTTCCGCAATTATTGCACCCATACTCTTAATTATTGTTGCTACCAACATTGACATTACTTTTGGGGTTCTTCTATTTTTAGCATTGATATTTGCATTTATTTGTCTTAAAGGGATGATGAGTGATTCTTCGTTTATGGAAGCATATCTCAAAGTTCTTGAAAGACTCAATGGCGAGACAGTTGAATATGTACGAGGCATGCAAGTGGTTAAAATTTTTGGTGCCAGTGTATATACTTTTAAGAGTTTCTATGAAGCAATCAAGGAATATTCTAATCTGACTTACCAACATGCCATCAATTGTAAACACCCTTATGTTAGTTTTCAAACGATACTCAATCTCTACATCAGTTTTACAATTCCTTACGGAATTTATACATTAACTCGAGGTTCTGAACCTTTAGAAATCGCAGCAAAGGTCATTTTCTTTGCGATTATTGGAGGTGTTATTTTTACATCAATGACAAAAATCATGTATGTCGGATCAGACATGTTTATGGCAAAAGAAGCTGTAGATAAGATGGAAAATCTATTTGAAGAAATGGAAGAAAAAAAGATTTCTCACAGCACCTATGAAGATCTGCAAAATACAAATATTGAGTTTAAAGATGTTACATTTTCTTATGAAAATGCACCTGTGATAGAAAATCTATCCTTTAAACTTGAAGGTGGAAAATCTTATGCTTTAATTGGGGGGTCAGGATCAGGTAAGTCCACGATAGCTAAGTTGATTGGAGGATTCTACAAAGTCGATTCAGGTCAGGTCCTCATCGGAGATAAGCTATTAGAATCATATAGCGAAGAATTTCTCAATAACAAAATCGCGATGGTTTTTCAGAATGCACAACTTTTCGATTTGACAGTATTTGAAAATGTTAAGTTAGCACGGCCAGAAGCAAGTGACCAAGAAGTCATGCAAGCGCTAAAAGATGCGTCTTGCCGAGATATTATTGATAAACTCCCTCAAGGTGTTCATACGATGTTGGGAACTGAAGGAGTGAGCCTTTCTGGGGGAGAAACACAAAGAATTGCGATCGCTAGAGCGATCCTAAAGGATGCGGATATCGTTATTTTAGACGAGGCTTCTGCAGCAGCCGATGCGGATAATGAATATAAGATACAACAAGCTTTTGCTAAATTGATGGAAGGAAAAACCGTAATTATGATTGCCCATCGATTGACTTCGATCCGAAATGTCGATGAAATTCTCGTGATGAGCCAAGGCCAAATTATCGAAAGAGGAGACCATGAAACGCTCATGGCTGCAGATAGTAAGTATAAAGAATTTCAAGAAATGTATGCCAAAGCAAATGAATGGAGGGTTAAGAGTGATTAAAAGATTTATGGACCGATACCAGTTAACGGAAGAGGGCGCTAAAGGACTTAGACGATCCTCTATCGCTTCATTCTTCAAATACTTAGCCTTTATGGCGCCTATTATTATCATTATGTATTTTGTTCAAGGTCTCTTATATCAAAACTTAAAATCTGTTCATTTTTATATCATTGGAATTCTACTGACAGGGATTATCATGTATATTATTATTGAGCGACAATATGAAGCAACTTATAAAGAAACGTATCAAGAGGCAAGTAATTTAAGGATAGAGATTGCCGAAATCTTACGAGAATTACCTCTATCTTATTATAGTCGGCACAATTTATCTGATGTAGCGCAAACGATTATGCAAGATGTTTCAGATATTGAACATGCCTTAAGTCACGCACTCCCAGATTTTCATGGATTTATCCCATATTTGCTGATTGTATCAGTGCTATTACTATTGGGAGATTTTAAACTGGGTTTATGTGTCGTGATTCCAATGCTTGTTGGTATGATACTTTTTTATCTCTCTAAGTCCATGCAGGAAAAAGCAACAGGAAAATTCTATTTAGTGAATCGAGAAAATACTGAAAAATTCCAAAAAGCGATTGATCTTAATCAAGAGATTCGAGCCTACGGACTTAAAAATGATGTCGGACATGACTTAGTTGAGTTTCAAGATGTAAGAGAAAATGAACAAATTAAATCAGAATTATCTCAAGCATTACCTTTACAACTTTCTCAAATTATAGTCGTTTTATCACTAGGTATGACCATTTATTTTGGTAGCCAGCTATATATAGATGGAGAGACAAATTTAGTGATGCTGTTAGGATACATTCTAGCTGCAGTCAAGTTAATCAATGGATTACAAAGTCTTTATATGAATATCTCTGAAGTTATTTATATTGATTCAAGAGTAAAGAGAATAAAATCCATTAAGCAAGAACCTTTACAAACAGGTAAAGAGGATATTACTTTAGATTCCTTTGATATCGAGTTTAAAAATGTTAGTTTTTCTTATTATGAAGGACAGGGCCTCATCAAGGATTTAACATTTACAGCTCAGCAAGATCAAGTAACCTCAATTATTGGGCCTTCGGGATGTGGTAAGACGACAGTATTAAGGTTAGTATCTCGTCTCTATGACTATGATTCAGGATCAATAACCATAGGAGGCGTTGATATTAAGGCTATAGCAACCGAAACCCTATTTAATTATATATCCATGGTCTTTCAAGATGTGATTTTATTTAACAAAAGTGTCCTAGAAAATATTAGGGTAGGGAGACCAGATGCGAGTGATGAGGAGGTCATTCAGGCTGCTAAATTAGCAAATTGTCAAGACTTTGTTGATAGACTGGACGGCGGTTATGATACTTATATTGGTGAAAATGGTGCGAAATTATCCGGAGGAGAAAGACAAAGAATATCCATTGCCAGAGCATTTTTAAAAGACGCACCCATTATATTATTGGATGAGATTTCCTCATCTTTAGATGTCATCAATGAAATGAAAGTCCAGGAATCATTGAATAAGCTCATAGAAGATAAAACAGTATTGATTGTTTCTCATAGACTGAAATCAATTGAAAAAACAGACAAGATTGTCGTTTTAAATAATGGTAGGGTAGATTCTATTGGAGATCATGATTCCTTGATGAAAGATTCAGAATTATACCAAGATTTGGTAGAAAAATCTCAGTTAGCTGAAGATTTTGAATATTAATTAATAATATTTAAGGAGAAAAATTTTCGTAAATTTCAAGTTTAAGTTAGCCACTTTGTTAAAACTAAAGACCTACATGTGAATTATTTGCACTTGGTTGTTCGGCTTTACAATGAGCGTCGGTCTGGTAGGCTCTTGGCCAAAGCTGGCTAACCTAGCTTTCACCAGCCTTTAAGCCAGCCCGGCGGAGGCTCGTTGTCAAGGCGAACAGATTTTAAGCTGCAGCACCTTCTTGACGAAAAGCTTTTAAAAAGCAATCGCAAGGGCTTTGATAGTTCAAGATCTTTCGTGGGTAGCGATTCATCCATTGTTGAATGCGCAAAATCTGCTGATCACAAATTTCCGATATTTTTTGACCTTTCGGCAGAAATCGCCGGATGAATTTATGCTGATGCTCGCTCGTCCCTCTTTCATAAGAAGCAAATGGGTGCGTAAAGTAGGCGAATACTGTCTCTTGGAGGGCTTCTTGTAAGGAAGCAAACTCGGTTCCATTATCTGCTGTGACTGTTTTAAATAGACGAGTGTAGTCATCGCCACAGCGCTCTCTGAGCTGGGACACTGCTAAACAAACAGTTTTGGAAGTCTTACCCGGCAACTTAAGGAGAACTTCAAAACGAGTCATTCTCTCGACTAAGGTTAATAAGACTTCGTCCCCTTTAGTTTTTTGTCCGATAACCGTGTCAATTTCCCAGTGACCGAAATGAGCACGAGATTCAACTTCTTCAGGTCGCTCGTCAATTGAATTTCCTAAAATCCGCTTATTTTCCTTAGCTGACCGTTTCTTTTGACGAGGTTTACGAGAGAGTTTCTCCAGTAAGTCCATATTTTTAGTGCGCATAATGCCACTATCTATCCAATTATAGAGAGTAGTCGTGCTAGGAATCAGTTTTGGGTCAAATAGCTCTTGTCGCTTAGCAAAACCAACGACCACATCAGGGGACCAATGATCTTCGAGCATTTTTTCATCTGCCGATTTAGGACGTCTTCCACAATTTAAACGCTGGTTATCATAAGCCGCCTGAGCCTTATCAGCATCATAAACAGTGTAGTAATAAACATGCTCTTTACCGTTCTGGACTTGTTTTTTCTTTTGTTTAACAGTCTCTCGCTTGATTTCATTATGAATGGTTTGGGGCGCCCGATTAAGACTAGCTGTGATAGCTCGATTTGAATAGTTTTCTTGTTTAAGAATAGCAATCTGGCAACGTTCTTGATAAGAAAGATGTGTCCCTTTTTTAGTAGCTGTGTTATCATGAATTTGCGTTACGTGAATTCATCCTTATCTATTGAGAGTTGTGGTAACTTCAATATAGCATGAAATTCACTTGATGTTCTTTATTTTGGGTGGCTAAGTTGATTATAGAATCCACCGATATTTATAGGTTATTTGCTAGTATCGATTAAACTAAAGGACTTACTGGATATTTCGAATGAAGTTATACTAGAGGCCCTCCACATTGAACCGAAAATTGAGAAAATTCGCTAAATTAACACCACCCCTATACAAGAGGGGAAGGCTGTGGATTTACAGTCTTTTGATATTCAGTTAGAGGGCATTAATTTTGCCTATGATGGCAAGAACAAATATCATTCAGGATGTATCTTTTACGGCTCAGATGGGTCAGGTTACAGCCATTGTTGGGCCGTCTGGTCGTAGCAAGACAACCTTGTTGAAGCTCATCTCCAGGCTTTATGATTATGACTCTGGGAAGATTTTAATTGATGGGTATGATATTAAAGATATCTCTACGGATTCACTTTTCGCCAAGATTTCAATGGTCTTCCAAGACGTGAGCCTATTTAATAACTCGGTGCTTGAGAATATCTGTATCGGTAGGCCAGATGCCACAGATGAAGAGGTCAGAGAAGCTGCGAGAATGGCTGGTTGTGAGGAATTTGTCTTGGAACTTGACCAAGGCTATGACCCGTTTATCGGGGAAGAGGGGGTTGAACTTTCTGGCGGGGAAAGGCAATGGATTTCCATAGCAAGAGCTTTCTTGAAAGACGCGCCAATTCTTCTTTTGGATGAACTCTCCTCAAACTTAGATGTGATAAATGAGACAAAGATTCAGAATAGTTTGAATCAGCTGGGGCTAATAAGACAGTGATTATCATTTCTCACCGATTAAAGTCGATTGAGAATGTCAATAAGATTGTAGTCATGAATGAGGGCCGAATTGATCAGATGGGTAGTCATGCATACTTGCTCGAGGAGAGTGAGTTATATAAGGCTTTGCTTGAGAAATCCAGACTGGCGGAAGAGTTTCTTTATTAAAAATAATGAGTCAATGATTGATATAGTATAGATAATTAATCGCCACTAGGATGAGGTTGCTTAATATCTGCTAACTATTCACTAGCGATGTTAAGTTAATTAAGATGCAAAAATAGTATTCTACAAAGCAGGGTAGCACTTTCAGAATTCTGGTTTACATCGGCTTATTGCTGCTTAATTAATCAAGGACAGGTCTATATTTTTGCTAGTAGAATCTTCACTTCACAAATTAGGGAACCTTCATATGAAGTTCGAAATATATCTTGAATTCGCATCCTTTGGTTGACCTAAATATTATTTTAGGGTACACTAACTTTGGTATTATAAACTTTATAAAGTTGCTTCATGTTAGATATATGTGGCCGATTAAGAAAGGATACGTGAGGAGAAGATGACAGAAAGTATTCAAGTTAAGCATCTGACCGTTGCTTACGAAGGGAATCCCGTTTTATGGGATGTGAATGTGCATTTTAATTCTGGGAGAATAACAGCCATTGTTGGTCCGAATGGGGCAGGAAAATCAACATTATTAAATGCTATGCTCGGCTTTTTGAAACCGATTAGTGGCGAAGTGGATTTTAATGTTAAAGGGCAGCAGAATGTCTCCTATGATAAAGTCAAGCAAGAAGTTGCTTACGTCCCCCAAAAATCAAGTGTCGACTGGAATTTCCCGACGACGGCTTTTGATGTCGTGTTAATGGGACGCTACGGTCATTTACGGTTCGCTCAAAGACCACGCAAAGAGGATAAGAAAATTGCCCGTTTGAATTTAGAGAAAGTCGGCATGTCAAGTTTCGCTAATCGACAAATTTCTCAGCTTTCGGGCGGCCAACGCCAACGCGTCTTCCTCGCTCGAGCGCTTTGTGAAGAAGCAGAAATTATCATTCTTGACGAACCTTTGGCTGGAGTAGACATTAAAACTGAGAAGGTTCTGATGGACCTCCTTCGCCAAGAAGCAAACCGAGGTAAGACTGTTATTGCCGTGCACCATGACTTAAATACGGTAGAAGAGTATTTCGATGATGTTATATTCCTTAATCGTGAGATAGTCACGTTCGGTTCAGTCGATACGACCTTTACCCAAGAAAACATTGACGAGACTTATAAGCAAGACCGAAATCTCGGCGATTCAATTGTTGCTAAGACAGAGGCCAGTGATGCGTATGATCAAACTAAAGCCAGAAAGGTTGCGGGTCGCTAATGGATACAGTTATTAGAGTACTTCAAGACCATACCTTTCAAACAGTAGCCTTAGGTACTGGAGCCTTAGGTCTTCTTAGTGGAGTTTTAGGGGTCTTTTTAACACTTAGACGGCAAAGTTTGTTGGGGGATGCCTTGGGGCATGCGGCCTTACCGGGAATAGTTCTGGTTTTCATATTCATTCTCGAGCGAAATATGGGGTTTTTACTTTTGGGAGCTACGATTTCAGGTTTAATTGCTACTTGGTTGATAAATTGGATGAGTGATCATGAATCAGTTGTCAAACAAGATTCGGCCCTAGCTATTGTTCTATCAACTTTCTTCGGGCTAGGAACAGCGCTTTTGACCTATGTGCAGAAGATTCCAACAGCAGCCCAAGCTGGTTTAGATAAATTTATCTTTGGACAGGCCAGTGGCATGTTACGAAGTGATGTGCAGACGATTGTCATCACAGGCATTATCATTATTGCTCTGATTGTGGTTTTCTGGAAAGAATTTAAGTTAATTACCTTCGACCAGGCTTTTGCTCAGACTTTACCAGGTAAATATCACCGATTTGCTTATTTATTGTCGTTGTTAACGGTTATTACAATTGTGCTCGGCTTAGAAGCAGTAGGCGTGGTGTTAATTAGTGCCCTGCTTGTTAATCCAGCAATCGCTGCCCGTCAATGGTCTAACCAAATGTCAGTTGTGGTTGTTTTATCTGGGATTTTCGGTTTAATTTCTGGCGTGGTAGGTGCCTTTATTTCCTCTTTAGGAACAGAAATACCAACTGGTGCAACAATTGTGGTTGTTGCTACAATCATTACTGTAATCAGTCTATTCTTTGCGCCGCGTCGGGGTGTAATTGCCACCCAAATTAATCGCTCGCGCAAGCAACAAGCCTTAAAAGAACAAATGAGACGGGAGGTTGCTGACTAATGAACCTATTATTTGATATTACCTTGGTTGGGATAGCAGTATCGCTATCTTGTGCCATTGTTGGTGTGTTCTTAGTGCTTAGGGGGTCCACCATGGTTTCGGATGCGATTACGCATACGGTGCTTTTGGGGATTGTGCTAGGATTCTTCGTAACACATGACTTGGACTCGCCGCTTCTGATGGTCGGGGCAACCTTAATTGGAGTCTTCACCGTCTGGCTCATCGAAGCCTTGCGCAGTACCGGTTTAGTCGATCAGGATGCGGCGATTGGAATCGTCTTTCCTTTATTATTCTCGATTGCGATTATTCTAATTACCCGTTATGCAGGCGATGTTCACTTGGATGTGGATGCGGTCTTTACTGGCGAGTTAGGTTTTACGGTTTTTGAACGAGTGCGGTGGAATGGAATGGACTTGGGGCCAACGGCCTTCTGGCGTTCAATGATTATCTTCGTTATTAATTCACTTTTCATTGCAATCTTCTATAAGGAATTGAAGGTATCAACCTTTGACCCAAATTATGCCAAATCACTCGGTTTTTCTACGATTGCGATTCATTACGGCTTGATGACCCTAGTGTCGCTTACGTCAGTGGGTGCCTTTGAATCAGTTGGTTCGATTTTAGTCGTTGGCTTTATGGTAGGGCCAGCTTTAATTGGATATCTACTGGCGGATAAATTAGGGCACGTTATTACGATTAGCCTGATTGCGGCCGTCTTCAATAGTATTGTTGGTGTACGGATTGCTTATTCGATGGACTTGTCCTATGCTGGTGTGATCGCAGTAGTGACAGGGATTGTCGTCTTTATCGCTTTCTTGTTCTCACCGAAAAAGGGTGCATTAAGAAATTTAGTCAATCGTAAACGTCGACAGAATGCTTTGGAAGAAGAGGCACATCAATTATAAAAGTTACTTGAGCAGAAATATCTGCTCATTTTTTTGATTTTTTTGTCTAATTAGGTTGACCTAAACAAAGTTTTAGGGTAGACTAATATCATAGCTGAGTGAGCGCGAGTTCATCAGAAATAAATTACAGAAAGTAGGAATCTTTACGATGAAGAAATTTTTCGTGAAACTTTTCCTTGTCTTGGCAACCGTTGTTAATGTATTTGGCGGTTTAACTGTTCAAGCGCAAGAAGACGGTAAGTTAAATGTGGTAATTACAACAACACACTTAGCTGATATGGCTCAAGATATTGGTGGAGAACATGTAAATGTTACAGGCTTAATGGGACCAGGGGTAGACCCGCATGGATATGAGCCAACCCCATCTGACATTGATGCATTAAACAATGCAGATTTAATTGGATACAATGGACTTCACTTAGAAGCGATGTTCACGGATGTATTCGAATCAATGGAAAAATCAGGCGCAAACATCTTCTCATTAGATGAAGCTATTACAGAAGATCAAATCCTTGATTATAAATATGAAGGAAAAGACCTTGAAGACGATCCACATATTTGGTTCGACATCCAAATTTGGGATCAAGCAGCGAAATTAGTAGCTGACGAATTTGCGGCTTTAGACCCAGATAACGCAGACTACTACCAAGCAAATTATGAAGACTATTCTAAACGTTTGGAAGAATTAGACCAATACGTGAAAGATAAAGTTGCAGAATTACCAGAAGAAGATCGTATCTTAATTACAGCCCATGACGCATTCTCTTACTTCGGTGAGAAGTATGATTTCCGTGTTGAAGGTATTCAAGGAATCAATACTCAAACAGAAGCAGGTACTGGAGACATCTCCATTACTGCTGACTTAGTTATCGAGGAAGAGGTGCCAGCTGTATTTATCGAATCTTCCGTATCTGACCGTAACGTTCAAGCACTTATTGAAGCCGTTGAGGCACGCGGTGGAAGCTTAGGAATTGGTGGCGAGTTATTCTCAGACGCCATGGGTACAGATGAAGAGAACGCTGGTAACTACTTCGATTGCTACAAGACAAACGTCGATACAATTGTAGAAGGCCTCAAAAAATAATTTGTCAGTCATAATTCCTATTCTTTAACTGAATAGACTCCTCTTATAATACGACTGAGGAAGAACGCCAAGTTTATTTGAACTTGGCGTTTTTTTCTGGGTTTGCTTATGTATGGTCAGGATATTTGCCTCTATAGTTGACATATTTTTCCAAAAATGTAAAAATCTTCTGTCAAGCACAAATGAAAATGTCCCGATTTTTTGTTTTTTAACGTGCAAAGAAAGGGAGTAAAAAACTACCGCGCTTCGCTTGGTTGCTTCGCAATAAAGGGCGATACAAAGAGCGCATCGCCCTTCATCACGAAGGATCAAGATGTCACTTCAACTAGCTCTTTTTTCTTTATGTATTCTTGTTTCTTTAGATATTGTTGATAAGATTGAGCTTTCCACGGATGCGACATGGGTGGAATGTGTGGCTTCGGTTTAGGTTGAGCTTCCTGAATATCCAGTGTTTTAGACACAGCTTGGTGTGACGGCATTTCAATCAGCTCAAAGAGTTGATTTTTATGAGAGACAAAGAGTTGTTGATTACGAGTGCTAATAACCATGACTTTCGTTTTTCTTGGCAAATAGACTTGCTGCCCATGCTGGTCGTAAAGATGATAGACTTGGTTGTTGTATCGAACGGTATGACCAGAGTGAATGACACGTAGGGCAAATTTAGCGAGGATCTGATTGAGATTTGTGTCTGCTGATAGTTTTTCAAAGGCATTTATGCTATCTTTAATGGGGTGAGCGAATTTTTGATTAAACTGCGGGAGGTAGTCCCTTAGAAACTGATTCGCTTCATCCATATTGCGGATACCACTTAACCGCATTTCTTGAAGTAAGCGGTTTTGAAATGTACCGAAAAGACGTTCAATACGTCCTTTAGCTTGGGGGACTGAGGTCGCTTCCAGTTCAATTCCGAGTGTCTGGCAAGCATATCCGTATTGAGTGAGGGCCTGCTCTTCAAGAGCAGCGCCCTTTTTTGGTGCGTGGGCCCCTGAGAAGATACTGCGATAATCCGTCAAAATGCGATGAGGAATACCGTAGTGGGTCAGGAATTGATGTGAGACTTGGTAATAGCCTTCAAGCGTCTCCTGTGCCGCGAAATAAGCGCCTACGACCGTGCCAGTGGCATCATCAATGGCGGCATGGAGGTAGTAATCGTTCTCATCCGCCTCAAACCATGGATGCTGTGAGGCATCCATTTGAAGCAGTTCCCCAGCATATTTGCATCGAGGACGACTCGGGTGTGCTTTTGAGTTTTCAACGATTTGAACCCCCTGTAAGGTATCTTTTTCGTGATGGGTTAAGCCTTTCTTGTCCGCTTTGTCTTCGAGCTCTTTAGCGACACGCCGTTTAGTTCGACGGGTAGCCAGAGGCGAGACAATGTGCACTTCCTTCAAGATATTTCTCAGCGAGCTTTCAGAGAGGTGTTCCCCCTCAACTTCTTGAAGTTTTTCATGGAAGTGCGTGAAGTTAAAGTCATAGTATTTCGAGCGATAGAGCTGAACAATTCGTTTTCGAGTATGACGGTCAATGGTTGTAGAAGGTTTGCGGTTGGCATTCTTGTGTCTGAAGCCTTTTCGCCCCTCTTGTTTGTATTTAAGAATCAATCGATTGATCTGTCGTCTGGATAAGTTTAATTCCACTTCAGCACGAGCTTTGGATTTCCGTCCATTGACGACGGCCTTGATGATATTATATTTATGTTTCTCATTCATGTTAAGATAATCCTCCATTGAGATCCCTCCTTAGCTTTACTATACACTAAAGTGGGACATTTTCATTTACGTTCACTTGAGACATTATCATTTGTGGATGAAATATTTTTCCAAAAATGTAAAAATCTTCTTGCATCGAACGTAAAGCTGTGATATAGTTATGTCCGTTGAGAAAACAAGTAGAAACACGCCGTTTCTCGCCATGTGGCTCGTGTTACCTGGCAAATATTAGTAAGATACGATTCTTGAACAAGGTAGAGTACGTATGTAAACTGATGGAAGTGGCGAGTTTATGGGATATAAACTGGCTTTTTTATTTGTGCTCAAACTACTTTGGAGGTGGAGAGTTATCGTTAAAGAATTACCGATCAATGAACAAATCCGTGCACGGGAAGTCCGTGTGATTGGAGATGACGGTGAACAACTTGGTGTCAAGTCAATCGATGATGCACTTACACTAGCGGGGTCTTTTGACTTAGATTTAGTCTTGGTTTCACCCAATGCCAAACCGCCCGTTGCAAGAGTTATGGATTATGGTAAATATCGCTATGAAATGCAAAAGAAAGAAAAGGAACAACGTCGTAATCAGAAAACGATTAACGTCAAAGAGGTTCGTCTAAGTCCGTCGATTGAAGATCATGATTACCAAACGAAACTACGCCAAGCCATTAAATTCTTGGAAAAAGGCGATAAAGTGAAAGCGAGCATTCGTTTCCGTGGTCGTGCGATTACGCATAAGGATCTTGGCCGAGATGTACTCGAAGACTTTATTGATGATACGAGTGATGTTGCAACGGTTGAGACGAAGCCTAAGATGGAAGGACGTAGCATGTTCACCATCCTAGCACCAAAGTCTGACGACTAATAACACATATTATTACTTAGGAGGATTACTACAATGCCAAAACAAAAATCTCATCGTGGTTTATCAAAACGCGTTAAAAGAACGGGATCTGGAAAGTTAAAACGCTCTAGAGCTTTTACAAGTCACCGTATGCACGGTAAGACTAAGAAACAGCGTCGTCAATTGCGAAAAGCTGCCTTAGTTCACAAGACAGACCAACAACGCATTGACCAATTAGTTTCAAAATAAGCAATTAACTAGAGGAGGAATCATACATGGCACGTGTTAAAGGTGGATATGTCACACGTCAACGTCGTAAACGTACAATTAAATTAGCAAAAGGTTATTACGGAGCGAAAAGTATTTCATACAAGATGGCTAAACAACAAGTCATGAAATCTTACACATATGCTTTCCGTGACCGCAAACAAACGAAACGTAACTTCCGGCGTTTATGGATTACGCGTATCAATGCAGCTGCTCGCCAAAACGGCATCAGCTACAGCCAATTAATGAACGGCTTGAAGAAAGCAAACATCGACATCAACCGTAAGATGTTAGCGGATATCGCTTTAAACGATAGCAATGCCTTTACAGCTTTAGTTGACCAAGCAAAAGAAGCTTTGGCTAACTAATTGAAGATATTGATATAATAGAAAGCTCAGCAAACCTATTGAGGATTTGCTGAGCTTTTCTGCGGTTAAGCATAAAAGGATTTACGGTGATTCGCTTCTGTTTGTTCAATCGTCTCAAGATAGAAGGTTTCTAGTTGCTTAGCAGCAGCTTGCCAAGTCATTCCTTGTACGCGTTTCAAGGCATTGGCTTGGATGCTTTGCATGGCATCAGGCTGATCTAAGTATCTTAAAGACTGGAGGAGACTGTCTAAATTACGGTTCTGGAATGTTAGTCCAGATTCAAGCGGGGTCAATTGCTCTAAGGTTGGGCCACTTTCTGCGGCAATGACCGGAGTACCTGAGGCCATCGCTTCTGAGATGACGAGACCGAAGGTTTCCGAGACAGATGGGAAGATAAATGCGTCGCCTACCGCAAAGGCTTGCCCAAGCGCCTCACCTTCAAGAAAGCCAAGAAACTGTGTCGGCGTTCCGGCAAAGTACTGCTCCAATTCAGCTCGGGCCGGTCCATCGCCAACAATTGCTAGGGCAATATCGTTGCGGTGTTCGAAGATTCCCCTCAGCTGATCAATTCCTTTCTCGTAAGCCAATCTCCCGACATAGACTAGCAAATGCTTGTATTGCCCCTTGTGAGTTAGCTTTTGATACAGGGCTTCATCATAATATTCCGGGGATCGGTGTGAGAAGTCAATCCCTGCTTGCCAGACTTCGGCTTCAGGAATCCCTTGGCTATTTAGAATGTCAGCGAGATCTTGAGAGACAGTGATGACTTTGTCAGCTTTTTGGTAGCAGTAGCGCGTATAGTCCCAAAGTAAATTCTCCAGGAAAGGGAGCTTGTAATACGTCAAGTAGTCGGTTAGATGGGTATGGTAAGAAGCAAGAATCGGAATCCCCAATTGCTTGCCGTAATGCAAGCCAGACACGCCAAGCAGTGTTGGATGTACCGCATGAATGATGTCCGGCTGAAAACTGAGCAACTCTTTCTTTACCCGTGGGCTAGGCAAGCCCCAAGGCCTTGAAGCATACAGGGGTGTATAAATCGTCGGCATCCCGATAACTCGGACTCCTTTGTAAATATCTAGCCCCATATCCGGAGTAATCACGCATAGTTCATGGCCAAGCATCTGCAATTGTTCAACCATATGGCTTAATCGGGTGCATATCCCGTCAGTAGCTGGGTAGAATGTTTCAGTAATCAGTGCAATCCGCATAATTTACCTCCTAAATCTATTTCCATAGCTTAAGCCTAACAAACGAGTGTAAGTTTAGTGTAAATAAATTGTAAATTTAATGCAAAAAAAGTCCAGTCAGTGAGCATCTTAGCTCAAACTAACTGGACTTTTCTAAATCAAGCAGAATTTCATCGGTCAATAATCCCATGTTATCCATGATCCCGCATTAAGCTGATAACTTTCGCGCATTGGTGCCGGACATTTCTACGCATAGACCGCTCACTAATCTTCTGATATTGCTTCATAATGAGCTGGTCGATTTCCTTCATGATGTTCTCGGTTGTGATTGCATTATGAAGAACAATCCCATCTTCACCCGATTGGTGTTCAAAGATGACCAGTGCAGGAGTTTTAAGGACATTCATCTCTTGCGCGATGCGTTGATCCTTCATATATAAATCGCGTGTAAAGTCAGAGGATAGGTCCTCTGCAAACATCGCTTTGTCTATACCAATCGCTTCAGCCAGCTGCATGACAGCATCCCTGGTGAAGTGGTCGATTTTATTTGCATAGGTTTCTTGCATTAATGATAGAAACTCTCTGCCTTTACGCTTTCCCTGGAGACTTGCTGCCTTATAGGCAAGCGAAGCCAAATAAACTCTCTCATAAAGTTCATTGCGTGTGTCTAAATCATTCTTCGGAACATTTAGTTGTTCAATAAAATCATCTACCAAAGCTTGGTGATAGAAGGGGAGGATGTGGACATCGACTTTCGATGAAATCAAATCTACCGTTTCAAATAATTCACGCTCACACTGGTAGCATTTATTGCCCAGTGGATTTACAAACAAATAAAATTCAAAAAAATTTGGAATCCCATTACATTTGTATTCGACTTGATACTGTGACACCATCGAATTTCAACCTCCTAACTTGTATATATCCTACCACTCATGGAAAGGAAATGCCAATAGATTGCTCTATATTTGCATTTTTTTGGTGGAATTAATTTCTAATAAATTAATGAATCGCACAAGAACGATGTGAAAATATTAAATTTACTGTATAATAAGGAACGAGAAAATGAAGTGAGAAGGAGCCTTAAGATGACGAAACGTGTATTGATTTATGCCAATGAGCTCGAACGTTCTAAGCAAATTAAAGAAGATCTACTTGCTAAATTAGCTGATACAGCTATTGAAGTAGTGGATGAACATACGGTCCCCGATTACATTGTATCCATCGGCGGAGACGGGACTTTACTTTCGGCTTTTCATACCTTTAAACATTACCTTAATGCGGCCAGCTTTATTGGGATTCATACCGGACATTTAGGCTTTTATACGGACTGGCTTGATACGGAATTGGATGAGGTTGTTGCAGGGATTGAGCGTGCGGATGGCGAGTCGACGAGTTATCCACTTCTTGAAGTGGTCGTTCATTACGAAGATGGGAAGAGTCAACGGAAGTTGGCCTTAAATGAATTGGCTTTGCGCACGCCTTCAGGCACGGTTGTGTGTGATGTGTATATTAAAGATTACTTCTTTGAAACGACTCGGGGGGACGGTATTTGTGTGGCCACGCCGACAGGATCCACAGGTTTGAATAAATCACATGGTGGGGGGATTATTCATCCGCGCTTGGATGCGATTCAATTAACCGAGATGGGCTCGATTAATAACCGTGTATACCGCTCAATTGGTTCCCCCGTGATTATTCCTCGAGATGAATGGATTGTGCTCTGCCCGAAAGATACAGATAGTGTGGTGTATAGTATTGATAATATGAGTTTCCATGAAGATAATATTAAGGAAATGCGGGTGCAAGTTGCCTCTGAGCGGATTCGCTTTGCTAGCTTTCGCCATATGCATTTCTGGGATCGGGTGGAGAATGCCTTTATCGGGGCAAAGCGACAAGACAAAAAGAGAGATTGATAAAGAAGTATGAAATTTGATTGGATTTATCAAGGGGCAGGGCAAAAGACCGTAAAGGAGTTTTTGCGGCAAGAACACCTGCCTCGTCGTTTTATTGCGAGATTAAAGTATCATGGTGGAGATATTCAGCGTAATGGAGAATCGGTTACGGTCCGGGCCCTTCTCAAGCCTGGAGACCAGGTGAGCATTATTGCCCCCGATGAAGTAGGGCATGATACGGTTATCCCTTCCTATGAACCGATTGAGATTGTCTATGAAGACCGGGACATATTGGTGATCAATAAGCCGGATGGCTTATTATCAATTCCCTCCCGGGCCAACCCGAATCAGACGGTGGCTAATCGGGTGAAAGGATATTATGTTCGCAAAGGATACGCCGACCAGGTTATCCACATTGTTACGAGGCTTGACCGTAATACAACGGGCTTGATGCTCATTGCGAAGCATCGCTTAGCTCACGCTCTACTAGACCAGCAACTTCAAGCCAAGGCTGTTCAACGGTATTATCAGGCGCTATCAAGTCAAGCAGGTTATTGGCCAGACCAAGGTTTAATCGAAGCTCCGATCGCCCGTGATGAAGATTCGATTATTACTCGGCGAGTTCACGTATCTGGGCAATATGCTGCCACAGAATGGTGGATTCAAGCGCGTTACGGCCAAGCCGCATTGGTGAAGCTGCAATTACATACCGGACGCACCCATCAGATTCGCGTTCATATGGCCCATCAAGGTAGTCCGCTTATTGGCGATGATTTATATGGTGGTCCGCTCAGTCCTTGGATTCACCGCCAGGCCTTGCACTGCAATGAATTGAAATTCCAGCAACCATTTACCCAGGCGGAGATTCATTTACTTCAACCTTTGCCAGAAGATATGCTAAACTGGATAAAAGCCAACCAAAAGGAGGATATGCGATATGGAAATCTTTGAAAGAAACTTTGAAGAGAATTTAGCCCACTTTACCCACCAATTACGCCATGATCAAATGACTCGTTTTAGAACAGAGTTTCTAGCGCTCCATTATTACGATCAAGCCAAATTGTTCAAGAGCCTTGAAGACGAAGATCGTTTAAAGATTTACCAATATTTGTCCCCTTCTGAGTTAGCGGAAATCTTCGATATGTTAGAGAATGAGCACGAGGAGATTGAGGGCTATTTCGAAGAGATGGCCAACCCCTATGCGGCCAGTGTCTTGAGCGAGATGTATCCGGACAATGCGGTGGATGTATTAAATAATATTTCCAACCGAGAGAGAGTCAATCTGTACTTACACCTGATGCCAACAGATAGTGCCCGCGAAATTAGCCGTTTGATGAATTACTTGGACGATACCGCCGGTTCGATTATGACAACGGAATACATTGCCGTTGATATGGATTTAACTTTGCAAGAAGCTTATTACTACTTACGTCAACAAGCCATCGATGCCGAGACAATTTACTATGTCTATGTTATTGATGAAGAGAAGCACTTACGCGGGGTTCTATCTTTGCGGGAATTAATTATTAATGAAGAAAGCAAGAAAGTAAAAGACATGATGAATACCCGCGTCATCTCTGTTCAGGTGAATGATGACGTTGAAGAAGTCGCCCAGTTAGTGCAAGACTATGACTTGCTTGCGATGCCGGTCGTAGGGTTTGATTCGGAGCTTTTAGGAATTATTACCGTCGACGACATTCTCGACGTAGTGAAAGAAGAAGCGGAAAGTGACTACTCCGGTTTGGCTGCCGTTGACGTCAGTGAGGTGCACGAAACACCTGGTTCTGCTGCCAGAAGCCGCTTGCCTTGGTTAATAACCCTCTTGTTCCTCGGGATGGGTACGTCGACATTAATTAGTCGTTATGACGCACTTATTTCACAAGCGAGTGTCCTATCAGCCTTTGTGACCCTGATTACCGGGACGGCCGGTAATGCGGGTACCCAATCTCTAGCTGTTGCTGTCCGTAAAATTACGAATAAGACTGAAGACACCCATGTTGTGAAAGCATTCTTCTTTGAATTATTAACCGGGGTTGCAACGGGTTTAATTGTCGGTATCGCGGTCTTTCTCATCGTTGTCGCTTGGCAACGTAACATTGCCTTAGGGGGTGTGACCGCTGTATCAATGGCGGCAGCCATCATTGTGGCTAATTTAGCTGGTGCTTTAATCCCGAAATTAATGGATAAAATCGGCTTTGATCCAGCTGTTGCCAGTGGCCCGTTTATTACCACCTTGAGTGACTTGACCTCGGTCTTTATTTATTTCACGGTGGCCCAGATGTTTATGGATTACTTACTGTAGACTGCTTTGCTAAGTATATTTATAAGGGCACAGGAGATTTACTATATGGGGAATTTATTTTCTACTGTAAAGCTAATCTATATCCCACAAGCCAAAAAACTTCCCAAACATCGATGTTTCTGGGAAGTTTTTGATGAATAAGGCATTAAAAAAAGCGATGAAACCATGTGCATCGCGGAGATAAAATAAATTAGTGCAATAATTTAAGCATATCATGATGCGGAATGTTCGCATCGAGATAGCCATCCGGGGAGCTAACGTGGTAGCCGTTCTTCTCATAGAAAGGGATTGCTGTATCTTGTGCAGATAAGACGAGGCCTTTGAGTGCTTTGTCCTGGGCCCAAGCTTCAATCGTATCGAGAAGTTGACTGCCATACTGCTTACCCCGGTAAGCTTTAGCCGTTGCAACTCGCTGCACTTTAGCTTGATTTGCATCATTAATGTAAAGTCTAGCGGTAACAACCGCTTCATCTTCAATATAACCTACTACATGAAATCTTTCAGAATCTAAACCATCTAGTTCAAGATTCAAAGCTACACCTTGTTCTTGAATAAAGACTTCTTTGCGAATCTTTAAGGCGTCTGAATAGATAGTGTTATCGGTTCCGTAAGTCCATTTAAACTTCATGACGGTACTCCAAGAAAAAGATATTGTTTGCTTCTTCGTTTAAAGTTTCCGCAATACGTTCACATGTCGAAGGAGCAGGTTGGAATTTCTGGTTCTCAATCAAATGGATTAAGTGACGGTTTAAACCAACCTGCCTAGCTAAATCCGTTTGGGATAATTGAGCGGATTTCCGTTTCTCTTTAAGACAATTCACGATTGCAACTCCTTTCTGTTCATTAAGCAATTCTTCGTCTTCATTATACTCTCTCTTTTAATGATTGTAAAGACAGGAAGCCGATGAACACGGTATCATGGGGATGTTACAGTAAATATTTTGAGAAAAATTTGAGTGGAAATGATTGGTTCGAGCAGGAGAAAGCCCGTCAATTTCAGAACAAATGTTTTATATTTTTGAGATGTTTTCTCCTGGGGAAAATAGGAAAGGCCTCGATTCATATTTACTTTGAAAGTTTTTTTGAGTATAATGGTAGAGTATATAAACAACAGGGAATGTTAGAGAAAAGGAGAAAGCTATGAGTTCAGGGAATCATTTTTCCTTAGGCTTGTTCGGCTATAACCGTAAGCAAGTGGATGACTTGCTTGGTAAACATCGTGAAGAGATGCGCCAACTTGAAGACCGGATTCAAAAGTTGGAAGCAAGTAACCAAGAACTAGCTGAGCAAGTTGAATACTATGTCGATATCGAATCCGCCCTCAAAGAGGGAATAGTCGATGCGCACATGACGGGTAATAAGATTATTGAGAAATCCAACCAGAAAGCCGATGCTTTAATTGCGCAAACCAATGAGCAAGTCATTCAGTATAAAGAAGATTTCGCCCATCAAAGTCGGGAATTGGTGACAAATGGGCAGCATTTGCACCAGCAATTGAATACCATGAAGGGTGAGATGCAAGAGATTATCGATCAGTATCAGAAATTGCTGGATGATACTGATTTCGATAAGATTTATCCGAAGAAGCAAATTGATCGCTTAGTCCAACAAGTCGATACTTATGAACACGATGGTTGGTTTGAAGAAGCAGTTGAAGAAGAAGTTGGCTTGCGGGCAAGTAGTTTGAGTGAGGATGAAAAGACTGAGTTAGAGCGTTTAATTCATGAGGTCATTGGCATTGAAGAAGTAGCAGATGTCAAGGAAGAAGGTTTGAAGCTCGTCGACTTTCAGAAAGCGAAAGAATTAAATTAAGTTAAGGCGTTAAAGTTCGAACAGTCCGTCGGGATTGTTCGACTTTTTTTGCCAGAGAAAAGGATGATGAAATGAAAGATTTAGCACAAGAAGTAAATAGACGGCGGACGTTTGCGATTATTTCGCATCCGGATGCGGGGAAGACTACTATTACGGAGCAATTGTTGCTCTTTAGTGGGGCGATTCGTGAAGCAGGGACAGTTAAGGCCAAAGGTAAGAAGTCGAATAAGTTTGCCAAGTCGGACTGGATGGAAATTGAGCAACAAAGAGGAATCTCCGTTACCAGTTCCGTGATGCAGGTGGATTATGATGGCTACCAGGTTAATATTCTGGATACGCCGGGGCATGAGGACTTCTCGGAAGATACTTATCGAACCTTGATGGCGGTTGATGCTGCGGTGATGGTGGTTGATAGCGGGAAGGGGATTGAGCCACAGACGAAACGTCTCTTCGAAGTGGTCTCCCACCGTGGTATTCCAGTCTTTACGTTTATGAATAAGCTAGACCGGGATGGATTAGAACCTTTAGATTTGGTGGCAGAGTTGGAAGAAGTGTTAGGCATTGATGCTTATCCGATGAACTGGCCGATGGGGATGGGACGTGAGCTCCTGGGCTTATATGATTTGTATAATCAGCGGGTAGAACTGCGTGGCAAGACTAGCGAAGATCCTGAGACGTATATCGACCTAGATGAATCTGGAGATGTACCTGGCGATTATGACTTTAAGCAGTCATCCGTTTACACGCAAGCAATGGAAGATGCCCAGCTACTCCATGAAGCAGGCAATGACTTTGACCTTGAGCGGATTCAACAAGGAAAGTTAACCCCTGTATTCTTTGGTTCCGCTTTAACAGGTTTTGGGGTTCAGACCTTTTTCGATGCCTTTGTCGACTTGGCTCCGGCACCAAGTACTGTTGAATTAGAAGACGGCCGTATGCTTGAGCCGACTGCTGAGGAATTCTCTGGCTTTGTCTTCAAGATTCAAGCGAATATGAATCCGGCGCACAGAGATCGTATTGCCTTTATTCGCATAAGTTCAGGTGAATTTGAGAAGGGAATGAATGTAAGCCTTGAACGCACTGGCAAAACAATGCGACTAGCTCATACGACGCAATTTATGGCCGATGCCCGCGAAGAAGTGGAAACCGCGATTGCAGGCGATATTATCGGCTTATATGATACAGGTAACTTGCAAATTGGCGACTCGATTTATGAAGGGCGTGAAGCAATTAAGTTTAAGCCCTTACCGCAATTTACACCAGAGTTGTTTATGAAGGTCACCCCGAAGAACGTTATGAAACAGAAATCCTTCCATAAAGGTATTGAACAGCTTGTTCAAGAGGGTGCCATCCAGCTGTATAAAACCTACCATACAGAAGAGTATATTCTGGGGGCGGTAGGGCAATTGCAATTTGAAGTGTTCCAACATCGCTTGCTTCATGAATATAAAGCTGAAGTTGAAATGATACCGATGGGTAATAAGATTGCTCGCTGGGTCGATCCTGAAGCAATGGAGCCGAATATGTCTTCGTCGCGTAACTTGTTGGTGAAGGATATTGAAGGGCAGCCGGTCTTTCTTTTCGAGAATAGCTTCGCTGAGAATTGGTTTAAAGACAAACATCCGGATGTTGAGTTATATCAACTTCTTTAAATGAGAAGAGCCCTCATAATTTTGCTGTGAAAAGGTTGTCAAATACAGTAAAAAATGGTATCTTATTCTTGATAAGGTTTTCAAAACCTAATCTAAGTATATAAGACAAAGGAGAATGTCAAATGGAGAAAAAAGAATTTAATATTATTGCAGAAACAGGAATTCACGCACGTCCAGCTACGTTATTAGTACAAACAGCTAGTAAATTTAACTCAGATTTAAACCTTGAATACAATGGTAAGTCTGTAAACTTGAAATCAATCATGGGTGTTATGTCTTTAGGTGTTGGTCAAGGTGCAGACGTGACAATTACTGCTGAAGGTGAAGATGAGAAAGAAGCCATCGAAGCAGTAAGTGAAACAATGCAAAAAGAAGGTTTGTCTAACTAATGGCTAAAGAAATGTTAACAGGGATTGCAGCCAGCGATGGTGTTGCGATTGCTCCAGTATATTTATTAATGGAGCCCGATTTGTCTTTTGAAACCAAGCAAATCGAAGACGTTCAAGCAGAAGTTGAGCGTTTGGACGCAGCTGTTGCGATAGCAACCGAAGAAATCACAAAGATTCGTGCAATTGCTGAAGAATCTTTAGGTGCTGAAGAAGCCCAAGTTTTTGATGCCCATTTGATGTTCTTGGCTGATCCTGAATTCGTAGGTCAAGTTCGTTCGAAAATTGAAACAGATAAAGTTAACGCTGAAGCAGCGATGAGTGACGTAAGTCAAATGTTTATTGCAATGTTCAGTGCAATGGAAGATAATCCTTATATGCAAGAGCGTGCAGCAGACGTTAAAGACGTGACTGAGCGGATTATGGCTACGTTACTTGGTGTAAAATTACCAAGTCCGGCAACCATTGATGAAGAAGTAATTGTTGTAGCACACGACTTAACTCCTTCAGATACAGCGCAATTAAACAAGAAATACGTTAAAGCCTTTGTAACAAACATTGGTGGACGTACATCTCACTCAGCGATTATGGCTCGTTCATTAGAAATCCCTGCGATTGTTGGAACCCAAGAAGTGACCACTCGTGTCCAAGATGGACAGATGATTATTGTGGATGCTTTAGAAGGTGAAGTTATCTTAAATCCAACAGCAGAACAGATTGCTGAGTACGAGCAGAAAGCACAAGCTTTTGAAGAGTTGAAAGCTGAGTGGGCAACACTTGTGGATGCACCTACTGAAACTAAAGATGGCCAAACATTTGAACTTGCAGCTAATATCGGTACACCGAAAGACGTGGAAGGCGTTATTGCAAACGGTGCAGAAGGTGTCGGCTTGTATCGTACAGAATTCTTATACATGGATTCAACCGACTTCCCAACCGAAGATGAGCAATTTGAGTCTTATAAAGCAGTCTTGGAAGCAATGGAAGGTAAACCAGTTGTCGTTCGTACGATGGACATTGGCGGGGATAAGGAATTACCTTACCTTGCCTTACCAGAAGAGATGAACCCATTCTTAGGTTACCGAGCTATCCGTATTTCCTTAGAACAAACAGACATGTTCAAGACCCAATTACGTGCCTTGTTACGTGCTTCTGTTCACGGTTTATTACGCATCATGTTCCCAATGATTGCGACTATTCAAGAATTCCGTGATGCTAAGGCAATTTATGAAGAAGTTAAAGCAGAACTCATCGCTGAAGGCGTTGAAGTAGCTGATAACATTGAAGTTGGAATCATGGTTGAAATTCCAGCGGCAGCTGTTCTCGCTGATCAATTTGCTAAAGAGGTTGACTTCTTCAGTATTGGAACCAATGACTTAATTCAATACTCAATGGCAGCAGACCGTATGAACGAACGCGTGTCTTACTTATACCAACCTTATAACCCTTCAATTTTACGCTTAATCAAACACGTTATTGATGCTGCGCATAAAGAAGGTAAATGGGCAGGTATGTGTGGTGAGATGGCAGGCGATCAAACAGCTGTACCACTATTAGTGGGTATGGGCTTAGATGAGTTCTCCATGAGCGCATCAAGTGTCTTGAAGACACGTAGCTTGATGAGGCGTTTGGATACTGCGGACATGCAAACCTTAGCTGATAAAGCTTTAAATGAAGCAACGACTGCCGAAGAAGTTGTTGCGCTGGTCGATGAAGCTTTAAGTAAGATTTAAACCTTTAAACCTTAGGGATTTTCCCTGAGGTTTTTTATGGAAATGAAGACCTCCCTCTTGCTTTTTGAGTGTGTTTTGTTAACATAGTATAGGTACAAAATGAGTCAATGGCAAAAGGATTTGTCAGGGCAGGAAAGAAGGATTATAATGAAAGCTTCAGTATTAACTGGAATTATCCAACGTTTAGAAGTAATGACCCATGCCACCGATGAGCCAGAAGTTCGTCGTTTTGAATTAGACGGTGTTGAGAAGTGTCAAGTGACCTATTATCCGGAAGAAGATTCTTTCGAATTGAAAGAAAGTGAAACGGGAACGATTTTCCGCTTTGATGATATTGATTTGGTGGCTATCGAAGTATTTGAAATGCTTGGATAATTTACCAGATACATCTTCCTCATATTTCGCAGTGAACCACGGTTGATGCGAATAGGTACATTTCTACTTAGCGTAGGCTTAGCCCCGCAAGCAGGAATGTGCTTTTTTAATATTTCTGATAGCTTTTCTTGGGGTTAACTTATGCTATAATGGGGATGATAATTTTACAAGGGAGAAGTCATGAGAAAATATATCGAGCCAACATGGCGCATTAATTCTGTCTATGCAATTCAGCCAGAGGAATTGGTGCGTGAAGAAATCCGCGGGGTGATTGTCGATTTGGATAATACCCTTATTGCGTGGAATCAATATGAGTATACAAATGAGATGCGAGATTGGATTGACGAGGTCCGAGCTGAGGGGATTCAAGTTTATATTCTGTCGAATAATACCCAAGATCGGGTATCGAAAGTTGCTGACCCCTTAGGTGTTCCTTTTACGTCTGGAGCGATGAAGCCGACCGGGAATGGCTTCCAGCGAGCCATTGATGTGTTGAATTTACCGCTGGAGGAGATTGCTGTTATTGGAGACCAAGTCATGACGGACGTTATCGGTGCGAATTTGAAAGGCTTGCAGAGCATTTTGGTGAAGCCGATTGCTAGAAATGATAATATTTATACACAGATTAATCGCTTGTTAGAACGTTTGGCATTTAAGTATTTAGGGATTAATCGACATGGAGACTGGGGGGATACGCTTGAGTGATACAAATTATCAATGTATTGGGTGTGGCGTAATGATTCAAACGCAAACACCAGAGGCGAAGGGTTACTTACCACAATCTGCTTTAAATAAAGGTATTGAGCGGGGGGAATTCTACTGCCAACGTTGCTTCCGTTTGCGCCACTATAATGAATTACAGGACGTGGAACTAGACGAAGATGATTTTCTGGCACAATTGGATCAGATTTCTGAAGATGATGCATACGTCATTCATGTGCTAGATGTCTTTGACATTGAAGGCAGTATTATTTCTGGTTTGCCACGTTTCATCGGCCAGCAACCTTTCGCGGTGGCGGTTAATAAGGTAGATTTGCTACCGAAATCAGTGAAGTTGCCTCGCTTACGCCATTGGGTGGAGCAAGTTCTACACCGTAATGGGCTGAAACCGGAGGAAGTTATTCTTGTCTCAGCGAGTAAAGGGCACCATTTGGAGAATCTAACGAAAGTTATTGAGCGGGAAGTGCATAAGCGGAATGTCTATATGGTAGGCGTAACCAATGTAGGCAAATCGACATTAATTAACCGGCTTATTCAGCACTACGGTGGGGATAAAGAAGTGATTACCACGTCTGACACGCCGGGGACGACCTTGGATCAAATTCAAATCCCCCTGACTGATAACTATAGCCTCATTGATACACCAGGCCTTATTCGCTCGAATCAAATGAGTTACTACTTATCGCGCGAAGAGATGGCACAAGTCTTACCACGCAAGCAATTAAAACCACGGACTTTCCAGTTAAATCCTGAGCAGACTTTATTTCTAGCCGGCTTGGCCAGGATAGACTTTCTGGAAGGAGCTAAGACAGCGTTCACCTTCTATGTCTCGAATGATTTATATCTTCATCGCACGAAACTGGAGCAAGCAGATACGATATACACCAAGCATGTAGGAGATATGTTAAGGCCGCCAGGGAAGCCTGAGGCCTTGCCGGAGCTGATAAGTCGCCGGATACGTCTAGAAGCTGATCAAGATATTGCTATTTCCGGCTTAGGGTGGTTCACGGTGAACCAGGCTGTTGAATTAGATGTTTGGCTACCAAAAGGTGTGGGCATGAGTATTCGCCCAGCCATGTTATAAATGGGAGGAAAACGATTGAAAGAATTGTCAAAAGCGCAACAGAAGTATTTACGTAAAGAATCACATCAACATAAGCCAATTTTCCAAATGGGTAAGATGGGCTTAACAGAGGCTTTTTTGGAGCAAGTGGATGAGGCTTTGGAGAAACGTGAGTTGATCAAGTTTAATATCTTGCCGAACTCTGATGAAGATTTACGAGAAGTAAGTCAAATCATCGAGGAGCAGCTAGGGGCTTACGTTGTTCAAACGATTGGTCATACCGTAATTTTATATCGACCATCATCGAAAGCCAAACACCAAGTGATTAGTCAAGCTCTTAAGCAAGTGAAGTAAAGGAGTCGTTCTAAGATGCAGGGAAATGTGACTGCTACACCTCTTCGGCAAGAGAGTGTTTTCTACGAGAAGATTACGTTGACACAAGAGGCGCAGCCACCGACAGATAGTGGCCGGCATCGCATTGGGATTTTAGGTGGGACCTTTAATCCGCCACATCTTGGCCATTTGCTGATGGCAGAACAAGTGGGTAATCAGTTGGAGTTAGATGAAGTTTGGTTTATGCCCACCGCTAAACCGCCTCATGCACCCGGGAAGAAGACGATTGCCTCCCAGCACCGTTTGGAAATGGTCAAGCTTGCAATTGAAGACAATCCGCTTTTCCGTCTGCAAGACTACGAAGTCAACCAAGGCGGGAAGAATTACACAGTGGATACGATGAGGCACTTTGTAGAGCAGTATCCGCAATCGGATTTCTATTTCATTATCGGCGCGGACAGTGCGAATGACTTGCATACTTGGAAAGATATTCACCAATTATCAGAGTTAGTGCAATTTGTCGGCGTGCGCCGTCCGGGAATGCTACCTTATAAAGGAGATATACCGGTATTATGGGTAGAGTCCCCTTTAGTGGACATCAGTTCCTCAGAGATTCGTCTGCGGGTTTATTTAGAGCAATCGATTAAATACCAAGTTCCAGCGAAGGTTGAAGCCTACATTAAAGAACACGAATTGTATGACTTCTCTATGTAAGGGAGATAAAGATGACAGATTACCATATTCTATCCATTGATCGAGATACGCTTCTGGCGGATTTAAGCGAACGCTTAAGCGTTAAACGCTTTGAGCATGTCTTGCGGGTGGAGGCAACGGCTTTGGAATTAGCAGAAGTTTACCAGGTAGACTTCGAACGAACAAGTGTCGCTGCTTTGATGCATGATTATGCCAAAGAGATGCCTGACGCGGCCATGCGCGAACTAGCCTTAGCTTATACTGGTGACCCTTTGTTAGGGGAATTTAATGGAAACTTGTGGCATGGCCCTGCGGCAGCAGAGATTGCGCGCAGCCAATTTGGCTGCCAAGATGTGGAAGTGTTAAAGGCTATTGCAGAGCATACAATTGGAGCTTTAGGGATGAGTGTACTATCGAAAGTGATCTTTGTGGCGGATTATATTGAACCCAAGCGTAAATTTAAAGCTGTGGATAAGGCGCGTAAAGTTGCTTTTGAAGACTTGGACCAAGCGGTCTTATTGAAGATGGCAGGTTCGATTCGTAAATTAATCAAAGACAGTGAGTTAATCTACTTACCAAGTATTGAAAATTATAATGCTTTTGTTAAGAAGACAAGCAGCAAAACCATTTAGGAGGTATTATGGTTCAAACAACAGAACAACATTTAGAAACAGTGATTCGCGCAGCTGATGACCGTTTAGGGCAGAATATTATGGCTCTGGATGTGCAGGGAATAACCCCGATTGCTGATTATTTCGTCATTATGGATGCGAAGAATGAGCGACAATTAGATGCCGTGGTGCAAGCGATTCTTGATGCTTGTGCCGAAGCAGATATTCCGGTTAAGAGCATTGAAGGTCAACAGGGAGGTCGCTGGGTATTGATTGACTTGTATGATATTGTCGTACATGTCTTCCACTTTACGGAGCGGGCTCATTATAATATAGAGAAGAATTGGCAGGATGCTCCACTTGTTGATATTCACGAATGGTTGACATAAACATGGCTTTTCGGGATATATCAGACGTCTATGATCGCTTTAATAATGCGGAAGCATACATGGACTGGTTTGGTCTTATGTTTCAATTACTGCCCCAAGGAACTCAACGCTTTTTAGATTTAGGCTGTGGAACAGGTTTATTAACGCAAATGCTAGCTGCTCTAGCTGATGAAGCGGTGGGTATCGACGTAGATTCTGGGATGATTGATAAGGCACTAAAAGCTGAGACGGTAGAAAATCTACATTTCGAGCAGATGGATATGACCACATTAACCTTTGCCGATGAGAGCTTTACACTTCTGACCGCTTTTCTTGATACCCTATGTTTCCTACCTAATCTAGCTAGTATTAAGCAGACTTTAGCTGAGGCTTACCGCGTCTTAAAGCCTGGGGGCCTATTCGTATTTGACGTATGGCAACCAGAACAGATGACTGATGTTTTCGATGGCTTTAACTACAGTGATGTGGATGAAAAAGGTGCCCTATTGTGGCACAGTTTCTGCACATCAGAAGAGGAGCCTTACCAAGTGGAGCACTATTTGACCGTTTTCGATGAGAGAGAGTCTGGATTTTATGAACGGCTGGAGACTACTTTGACTGAGCGGACCTATGAACTGGAGACTTATCGACAAGCTTTGATGCAAGTAGGTTTTGCCGAAGCGAATATTCAGCTTTTAGATGAAGCAGCTTGGGAGCAATATCCTGAATTTGCGGGACGTTTCGTCTTTATCGTTGAGAAATAGGTGAACTGGTGAAAGCACTTGGAATTATTGCTGAATACAACCCCTTTCATTGGGGTCATGCTTATCAGTTGGCTAAAGCGCGCCAATTAGCAGGCGACTGTCCCATCATCGTCTTAATGAGTGGTAACGTCGTGCAACGCGGTGAATTTGCAGTATTAGACAAATGGACAAGGGCGAGACTGGCTTTAAGCTATGGGGCTGATGTAGTGATTGAAGCACCCATCACTGCGACCCTTCAAGGGGCAGACTATTTCGCCAGCAAACATATACAATTGTTGGCTAAATTGGGTATTGATGCCTTCCTTTTCGGGACTGAGCAGGCGCAAGTGTCAGACTTGGAAGCTTTGCTGGATTTTCAAGAAAGGCATGCTGATGCGCTGGATGACGGCATTCAGAAATATTTGCAGAAGGGCCACTCTTATGCGGCCAGTGTGGAATTAGCAATGCAAGCAATCTACGACGCGCCGGCAAATTTCCAGCGGGATGCACCCAATCACCTGCTCTCTCTGCAATATTTAAGGGCTAATCGTCAGTTAGCGAAGCCTTTGACACCTTTATCTCTCCAGCGGGTGCAGGCTTTCCAAGGCCATAAAGTTCTTAGTGGCAGTCAAATCCGTCAGGCTTTAAGTGCAGGTAAGTTACTTGAAGATAGTGTTCCTCCGGAAACCTATCAAGTTCTACTGGATGCTGCCTTACCCCAGATGGAAGCGTACTATCCAATGCTACGTTACCGCGTGTTGACCTTATCTAAAACAGATTTGGCCAATATGTACGGAATACGTGAAGGAATTGAAGCACGCTTTATGGCAGCTTGCCAAGAGCATACTAGTTTTGAAGCCTTTACCCAGTATATGATATCTAAACGCTGGACACGGGCCAGTATTCAACGTTTAAGTATGCATGTTCTTTTAAATCATCAGCTGGATACTTGGCAACAAGCCGATATTGACACGAAAGCCAAACCAGCTTTACGTATATTGGGGATGAGCCAGCGAGGCCAAGCTTGGTTGAAGCACGTCGATACAGAACAAGTGGACTTATTCAGTAATTTAAAGCAGAAGCATTTTCCTAGATATGAGTTAAATTATCAGGCTGATCAAGTAATGCAATTAGGTGACTGGCAAAGTGTCCCAGAGCAGAATCGGTCGCGTTTCCCTATGATAATTCGCTAAAAAAATACAAAGAAGGATGTCAAGCACAAATGAAAATGTCCCGATTTTTTGTTTTTTAACGTGCAAAGAAAGGGAGTAAAAAACTACCGCGCTTCGCTTGGTTGCTTCGCAATAAAGGGCGATACAAAGAGCGCATCGCCCTTCATCACGAAGGATCAAGATGTCACTTCAACTAGCTCTTTTTTCTTTATGTATTCTTGTTTCTTTAGATATTGTTGATAAGATTGAGCTTTCCACGGATGCGACATGGGTGGAATGTGTGGCTTCGGTTTAGGTTGAGCTTCCTGAATATCCAGTGTTTTAGACACAGCTTGGTGTGACGGCATTTCAATCAGCTCAAAGAGTTGATTTTTATGAGAGACAAAGAGTTGTTGATTACGAGTGCTAATAACCATGACTTTCGTTTTTCTTGGCAAATAGACTTGCTGCCCATGCTGGTCGTAAAGATGATAGACTTGGTTGTTGTATCGAACGGTATGACCAGAGTGAATGACACGTAGGGCAAATTTAGCGAGGATCTGATTGAGATTTGTGTCTGCTGATAGTTTTTCAAAGGCATTTATGCTATCTTTAATGGGGTGAGCGAATTTTTGATTAAACTGCGGGAGGTAGTCCCTTAGAAACTGATTCGCTTCATCCATATTGCGGATACCACTTAACCGCATTTCTTGAAGTAAGCGGTTTTGAAATGTACCGAAAAGACGTTCAATACGTCCTTTAGCTTGGGGGACTGAGGTCGCTTCCAGTTCAATTCCGAGTGTCTGGCAAGCATATCCGTATTGAGTGAGGGCCTGCTCTTCAAGAGCAGCGCCCTTTTTTGGTGCGTGGGCCCCTGAGAAGATACTGCGATAATCCGTCAAAATGCGATGAGGAATACCGTAGTGGGTCAGGAATTGATGTGAGACTTGGTAATAGCCTTCAAGCGTCTCCTGTGCCGCGAAATAAGCGCCTACGACCGTGCCAGTGGCATCATCAATGGCGGCATGGAGGTAGTAATCGTTCTCATCCGCCTCAAACCATGGATGCTGTGAGGCATCCATTTGAAGCAGTTCCCCAGCATATTTGCATCGAGGACGACTCGGGTGTGCTTTTGAGTTTTCAACGATTTGAACCCCCTGTAAGGTATCTTTTTCGTGATGGGTTAAGCCTTTCTTGTCCGCTTTGTCTTCGAGCTCTTTAGCGACACGCCGTTTAGTTCGACGGGTAGCCAGAGGCGAGACAATGTGCACTTCCTTCAAGATATTTCTCAGCGAGCTTTCAGAGAGGTGTTCCCCCTCAACTTCTTGAAGTTTTTCATGGAAGTGCGTGAAGTTAAAGTCATAGTATTTCGAGCGATAGAGCTGAACAATTCGTTTTCGAGTATGACGGTCAATGGTTGTAGAAGGTTTGCGGTTGGCATTCTTGTGTCTGAAGCCTTTTCGCCCCTCTTGTTTGTATTTAAGAATCAATCGATTGATCTGTCGTCTGGATAAGTTTAATTCCACTTCAGCACGAGCTTTGGATTTCCGTCCATTGACGACGGCCTTGATGATATTATATTTATGTTTCTCATTCATGTTAAGATAATCCTCCATTGAGATCCCTCCTTAGCTTTACTATACACTAAAGTGGGACATTTTCATTTACGTTCACTTGAGACATTATCATTTGTGGATGAAATAATTCGCTAAAAAAATACAAAGAAGGATTGACAAGGATTCTATTCTTCAATATAATGAATCTTGTCGTTTTAGAGGTGAGAAAGATGAAATGGACGATTCGAGAAATTCGTGAGCATCCTGAAGAGATTGTTCCTTTTGATGAAACATCTGATATCAAAGCGGAATTAATCAAACGCGATGATTCGATTATCGATGTTGAACCTGTTCGGATTTCTGGGTATTTCGTTGAAGTTGATGAGAGTTTCCTCCTTCATGCTGAAGTGGAAGCAACTTTAACTGTACCTTCAAGTCGTAGTCTAAAACCCGTAACAATCGAACTCAATGTCCCTATTCGAGAGCGTTATGTCTACCCGAATAGTCAGGTGGCAATGGATACAACCGAAGAGGTTGTGCTGGAATTAGAAGAGGAAGCCATTGACTTAGCTGTTGCAGCTATCGATGCGATTCTCTTGAATATTCCTATGCAAGTATTGGCACCGGAAGAAGAGCAAAGCGATTTACCTTCGGGTTCAGATTGGACTGTTTTGACTGAGGAAGCGTTTATTCAACAGAAAGAACAAGAAAAAGCTGAATCCATTGATCCACGCTTTGCATCCCTCAAGACGCTACTCGAACAATCGGATACGAGTGAAGGAAAAGACTGATAATGGAGGTGTAATCATGGCAGTACCAAAACGTAAAACATCTAAAGCTAGCAAAAGAAAACGTCGTACGCATAAAAAATTAAGCTTGCCAGGCATCAATAGCTGCCCGAACTGTGGTGAATTTAAATTAAGCCACCGTGTATGTAACTCATGCGGTCACTATGATGGAAAGCAAGTTGCATCAGCTGAATAATTGTATTTGAGACCTGTGGATTCCGCAGGTTTTTTTGTTATGTTTAGTATAGTGTATTAATACTACTCCACAATCTGGAAGCGATCTATTCTAAGGCAGTAGCTTCTTATATGTTTAAAGGATAGGCAGTTGAGCAGATGGGAAGGATAAACTTTGCGATGGTATTAATATATCGGAGGTGGAAAGATGCTTTTAAGCAAGAAAGAGCGTACAAAGGCTTGGCTAATGGATGATGCACATCCGACTTTGCGCTGTATACACTGTCAGGGCCCTTTAGCCTTGGATGAGAGTAGCTTGGTATGTCCGCAGCAACATCGCTTTGATATTAGTCGGCAGGGTTATGTGAATTTATTGAAGGGTTCACTTCGCGATCAATATTCTAAAGAGCTTTTCCAAGCAAGGCGGCAAGTTATTGAAGACAGTGAGTTTTACCAAGCTTTACATGAGGCTTTGGCACAAATACTAATGGACTTCAAATTAGAGAGCAGGCCAGGTCTGGATGCTGGGAGTGGGGAAGCCAGCCACCTTTACCAGGTATGCCAAAGACTTATGACGTGTCCACCGGTCATCGCCATGGATATTACGAAAGATGCTGTGCAAATGGCTACGACTTATGCTGGAGATATGTTGCCTGTGGTGGGTGATTTAGGGAATATACCGGTGATGGACGCAAGCTTAGGTTGGGTGTTGTCGATTTTCTCACCGGCGAATTATCAAGAATTTAAGCGCATTCTTGATTCAGATGGTTTACTGATTAAAGTGCTTCCTAATGCCGGTTACTTAAGAGAAATTCGCCAGGCCATTCATAAGCTTTCGGGCAAGCCATTAGAAACATATAGTAATCAAGAGGTCTATGAGCATTTCGCCAAGCAGGTTAAAGTGCTTCACCAAGAACGTGTTGTTCAAGTGTGTCCCCTGAGTGATAGTGATTTAGGGGCGTTAGTTGAGATGACGCCGCTCACTTGGCAATTATCCAGTGAAGAGCGTCAAGGTCTTATAAGTAAATTAAAGGGCCGAGCGACTTTGGATGTTAGTATTCTTGTGGGACGCTTTGAAAAATAAGCATAGTCATTGACCTTTATTGACCAATCAGCTATACTACTTATAGTGAAAAAAAGGAGGATACCGAATGAATCTAGTACCTACAGTAATTGAACAAACATCGCGTGGTGAACGCGCTTATGATATTTACTCTCGGTTATTAAAAGACCGCATTATTATGTTAAGTGGGCAAATTGATGATAATGTTGCCAACAGTGTCATTGCTCAACTACTATTCTTGGAAGCACAAGACCCTGAAAAGGATATTTACCTTTATATTAACTCTCCAGGTGGGAGTGTGACTGCCGGGATGGCAATGTACGATACGATGAACTTTATCAATGCTGATGTGCAAACAATCGTTATTGGTATGGCTGCTTCGATGGCCTCTGTTTTACTTGCAGCAGGAACTAAAGGGAAACGCTTTGCCTTGCCGAATGCTGAAGTAATGATTCACCAACCCCTTGGTGGTGCGCAAGGTCAGGCGACTGAAATCGAAATTGCTGCGCGTCATATCTTACAAACGCGGGAGCGCTTAAATAAAATCTTGAGTGAAAAAACCGGCCAACCTATAGAAGTTATTGAGAAAGATACAGATCGGGATAACTTTATGACTGCTGAAGCAGCCTTAGAATATGGCTTGATTGATGCAATTATGGAGAATAATAAGAATATGAAGTAAGCGGACACTAACGGCTATATGGGCGCATCCATTTTTATGGGTGTGTCTTTTTTTGCTTTGTTAAGGAACTTACAAGCTACTAGAATATGGCTTATTATTTGGCTAATGATGGTCTTATCCTAAATATAGGCTGATTTGGGCAGGTACCGAAAGAAAGGGAGTCGAATAATTATGGACATAAAATGACCAGTAATAAATCTGAGTATTTCGTGTGAAGACCTTGCGATTTACTGATAGAAATGGTAGTATAGTGTTGTGACGAATATGAAGTTTTATGAGAACATTAGCTGACCAATAAAGTTTCACTTGGTCATTTTTTGTCCATAGGAGGGGCGCATGCAAGACATTCTGACAGTGCTCTCTGCACTTATGCCCGAATATGAGGAAGAACTGATACAAAGATTAGACCTGCTACGTCTTCTATCCCAGCAAAATAAGCGTTTGGGACGTCGGCACTTAGCCGAATTACTGCATACGACGGAGCGGCCTTTGCGAACCATTCTGCAAGCCTTGAAAGCAACAGGTATCGTGGATATTAATTCACGAGGGGTTATGTTGACAGAACGAGGTTTGGAAGTGTTAAACCATGCAGAATACTTAACGTATGAGGCTCAGCGTCGACCATTCTACCAAGCTGAACAAGGCTTAAGAGATAGACTAGGCATTCCCAATTGCGTGATTGTTCCTAGTAAAGGGCTTGATGAGGCTCGGGTATTTGAAGCGATGGGGCAGGCAACTGAAGAAGTATTGTTGAATCACTTACATGCCGCTAAGGCGGTCATCGCCGTAACAGGTGGAGCAACCTTATCGCATATCAGTCATGGTTTTTCCAAACGGTTGAGTGAGGGAAGGCAAGTGACTTTCGTTCCTACACGAGGTGGCTTGAGTGCGAGCGTTGAAATTCAGTCCACAAGTGTTGGTAGTATGATGGCTCAGGCAACTGGGGGCGACTATGTTCCTTTGTATATGCCGGAGAACATTGATTTAGCCACTTCTGAGAAGTTGTTAGAAGAACCTTCGATTGCTCAGGTTTTAGATCAGGGCAAGCACGCTGATTGCTTGCTGTTGAGTGTTGGTACGGCTGAGGTTATGGCAGAGCGCCGGAACTTAAATCCAAGCCAACAAGCTGAAATTTGTGAGCAAGGAGCGGTCGGGGAGGCTTTCGGTACTTTCTTTGATAAGCAGGGTCAAGTTGTGTTAAAATATCCTCGTGTGGGAATGCAACTGGAAGATTTAGCGAATATCCCACTAGTCACAACGATTGTCGCAGGCAGCGATAAAGCTGAAGCGATTAAAGCTTTCGCGCAATTAAGTCCACGTTTAGATTGGCTTATATGCGATGAGAGTTTAGCAGAAACGGTTTTAAATGGGGTAACCCTTTTGAAATAAAAATCCTTAAGGAGGAATTTGTGTATGGCAATTAGAGTAGCAATTAATGGTTTTGGACGTATCGGTCGTTTGGTGTTCCGTCGTATTGTTGAAACTGACTCAAACTTAGAGGTTGTGGCAATCAACGACTTAACTGACAATGATAACTTAGCTTACTTATTGAAATATGACACAGCTCATGGTCGTTTCGATGCAGATGTTGAATTACAAGGTGACAACTTAGTTGTTAACGGTAAAGAAATCAAAGTATTCGAAGAGCGTGATGCAAGAGATTTACCATGGGGCGACTTAGACATCGATATCGTTCTTGAGTGTACTGGTTTCTACACTTCTGACGAAGCTTCTCAAGCTCACATCGATGCAGGTGCTAAACGCGTATTAATCTCTGCACCAGCTAAAGGTGACGTGAAGACTGTTGTTCACGGAGTTAACCATGATGTATTGACAGCTGATGACAAGATTGTTTCTGCTGCTTCATGTACAACAAACTCTTTAGCACCAGTTGTTAAAGTATTACATGATAACTTCGGTATCAAGACAGGTACAATGATGACAGTTCATGCTTACACTGCAACACAAGTGTTACAAGATGGACCTAGCCGTAAAGCTTACCGTGATGGACGTGCAGCTGCACAAAACATCATCCCATCTTCAACAGGTGCTGCTAAAGCAATCGGTTTAGTTATCCCTGAATTGAATGGTCTATTAGACGGTGGATCATTACGTGTTCCTACAGTTACAGGTTCACACACTATCTTCTATTCATTATTAGAGAAGAAAGTATCTGTAGATGAAATCAACGCAGCGATGAAGGAAGCAGCGAACGAATCATTCGCATACAATGAAGATGACATTGTATCTTCTGATATCATCGGCTTCCCTGCAGGATCAATCTTCGATGCAACCTTAACTGAAATCCAAGAAGCTAACGATGGTTCACAAATCGTTAAGACTGTAGCATGGTATGATAACGAAGCTGGTTTCGTTGCAAACATGGTACGTACGTTAGAACACTTCGCTTCACTATAATTCGACGAATTGCATAAGTGTAGTTAAGCGTCTATCCAGACGAAAGGCGGGGAGGCAAGACGCTTCCTCGTTTTTTTATATATCGAATACCTTAAAGGAGAATATTATGGCTAAAAAGACAGTTAGAGATTTAGACGTAGCAAATAAAACCGTCCTTGTACGTGTAGACTATAACGTTCCTATGGAAGATGGCAAGATTACCGACGATAACCGTATGGTTCAATCCTTAGAGACTTTGAATTACTTAATGGACCAAGATGCTAAGCTTGTTCTTTTCGCACACATGGGTAAAGTTAAAACTGAAGAAGATAAGGCTAAGAATGATTTGCGTCCAGTTGCAGAGCATTTGAGTGAATTGATTGGTAAAGAAGTGAAATTCTCGCCAGAAACATCTGGTCCAGACTTAGAGGCAATGGTTAAAGGTCTTGAGCCAGGTGACGTGTTACTTGTACAGAATACGCGTTATGAAGATATTGATGGTAAGAAAGAATCTGGTAATGACCCTGAGTTAGGGAAATACTGGGCTTCTTTAGGTGATGTCTTTGTTAACGATGCTTTCGGTACAACACACCGTTCTCATGCTTCTAACGTAGGTATCGCATCACACTTAGAATCAGCGATTGGCTTCTTAGTTGAACGCGAATTGAAATTCTTCGGTGAAGCGGTTGACAATCCAGAGCGTCCATTTGTAGCGATTGTTGGTGGAGCAAAAGTTTCTGACAAAATTAACGTTATCGAGAAATTACTTGAGAAAGCGGATAAAGTACTTATCGGTGGTGGTATGGCTTATACCTTCTTGAAAGCTCAAGGTAAAGAAATCGGTAACTCCCTTGTAGAAGATGACCGTCTTGAAGTGGCCAAGAAAGTTATGGAAGAAGCCGGGAATAAATTAGAATTACCAGTAGATATCACTGTCGCTGATGATTTCTCAAACGATGCCAATACACAAATTGTTTCTGTGGATGAAATCCCAGCAGATTGGGAAGGCTTAGACTGCGGACCAAAAACAACAGAGAAGTATGCAGAAATCATTAAGACAGCTAAAACCATTGTATGGAATGGGCCAATGGGTGTTTCTGAAATGCCGACCTTTGCTAAAGGAACGATTGGTGTCTGTGAAGCGATTGCAGCGAATGAAGACGCAACGTCAATTGTAGGTGGGGGAGACTCTGCAGCGGCAGTTGCCAAACTTGGCTACGAAGATAAATTCACGCACATCTCAACAGGTGGCGGTGCTTCACTCCAATACTTAGAAGGCGCACCTTTACCAGGTGTTGAAGCAATCGACGATAAGTAAGACTTAATCAAGAAGAGGAGAGATTAAATGTCTAGAAAACCTATTATTGCCGGCAACTGGAAGATGAATAAAACAGCAAGCGAAGCGAAAGCTTTCGTTGAAGCGGTTAAAGATCAAATTCCAGCAGCCGACGTAGTTGATACAGTGGTTGGTTCCCCTGCTTTATTCTTAGAAACAATTAAAGCAGAAAGCCAAGAAACTGATTTAAAAGCAGCTGCACAAAACTGCTATTGGGAAGATGAAGGAGCTTTTACAGGGGAAACTAGCCCGAAAGCTCTGGCTAATTTAGGGGTTGAATATGTTATTATCGGTCACTCTGAGCGCCGTGAATATTTCGGTGAAACGGATGAAGACATTAACAAGAAAGCTAAAGCCATCTTTGCCAATGGTATGATTCCAATTATTTGCTGCGGTGAAACGTTAGAACAACGTGAAGCTGGCGAAACAGCAGATTTTGTATCTGGTCAGGTGAAAGCGGCCCTAGACGGCTTAACAGAAGAACAGATTGCAACAGCCGTTGTGGCTTATGAACCAATTTGGGCAATCGGTACAGGTAAATCATCTTCTGCCGAATTAGCTAATGAAACATGTGGCGTCGTTCGTCAAGCGATTGCTGATGTGACTTCTGAAGAAGTAGCTGAGAAAGTTCGCATCCAATATGGTGGCTCTGTTAAACCAGAGAATATCGCTGAATACATGGCTCAAGAGCATATCGATGGAGCTTTAGTTGGTGGAGCAAGTTTAGAGCCAGATTCTTTTGTCGCATTATTGGAGGCTGTTAAATAATGAGCAAATCACCTGTCGCATTAATTATTCTGGATGGGTTTGCTATTCGTGACGAAGTTAAAGGGAATGCGGTAAAAGCTGCAAAGAAACCGAACTTCGATCGTTACTGGAATACATTCCCGCACAATCAACTACGCGCTGACGGTGAACATGTTGGTTTACCTGAAGGGCAAATGGGGAACTCAGAAGTTGGACATATGAATATCGGTGCTGGTCGCATCGTCTACCAATCACTTTCTCGTATCAATAACTCCATCAAAGATGGTAGCATGTTTGAAAGCGAAGAGTTAATTCAAGCCATTGACCATGCAAAAGAGAATGGTAAAGCCCTTCATTTAATGGGACTTGTCTCAGATGGTGGGGTACACTCTCATTATGAGCATTTATTTGCCTTAGTTAGAATGGCTAAAGAACGTGGACTTGATAAGGTGTATATCCACGCTTTCTTAGACGGTCGTGACGTGGGTCCTTCGACAGCAGCAGGCTTCTTAGAAGATACTGAGAAAGTTTTAGCAGAAGTTGGCGTAGGTCAAATCGCAACGGTCTCAGGACGTTACTATGCAATGGACCGCGATAACCGTTGGGAACGTGTACAGAAAGCCTATGACGCGATTGTCCATGGTGTAGGTCCGAAAGAAACTTCAGCAGTTGAAGGGGTTCGCAAGTCATATGATTCTGAAGTTTATGATGAGTTCGTTGTACCATTCGTGGTAACGGACGAAAACGGTGAACCAATTGCTAAACTTGGCAATGGTGACTCTGCTGTCTTCTTTAACTTCCGTCCAGACCGGGCGATTCAACTTTCAACCGCTTTAAGCAACCCAGGCTTTAACGGCTTTGACCGAGGAGAAGCTTTACAGGACTTAACTTTTGTGACCTTTACGCCGTATTCTGATACCGTATTAAGTCAAATTGTTTATAAGAAAGAAGATTTGAAGAATACGATTGGTGAAGTTCTCCAAGATAACGGCAAGGCACAATTGCGTATTGCTGAAACTGAGAAATATCCACATGTAACCTTCTTTATGAATGGTGGTAGCCACGAAGAATTTAAAGGGGAAGAGCGCATTCTTATTCCTTCACCGAAAGTGGCAACTTACGACTTAAAACCAGAAATGTCAGCTTATGAAGTGAAAGATGCCCTAGTGGATAAAATCAATGAAGATACGATTGATGCTATCATCTTAAACTTTGCTAACCCTGACATGGTCGGACACAGTGGGATGTTAGAGCCGACTGTCAAAGCAATTGAAGCAGTCGACGAATGCTTGGGCGAAGTGGTAGACCTTATCCTTGCAAAAGGTGGTTATGCTATCATTACTGCCGACCACGGTAACTCAGATGAAGTTATTGATATAGAGGGTAACCCAATGACGGCGCATACAACAAATCCAGTACCAGTTATTATTACCAAAGAAGGAATCACCATCCGTGATGGCGGTATCTTAGCCGACTTGGCTCCAACAATGCTGGATTTATTAAATATTGAGCAACCAGAAGAAATGACAGGTCAAAGCCTTATTGAACATTAATTTTCATTGCTTTTCGATAAGAAAATGTCTACAATATGAATAGTAGATTGTGAATAAAAGGAGAGAAAAAAATGCCATTAATTACAAATGTTTATGGACGTGAAGTATTAGATTCTCGCGGGAATCCTACAATTGAAGTAGAAGTAACAACTGAAAGCGGCGCATTCGGTCGTGGTATTGTTCCTTCAGGTGCTTCAACAGGGGAACACGAAGCTGTTGAATTACGTGATGGTGATAAAGGTCGCTACCTTGGTAAAGGTGTAACTAAAGCTGTTGATAACGTAAACAACGTAATTGCAGAGAAATTAATTGGTTTAGATGTTCGCAACCAAATGGCGATCGACACATTAATGATCGAATTAGACGGCACAGCTAACAAAGGTAACTTAGGTGCTAACGCAATCCTAGGTGTTTCTATTGCTGCTGCACGTGCGGCTGCAGATTACTCTGGTGTACCTTTATATCACTACTTAGGTGGTTTCAATACAAAAGTATTGCCTACACCAATGATGAACATCGTGAACGGTGGTTCTCACTCTGACGCACCAATCGCTTTCCAAGAATTCATGATCATGCCAGTAGGTGCACCTACCTTCAAAGAAGCTCTACGTTGGGGTGCTGAAATCTTCCACGAATTGAAGAGCATTCTTTCTGGTCGTGGCTTAGAGACATCTGTAGGTGACGAAGGTGGTTTTGCTCCACGTTTCGAGGGTACTGAAGATGCTTTAGACACAATCTTAGAAGCTATTAAAGCCGTTAACTTAGAACCAGGTAAAGACGTATTTATCGCTTTAGACTGTGCTTCTTCAGAATTCTTCGAGGACGGTGTGTACAACTATGGTAAGTTCGAAGGTGAAGGTGGCGCGAAACGTTCTGTTGAAGAACAAGTTGACTTCTTAGAAGAATTGGTTAACAAATATCCAATTATCTCAATCGAAGACGGTATGGACGAAAACGACTGGGATGGTTGGAAAGCTTTAACTGAGCGTATTGGTGAAAAAGTACAATTAGTTGGTGACGACTTATTTGTAACTAACACTGAAAAATTAGCTCAAGGTATTGAATCTGATACGGCAAACTCAATTCTTATTAAAGTTAACCAAATCGGTACATTGACTGAAACATTTGATGCAATTGAAATGGCTAAGAAAGCTGGTTACACAGCCGTTGTATCTCACCGTTCTGGTGAAACGGAAGACGCTACAATTGCTGACATTGCTGTTGCAACAAATGCTGGTCAAATTAAGACAGGTTCATTGTCTCGTACAGACCGTATGGCTAAATACAACCAATTACTTCGCATCGAAGACGAATTGGGTGAATTAGCTGAATACCATGGCGTTGACTCATTCTACAACATCAATCGCTAATTGAATGATATAGCGTTTAAGCACCTTGCTCAGGCAGGGTGCTTTTTTGTGAGCATTATTCTTAGATTTATAGCAACAAAATGATAAGATGATATTGATAAATCTTAAAGGAGGATGCCTCATATGACAGAAAAGATGGTAAAAGCCGGTGTTGCAGCTTTACAGGTATTAGAAGGCTGGGGTGTAGATACGATATATGGTATTCCATCAGGAACTCTTAATTCCTTGATGGATGCACTCGCAGATGATTCACATCAGATTGACTTTATTCAAGTCAAGCACGAAGAAGTAGGCGCAATGGCTGCTGTGATGCAGCAGAAGTTTGGTGGTAAACTTGGGGTCGCTGTGGGGTCGGGTGGACCTGGGGCGTCTCATTTAATTAATGGCTTATATGATGCGTACATGGACGGGATTCCTGTTGTAGCTATCTTAGGCTCACGTCCGCAAAAGGAACTCAATATGGATGCTTTCCAAGAATTAAACCAAATGCCGATGTACGATCATATTGCAGTATATAATCGCCGGGTGGCTTATGCCGAGCAGTTGCCGAAGTTGGTTGATGAAGCTGCCAGACACGCCCTGGCTTATAATGGCGTAGCAGTCTTAGAAGTGCCTGGTGACTTTGGCTTCGTTGAAATCCCGGAAGACAGTTATTACTCATCTGGACCAAGCTATCAAGAACCTGCCCCAATTCCAGCAGATGAAGAGCGCATTCAAGCAGCTGCTGACATTCTTGCTCAAGCCGAACGTCCGGTAATTTATGCAGGAATAGGGACAATGGGCGTAGGCGATAAAGTAATGGAACTTTCCCGGAAATTGAAGGCTCCGTTGATTACTACCGGGAAGAACTTTGAAACCTTCCAATGGAATTATGAAGGGCTTCTTGGCTCGATTTACCGGGTAGGGTGGAAGCCAGCCAATGAAGCTATTTTAGAAGCCGATACAGTACTCTTTGTAGGCTCAAACTTCCCTTTTGCCGAAATTGGAGGAACTTTCCGGAATATTGAACGATTTATTCAAATTGATAATAATCCGGCCATGCTGGGTAAACGTCACGCAGCGGATGTTGCGATTCTGGCGGACGCTGGCCTTGCCTTGGATGCCCTTCTAGCAGTAATTGATGAAGTAGAAGAGACGCCTTGGTGGCGAGCAAATATTGCGAGTGCTAAGAATTGGCGCGACTACTTAACGAAATTAGAGACGAAGGAAGCCGGCAATTTGCAATTCTACCAAGTATACCATGCAATCAATAAATATGCTGATACAGATGCGATTTACTCCATTGATGTTGGGAACGTAACGCAGACATCAATTCGTCATTTGAAAATGACGCCAGCAAATATGTGGCGGACATCACCACTTTTTGCAACGATGGGTATTGCTTTACCAGGGGGTATTGCAGCGAAGCGGACTTATCCTGAGCGCCAAGTATGGAATCTAATGGGTGATGGGGCATTCTCCATGACTTATCCTGATGTGGTGACGAATGTGCGCTATGATTTACCGGTGATTCATGTGGTCTTTGCTAATAATGAATATGCCTTCATTAAGAACAAGTATGAGGATACGAATGAGACCACGTTTGGGACGGACTTTACGGATGTTGATTACGCTAAGGTTGGTGAGGCCCAAGGAGCTGTCGGTCTGACAGTCAATCGTATTGAGGAGATTGATCGTATCGTGGAAGAGGCAGTTGCTTTAAATAAGGCAGGCCGAACCGTTGTCATTGATGCTAAAATTACGCAAGATCGACCTATTCCTGTTGAGGAATTACAACTAGATCCTAAGCTATACACGGAAGAAGAAATTACGGCTTATAAAGCGAAATATGAAGCCGAAGCATTGAAGCCTTTCCGAGAGTACCTTGAGGCAGAAGGTTTAGCAAGTCGTTATATTTCATAAGGGACACCATTAAAGACTGCCCAGTGCAATCTAAACTCCCCCAAGATTATACATCTCAATGAACATAATTATGACTGAACCTTGATGGAACTGCATTTTTCAGCAGACGTTGAATAATTATACAATGCGGTTCAGTGTTATGATTTTTTGAAAGGTAAATTTCGCCTTATACTCACAAAATTACACAAATAAATAATTTACGAAATCATTCGAAAGCTTTTCCCGCAAGAACAGGATGATCTGGCGTATATAAGAGCCTTGGAGCGTAGCTGATGAGACGGTTGTTGCTTTCATGCGTAAGTAAGTGAAGCGACTTAAGCTCTGAGCTTCGGCTTCGCCTACGCCTACGCACTTGAGTCTCTAGGCATTCGTTTCACGAATACTAAGCCACTCATCTTAGCATGCCAAGACGCAAGCCTCTTGCCAAACAAGGGCTGGAGTCTGCTATGGGCTTCTTCGAATCGGTCTTTGCTGAGTTAGACTCCTAAGTGTGTTAGAGGTCCTTGCAGGAAAATCTTTTGAATTATGGAGTAAATTATTTATTTTTATTTCTTGTGTTGTATAAACTAGGGAGAATTTACGGTGCAAATGCATTTGGGTGTTTTTTCTGCCTTCTAAGTTGTTAACTAGTTGTCACTCATTTGTAACTCATTTGTAGTATTAAATATATATAATTTTTTTGATATAAACCATACTCAAAAGGAGAACTAAGTGTGGAAAATACATATAATTTGTTATCAAAGAAAAATTTAACATACTCAGCCTCTATCCTCGTTGCAGCTTTAGCCTTTGCTGGCCAAGCCTCAGATGTTCAAGCACAAGAAGCAGCCCAAGTGGATGCAACTGTTCAAAGTTCCTTAGAAGTGACTACCAGTGAAACTCAAACAGAGACGCCCCAAGCTTCTCAAGTCGGTACTTCAGTAGATAGTGTCTCCCTTGTGACAGCTGAAGTACCAACGAGTTCAGACGTTGTTGAAACAGGATCCTTAGATATTGAGGAATCATTAGGCCAAGACGTTCAACCAGCCGAAGCCCAAGCCCAATCGACAGGGATACAAGAGCGTCAAGTTGCCTCCTATGCAGCCACCATTGTCGAACCAGAAGCGACATATACACCGAAACGTCATCAAGTTAAACACGGTGAATATTTATATTCCATTGGTCAGCGTTACGGCGTAAGCGTTCAGAATTTAAAGGACTGGAATAATTTAAATTCTAACGTCATCTATAGCAATATGAGTTTAATTGTGGAGAAACCTGTTGCGAATTCTGTGGCATCAACGCCAGTAAGTCAGACGCAAACTGCACCGGTTAGTACTTCACAAGTAGCACCGCAGACCTATACGATTCAACGTGGCGATTACTTAAACAAGATTGCCCGCCAACACGGCGTGAGTGTCGCTGACTTGAAAGCATGGAATAATTTAAGCTCGAACTTAATTCATCCAAACCAGAAGCTATATGTATCGAATCCAAATGTGAAGCCCGCAGTAAGTAACCAACCAGTAGCGAAGCCACAAGCTCAAGCACCAACCCCAAGTGCAACGCAAGCTGCCCAAACATACACAATCCAACGTGGCGATTACTTAAACAAAATTGCTCGTCAACACGGCGTGAGTGTCGCCGACTTGAAAGCATGGAATAATTTAAGCTCGAACTTAATTCATCCAAACCAGAAGCTATATGTATCGAATCCAAATGTGAAGCCCGCAGTAAGTAACCAATCAGTAGCGAAGCCACAAGCTCAAGCACCAACCCCAAGTGCAACGCAAGCTGCCCAAACATACACAATCCAACGCGGTGATTACTTAAACAAGATTGCCCGTCAACACGGCGTGAGTGTCGCCGACTTGAAAGCATGGAATAATTTAAGCTCGAACTTAATTCATCCAAACCAGAAATTATACGTGTCAAATCCACGGGTACAAGCTAAACCAGTTAGCCAACCAGAGCCGACAGCACCCAAACCGGTAGCTACTCAAACCCAAGCTGCCCAAACATACACAATCCAACGCGGTGATTACTTAAACAAGATTGCCCGTCAACACGGCGTGAGTGTCGCCGACTTGAAAGCATGGAATAATTTAAGCTCGAACTTAATTCATCCAAACCAGAAGCTATATGTATCGAATCCAAATGTGAAGCCCGCAGTAAGTAACCAACCAGTAGCGAAGCCACAAGTTCAAGCACAAACTCCAAGTGCAACGCAAGCGGTTCAAACATATACAATCCAACGCGGTGATTATTTAAACAAAATTGCCCGTCAACACGGCGTGAGTGTTGCTGATTTAAAGACTTGGAATAATTTAAGCTCGAACTTAATTCATCCAAACCAGAAGCTATATGTATCGAATCCAAATGTGAAGTCGTCTCCTGCAGGGTCCGCCCAAGAAACCAAGGGAAGTAATAATGAATCAACTCAAGCACTTACGACACCGCAAGCGCCAACGCGTGTGGCTCAACCAGCTGCTGTCCCAACTGCACCGAAAACCCATACGGTTCAAAAGGGTGAATACTTATACTTAATCGCGAAACGCCACGGCGTATCGGTTGATCAATTGAAACAGTGGAATAATTTGTCATCGAATACACTTTACACAGGTACAAACCTTATTGTGAGTGATCCAACGAATGTTCGTGGCAATGTTGTGGCTCAAGAGAGTGCGATTGCAGATAAGTCTATGACATATCCTGCTCTTGAAGAGAATGTACGCTTAGCCCGCCAATTAAATGTTCCTTTCTTATCTCAACATGACCCACGTTGGAAAGACGCACCTTATGGTAATGACGTTAGTCGTACCATTTGGGAGAATGGTTGCGGGATTGTTTCCTTAGCTATGGTTGATAGTTACTTCAAAGGCGAGTTATCGAATCCAGCAGATATTACCAAATGGGCTGGTTTACGCCACTATCAAGCGGGTGCAGGAACCAAGTGGAGTATTTTCCAAGACTTTGCTAATCAATATGGCTACAAGATGGTAAACCACGGGAACAACTTTGACTCAGCAGCAGCTGCTATCCGTAACGGAAGCGTCGGAATTACTTCGGTTCAACCTGGTTACTTTATTAACGGTGGTCACTTAATGGTTCTGCGTGGGGTGGATAATGGGCTGGTTTATGTAAACGACCCATATGACAGTCCTAAGCGGAAGAAGCAAAACTCGTTTAAAGGACATAATGAAAGCTATATGCGCCGTGATGGACGTAACTATTGGACATTTAGTAAAAGTTAATAAATTTTAGGCGCTAGGATAAGGATCTTATCCTAGTGTTTTTTTCAAGTTTGAAGGGAGGGTATAGATGCAGTCACATTATTTAGAATTATCGCCACATGAAGATGGGAAACGATGGATCGCTGAGATTACCGGACCCGATGAGGCCTTTGGACTAAAGCGTGAATTTCAGCCGGAGATAACACCAGGTGTTTATCAAATATTTGATGGGTATTATCAAATTCATGGAATATTTCCCGGTATTACGCCTTTTCAGAAGGAATATGTTATTGTACAAGATGGTCAGATGACTCGCCGGGTATCTTATCAAGTGATTCGTCAGAATATTCCGGCAATTGTAGCCTATACACCTCAACGTAAAGAGCGCCTTATCTATCAAATTAAAGAGCAATTTAAAGAGATTTATGAAGCGGCGCCTTATTATTTCGTTCAAGAAGAATTGCTGCAACAAGAAGAGAGTCTAGGAATGGTAGATACATCAGAAGCATTACTTCATGGACTCACAACAATCCTTAAGCAGAAGGATCAAATGATAGCCTACTACCAGAAGGCGCATGAGGCCGGCTATGACGCGTGGGGGTAAATAATTTGGAATTATCATAGAGATTATACTAACTTTATGCTACAATAGAGCGGTAGACTATAAAAGGAGGCAAGCCCTTTGTACACAGCATTACAAACAGCTCTACTTATTGTATCTGTATTAATCATCATATTAGTTATTATGCAACCATCGAAAAGCAATGCCGCAAGTATGCTCTCAGGCGATGATGGTCAACCGAAGACAAAAGCTCGTGGCTTTGAATCATTCCTTATTCGAGCAACCACAGTGCTAGCAGTACTATTCTTTGTCCTTGCAATTGCCATGGCAATGATTGCCAAGTAATGAATCATGAATGACAGAATTTCTTCTAATTCTTCTTGCGTTATGAACCGGAAGGATTGGAAGATTTTTTATGTTTGGTTACTTTAGCTACCGAAACAAGAAGGTGGGCAGCTAGTCGGATATTTATTTGCATAAGCTTGTGCTTTGACTTTGTAGGATACTTTAGTAAGATTAAGAGGAGAGACTGGAGGAAGTAAGATGAACCAAACACCGTTTAAGGGAGCGAAATTCTATGAAAATAATAGTAGTCCATTAGGCCTTGTGTTCTTACATGCTTATACGGGGACCCCGAATGATTTTAACTTAATTGCACGGCAATTAAATCGTGAAGAAGGCTATGAAATTTTAAGTCCGCTCTTCAAGGGCCATGGCACAGCCAATGTGTCAGATTTATTTGAAGCTAGTCCGGAAGATTGGGTCCAGGAAGCTGCCGAAGCGATTTATTGGATGCGGCAGAGACATGAGGATGTTCTAGTCTTTGGTTTATCCATGGGAGGAATTATCACCACCCAGATGCTAGCGGAAAACCAAGGCGATGTTCGAGGTGGCGGTGTCTTTAATTCTCCGGTTCTGACGAAGAAGCCAGTTGACGTGACGCGCTTTTTTAAGCAGTATGCCCAGGCCATCTATAAGCGCAATCAAGGTCTAGAAGCCTACCAGGCAGATGAAGCAGAGCTGGTTGCCAAGCATCAGGCGCAAATGGCCGATTTGGAAGACTTTAAAGCGCATCTGCAACCAAAGCTTAAGCAAATTACACAGCCCTTCTTCTTAGCACAATCAGGTCAAGACGAGATGATCGATGCCTCAGATGCAAGTTTATTAAAGCAAGCTTTAGAGAATGCAGATGTTCAGTCACACTGGTATCCAGACAATACGCATGTTATTACTGTTAATCGCAACCGAGATGCATTTGTCGAAGATTTAACAGCCTTTATTCAGTCATTTATCTAGAAAGGTGGTCCATATGGCCCTATCAAAATTAGAAAGAAGCATCCTCGAGGTATTGCAGGATAATCCAGACCATGCTTACACAACTCAAGAATTATCGAGTATATTCAATTACCGTGGCAGCAAAAACTACAAGAAACTGGTCAAAGCCTTAGCCTTTCTTGAACGGATTGAAGAAGTATATGTTACCCCCCAAGGGAAATTTAAAACTAAGCAAAATCAAAGTCGTATTGAAGGTGTCTACCGGGCAAATGAACGAGGTTTCGGCTTTATTGAATATGCACCAGACGAGCCCGATTTCTTTGTCCCCCGCGGCCGCTCAGGCGGAGCCATGAATGGTGATCGGGTGGAAGCACGTGTTATTAAGCATGTCGACCCAGCAACAGGCAAAGGGTCCGAAGCAGAAATTATTCGCGTCATCGAGCGCCAACAAAGTCAATTAGTAGGTGAATTCATCCAATACGACCAAAGTCAGCGGGAAGAATCGGGTTATATTGGTTTTGTGGAGCCCCAAGGTACCTTTCCAAGTGAAACCCGGGTTTATATTCTGCCAGAAGGCGTACATCCGGCAGCGCATAGTATAGTTACGCTGGAGATTAAGACCTACCCAACACCTGATAAGCCCCATCAAATGGTCGGCTATGCTACCCGCGAAATTGGCCATAAAGATGCCCCTGGTGTAGATATTCTGACGATTCTGTATCAATTTAATATCCCGACTGAATTTCCTGAAGAAGTCTTAGAGGAAGCGAGCCAAGTACCACAGACAATTCAAGCAGAAGATTTAGATGGCCGAGTCGATGTGCGCGATCAGCTTGTCTTTACCATAGATGGGGCGGATGCTAAGGACTTGGATGATGCGATAGGCTTAGAGGTACTCGAAGGAGGACGCTACCGTTTAAGTGTACATATTGCAGATGTATCGCATTATGTACAAGAAGGTAGTCCGATGGACTTAGAAGCATATGAGCGGGGGACATCAGTTTACTTAACGGACCGCGTTGTTCCTATGCTTCCTCAGCGACTATCCAATGGGATTTGTTCATTAAATCCACGTGAAGACCGCTTGACTTTAACGTGTGAGATGGTCATTAATTCCCAAGGTCACGTTGAATCGCATAAAATTTACGAGAGTGTGATTCATTCAGATTATCGGATGACTTATGATGATGTCAACGAAATTATTGCCGGTAACGAAGCTTTACGCGAGACTTATGCGGAAATTACGCCAACGATTGATGCCATGGTAGACTTGCATCATATTCTAGAAGACATGCGGATTAGCCGTGGGGCTTTAAATTTCGATACGGAAGAAGCATATATTAAAGTCGATGAAGATGGTCATCCTCTAGATATTCAACTTCGGGAGCGTCAAACAGGCGAACGTTTAATTGAATCCTTTATGCTTGTAGCTAACGAAACCGTCGCCAAAGATTTCAAAGACCGGCAGTATCCTTTTATTTACCGGATTCATGAACAGCCGGATACCGAGAAATTAGACCGTTTTGCGGAATTTATTACGTCTTTCGGTATGATTCTGCGAGGGAATACGGAGAATATGCGTCCGAAACAACTGCAAGAAGTGATGGCCAAAGTAGCAGACGAGGCGTATGAGCCGGTCGTATCGATGATGCTCTTGCGCAGTATGCAACAAGCCAAGTACAGTGAGGAACCTCATGGGCACTATGGTCTAGCGGCTCAAGACTACACCCACTTCACCTCACCGATTCGCCGCTATCCTGATTTAATTGTTCACCGACTTATTCATAAATATCTAAAGGGCCAACCAAGTGGTAAAGAGCGTACTCGCTTAGAGAAGCGCCTGCCAGTTATCGCAGACCACTCTTCCAAAATGGAACGCCGGGCAGTTGAAGCCGAGCGTGAAACAGATGCCTTGAAGAAAGCCGAATTTATGGCGGATAAAGTGGGCGAGCAGTACGAAGGTATGATTACCTCAGTTACAAATTTCGGTATGTTCGTGCAAATGCCTAATACCGTTGAAGGATTGATTCGTCTCGATGGTCTAGATGATTACTATAATTTCCATCCTGATCACTTAATACTTGTTGGCGAGCGTAAGGGCGGCATTTTCCGCATTGGCCAAAAGGTAACCATTGAGGTGGAACAAGTCAATATTGATGAGCGTCAAATTGACTTCAAACTTATCGATGCAGAAGCTGTTGATCCAGCCGATGTAAATATCCAACCCCAGAAAGCTAAACGCTCAGATCGCCAAAAACAACATGGCAAATCTCGCCGCAAGAAGTCCCAAGACCATAAAAGTAAACAAAGAAGCCGCAAAGGTAAAGCAAAGAAACAGAATTTCAAATTAAGAAAACGTAAATAGAAAGGAGCGAGCTGATGGCTAAACAACAAACAAAAGACAAGCCCCTTGCACAAAATCGTAAGGCGCGACATGATTACGAAATCTTGGAAACTTTTGAAGCGGGCTTAGCCCTCAAAGGCACGGAAATCAAATCCGTCCGCAAAGGCAAGATGAATATTCAAGATGGATATGTCTCCTTTAGAAACGGTGAAGCTTGGCTCAAACAAGTTCATATTAGCCCCTATGAACAGGGAAATATCTTCAACCATGATCCCCTGCGTGACCGTAAATTACTCTTACATAAACGCCAAATCATTCAACTGCACAACGAAGTCAAGCAAAACCGCTATACTGTCGTGCCATTGAAGGTATATCTCGTTCGCGGACGGGCCAAAGTTCTAATCGGCTTAGCTCGCGGTAAGAATCGCTATGACAAACGCCATGCTCTTAAAGAGCAACAAGCTAAAAGGGATATTGACCGTGCATTAAAGGCGCGATAAGAATTGAAACGTCCCCAAAGCAAAAAAGCAGCCACATTGTACTGCCCCCCCAAATGTTAGACAACAAATCTAACATTTAGGGGGCAGTACACATGCCATAAGGCAGTGACTGCTTTTTTGCTATGCTTCGGGATGGTTGGTCTTATCTAAACGTTTGGCTAAGATAGGTGTAATTAAGCTGGTTAAGACAACCCCTAAGGCGATTTGTGCGGTGGCACTTTCGGCAAAAGGAGCAAGTGCCGGGTTCGATGCAGCCATCAGTGTTGGAACTGATACGGACATACCAGCAATGGAACTCATGGCAATTGCCGAAATACCGTCTTCATGGATGAATTTGCGCTCAACGAAAAGAATCGGGATCATTATTAAGTAATAAAGCGCTGTGATAAGTACCCCTTGAAGCCCAGCTTGGGCAGCACTTAAGAGGTTAATGCCTGCTCCGAAAACCCAGCCCATAAAAGGTGTTAGAACAACTACACCTGGACGGAAGAAGTCAGCCATATCTTTATCTAAGTTACCCACAATCATTCCGAAGATGATTGGGACTAGGGTAGAGATAATTGGTGTCCAATCAATCGCAGATGTTTGGGCAACACTGAAGACGAGCATCGGATAGGCTGGCACACAGAAAAGTCCGACTAAACCAAAGGCCCCCTGGTCATCTTCTGTCCCAAAGTCTTGCTCTAAGGCGAGGTAAAGCGAAGGGTTTGTACTACAAATCGCAGCGACTAAAGCAACAGCAGTAATGCCAAAGATTCCTTCAAGCCCGAAGAAACGGATATAGAGGAAGGCAACCGCCACACAAAGCACGGTTTTAATTAGAAGTAAGGTACCTTGCTTTTTCAACACTTTCATCAAGCGCTGAACGTCAAGCGTCGCTCCCGAGCAGAAGCACGTTGCAGCAACGACATAGTTAATACCATTCGTTGTAAAAAGTGCTTCACTCATACCGCCGAGATTATGGAAGAAGTCTGATGCAATCGTATTCACGAGGGCAGCAGCCAACATTGGGATTAAAAGTAATCCACCAGGAATCTTCTTCATGAATTTGTACATTTCAACATTCCTTCTTTCGAATTATTTATATTAATCCGTATTATATGCAAAAAAGAGTCCAAAAGGAACTCTTTTTTGGTTAAAATTATGCTTTTTTGCGATGATTACGTTTTCCATTTCGATTTGCTTGTTTCGGCTTTTCATGGCCGTCACTTTGGGCTTCGTCTTGCTTGTTGCTGCGACGACGAACGCCTTTGTTAATATCTAAGAGTACTGGCAGTATCATCGGTTTACGTTCAGTTTCATCATACAGCAGTGGATGAACAGTATCGAAGATGATGTCACGAATCAGCTTCTCATTTACATCATTGCCGCTTTCATTTAAGCCACGGTTGATGGCTGCTTTAACGGAGTTTTGGATGGTTTGGATGAGTTCTTCGGACTCACGCATATAGATAAAGCCTCGTGACATAATATCTGGTCCACTGATAAGCTGCTTGTTCTCATAATCAATGGTAGCAGTAATGATAACTAACCCATTCTCCGATAGAATCTTACGGTCACGTAAGACGACGTTGCCAACGTCACCGATACCACTTCCGTCAACATAGACGTCCCCAGCTGGGATTTGGCCTGAAATACGCGCACTATCTTCGGTAAGGGCAAGCATATCACCGCTTTTCATCACAAAGGTATGTTCAGCAGGAATGCCTACTTCTTGGGCAAGCTTGGCTTGAATATTTAGCATGCGATACTCACCGTGAACTGGGAGGAAGTATTTCGGTTTCAACAGACGCATCATTAATAATTGCTCTTGTTGACTTCCGTGTCCAGATGTATGGATATTATTCAATTTACCATGAATAACGTCCGCTCCAGCATCCGTTAGCTGATTAATGACTCGGTTTACACTGGTTGTATTACCAGGAATCGGTGAACTGGAGAAGATAACTGTATCTTCAGGCTGCAAGGAAATTTGCCGGTGGGTACCATTAGCAATCCGGCTCAAGGCTGCCATCGGTTCCCCTTGCGAACCGGTACAGAGAATAATCATCTCGTGTCCTGGATATTGATTTAATTCGCGGTTATTGATGAATACATCATAACCGTGATCATTAATGTAACCCAATTCTTGGCCAGTTTTTATGGCATTCTCCATACTGCGACCAAAGACAGCGATTTTGCGGTCTGTTTCAATGGCTGTCTCTACTACTTGTTGCAAGCGGGACACATTTGAAGCAAAAGTCGCAAAAATTACACGGCCTTCAACACCTTGAATAATACTGTGAATCGATTCGCCGACAATACGCTCTGACATGGTGAAAGTTGAAACTTCCGAATTGGTCGAATCCCCCATCATCAACAACACACCTTCTTCTCCTAATTGAGCCATGCGGTGAAGGTTTGCTGGTTTGCCAACAGGCGTAAAGTCGAACTTATAGTCTCCTGTAAAGACGATGTTACCCGGTGGTGTGTTAACAACAATACCAAAGGCTTCTGGAATACTGTGGCTAACACGGAAGAAGCGGACGCTCGTCTTACGGAATTTAATCACACTGTCTTCATGAATCTCGTGAATTTGTGCGTCACGAAGTAATCCACGCTCTTGCAGCTTGTTGCGAATCAAGGCACTGGCCAAGGGATCGGCATAAATCGGCACATTCAATTGCTGTAAGAGGAAGGGAATACCGCCAATATGATCTTCGTGCCCATGAGAAATAATCAAGGCTTTGACTTTATCGCGGTTTTCCAATAGGTATTGGAAGTCATTAATGACGTAATCGATGCCCAAAAGGTCATCGTCTGGAAAGAGGACGCCGCAGTCTAGGATAAGGATTTCATCTTGAAATTGGACCCCATACATATTTTTCCCAATTTCTTCAAGTCCACCTAGGGCAAAGACGCCTACTTCATTATTCTTCAGGTTTGCTGCCATTAAAAGGTCACAACCTCAAAATCCGGGTTATTCTCCCGTTCATAATCGAGGAATTCGCCTTCAAGGGCTTGGATGAATTCAACGTTGTATGGTGTGTTCGCATCTAATAATTTGCGTACTTCTTTAATAGACTCTGCTTCCATAAACAAAGCTTGCGTCGTTTCACGGCGCGGTGCTTGTGTTTTGCTTGGTTGATAAAGTACTTTATAAATCATTTCTTCAACTCCTTTTGTTGTAATTTAGCATGGCTTTGACTTGCGTCAGTTATAAATATTCTAACATACCAGGCCTTGAAAGTATAGTTACCAAAAAAGTTTATAATTTAAAAATTGACCAGATGGAAATAGACCCTAACTTGAGTATATATATATTGAGAGGATAACTCTCAAAACTTAGGAAAGGTGGTGTTAGTTTGGTTGAACGATTGGCGCATACAATGATTGAAAAGGGGGTTTTGCTGGGTGTGTCAGATGTTCATATCTTGCCCTTAGAGACGGGGTATGGGGTTTATTTCCGTGCTCAGGGCTATTTAGAGCCGTGTGATTCCTTATCAGATGAGCAGGGTAAGCGTTTGATTAGCTATTTCAAATTTGCCGCGAATATGGATGTGGGGGAGAAACGACACCCTCAGTCGGGTGCGAGTGAGATGCAGTTAGCCGAGGAAGTTGTTGAGCTACGTTTCTCAACGATGACAAATGTTCGCTTAAAGGAATCGCTGGTTATTCGGATTCTCCGGCAGCAACAGTCGAATTTAGCAGAATTGGGCAGCTATTATCCTAGTGATATTCCGGTATTAGAGCGCTTGATTCAGCGTAAAAGTGGCTTAGTTTTATTCAGTGGTCCGGTCGGCTCCGGCAAAACCACGACCATTTATCAACTGCTCCGTACCCGTAGTCACAAGGAGACTTTGCAAGTGATAACCATGGAGGATCCAGTTGAACTGTATGATGAGCGTTTCTTGCAGACAGAGGTAAATGAGGCATCGGGAATTACGTACGATGTCTTAATTAAAGCGTCCTTACGCCATCATCCCGACATTCTTCTTATCGGAGAAATTCGCGATGAAGAAACGGCGCGGATGGCTATCCGTGGTGCCTTAACCGGGCATTTGATGATTGCTACGATTCATGCTAAAGATGCCCTAGGTGTCATGGCGCGCTTGGAAGAATTGCAAATTAGTCCAGAACAGATGAAGCAATCACTCATTGGTGTTATTTCCCAGCGACTTTTACCGCGTTACTGCAATCTATGCCAAGGGCGTTGTCATAGATATTGCCAGCATATTCCATCAGAGCGTAAGCGGTCGGCCTTGTTGGAGATTTTATCAGGGCCGGCTTTGCAGAAGTATTTCGATACGGGAGAAGCAGATTACTTAAGACTGAATCAACGTTTAAAGAAAGTGTGGGCTTATGGCTATATCGACACGGAAACCTATCTTCACTTCGAGCTTGTTTGAACGTCAAGCAAAGGTGCTACGCCCCAAAGACCGATCACTTTTCTTAAAGTACTTGGCGGAATTGTTAACACAAGGCTTTTCCGTCCAACAAGCTTTGCATTTCATGGCCTTGTTGCTGCCCCAGTATGCCCACCTCATTGACCAGATGCAGGCAGCTTTAGAAAAGGGCGAAAGCTTTGAGCGGGCCTTGGAACCCTTAGGTTACTCCATACACATCGTGGCTAACTTATTCTATGCCCAAAGGCAAGGGCGCTTCTTGGAAGCCTTGCACCAAGCAGCTGACTTTCTGCGCAAACTGCAGGAATATCAACAGAAATTTATCAAAGTCCTCGTTTATCCAGCGATGATGCTTGTATTTCTCGTGGCTTTATTATTTGGGATGCGTAGCTTTCTCTTGCCACATATTGCCAGCTTTATTCAGCAGGATGTGTATGATAGTCATCTTATGGTCCGGATGCTGGTGGATTTCTTCAGTTACCTCCCCCAAATAACGCTCTTATTGGTCGGACTTAGCTTAGTCGTTCTTGGCTTAGGAAATTTGTATCTCTTTCGCTTGCGTCCTTTAAAACGCTATCAGCTCTTAGTTCAAATACCGTTTATCCAAGGTTGGGTACGCAGCTATTGCAGTTATCAGCTAGCGGAGGCCTTTGGTAATTTCTTCCTGGGGGGGTATTCCATGCAGCAGACCTTAGATACCTTAGTGCGCTTTCCAATTGAACCATTACTGGCGGATGTGGGGGAAATTCTAGAAACGGGATTTAAGGAGGGACGTCCCTTAGTCGACTTATTGGCAGAATTGGATATCTTTACCCAAGTTTTTCCTTTAGTTATTCAACAAGGAGAACTTATCAGTCAAACAGCCGCCAAATGTCAAATGTATGCCCAAACCGTCTTTCGGCAACTGATGGAAGATATTGAACGAAAGATCCAGTGGGTTCAACCGATTTTGTTTATCTTTATTGCAATGCTCGTTTTAGCAATGTATTTACTAATTATGTTACCCATGTTTACAATGGAAGGATTATAGGTGATACAATGGAAAAAATATTAAAGAGATTACAGACACTGCGAAAGAATAAGGAGCAAGGCTTTTCACTTCTAGAAATGCTCATTGTGCTGATTGTCGTTGCCTTACTTATGGTGATCTTGATCCCAAATATTTCGAGTCAACGGGACCGGATTGATGAGCAAGGGAAGGCCAATATTACCGAAATTGTCCACAGTCAAGCCCAAGCCTATCAAATGGTTGAAGGAGCAGGTCCAGTTAGTTTAGATACCCTTGTCTCATCGGGTTATCTCACCGACAAGCAAGCGGATGAGGCCGTTAAACGCATGGACGGGATTAACTCTCGTGCGGATACGGTTCAGTGAGGCGCAGTGAATTAGGCTTTTCTTTGCTTGAAAGTCTACTTGTCTTGGCCATTCTCAGCATCTGCTTAGTGTGCTTGCGTTTTACACAACCGATTGATTTCAAGCAGAGTATTGAAGGTCGGCTCTTATTCGAAACGATTGCTCAAGAATTGCAGACAGCTCAACAGACAGCTATTTTGCAGAAGGTAGATATTCGTGTAGATTTTGATGCGTATCGCCAAGAGGTTCGCTTTACCGAAATGCGCACGCCAAGGGAAAGCTATCAATTGCGCGTGCCGGAACCTTGGCAGATTGAGCATTCTTATGCCTTTACTTTTCGCCGTGATGCACGGACAACTAACTTTAAATCGATTCATTTCATCAATATGCAGGACAATACAAGGGTCTCCTTTGTCTTTCAAATAGCAAATGGTCGCTTTTGTATAGAGAGGGGTTGAAGTTATGAGGCGTAGTGAAGGTGCCTTTACCTTATTGGAAGCATTAACGGCATTGAGTCTGCTCGGCTTTGTGTTAGCCCTCTTCTTGCCCAGCTACTTATCTTTGATTGAAAGCCAACAGAGGGAAGCGGAGGCGACTCAGGAATGGCGAATATTTTATGAGTTGGCCCGGGTGAGTTTTGCAGAAGATGATAGTAGTCTACGTGAAGAAGCCTTAATTAGGAACTATAATGCCAGTGGCCAAGGGCGGAGAGTGGAAGCTTTTGCTTGTGAGGCTGAACTTTGCCAAATATGGCTTGAAGGAGGTGAGGCGTATACGGTGGCTAGAGAAGATTCATAGTAGTCATGATGCGGCTTTCACATTAGTAGAATTATTACTAGGTTTGCTGATTTTCTCCATGATTATGCAGACGATAAGTATGAGCTTACGGACTTATCAGAGTATCGAAGGGCGAATCCTGGAAGATCGTAGCCAAGATTGGCATCTCTTTCTCAATTTACTAGAGGCGGAGCTAGAACATTATACGGTGGAAGGCATTGAAGGTGGGCGGGTTTACCTAAAGGAACCTCAAAGCGGGAAAGTATCCTGGATTGAGCTAAATCGTGGGCGGCTTGTTAAGCGTCCGGGTTGGCAAACTTATTTAATGGAAGTGGACACCTGGTCCGCCCAATGGCAGGGTGAATTTATCTATTTGGAAGTAAGTCTAGCAAACGGCCAAACTTATCAAGGTCATATTCGGGTAGGTGGGAATCCTTGAAGCAGAAAGCATTTGCCTTACCGACAACTATCGTATTTATGCTTTTGACATCTATGCTCTACTTAAGTTTACTGCGCCTGGTGACGGGTGACCGGGTGAATCATGCACGCTTACAAGAAGCTTACCGAATAGGGATTCAAGCAGAAATGGCCGCAAGTCACTTGCAAGCAGCCTACCAAGATAGCTTTGTTGAATTAGAAGAAGCTGTTCGAAACCGAAGCGAACTTTTAAAGGAACGTCGCCTGCAACCCTATCTTCATTGGGAAAGCTGGTTGGATGACTTTGAAGCAGGTGTGTTCTTTGAAGAAAATCAGGAGCAGGAACAGGTTTTACTATATACGCAAGAACTCTTCCTTGCGGACGAAGAGCGTTGGCAAGAGGTTGCTTCTTGGATAAATTTACCAGTGCATGGTTATATGAAGGCGGCTTACCAAATCGAGCTAGTAAGTCCGAATGCATATCTTGACTCATTGAAGCAATTGAGGCAAGATCTAGAAAATTCGGATTTTCAACTAATCAAGGAAGATCTATTCTGGGAAAAGCAATATTGGCAAGCGCCGATTAATGAGCTAAGCTTAACGTATAACTCAGGACTTACTTATCAATATAACCGCAGAGGGCAAGGATCAATCGTGCATCAAAACCATAGTGGGACCTTTAAACAAGAAGTCAGTCAGACTTTACCAGGGGTTGACTACTATGTACAACTGACCGTTTATTTGTATCAGCGGCCAAAGGCGGAGGAGTCCAATTTAAGTGAGATTTACTAGGTGGCAACAGAATTCTTTGCTATAATAAGAGTAATTAGAAAGAAGGTTGTCACTGTGAGAAGAATTGAAGCAATCAGAGACTATTTAAAAGAAGAGCAAATGGACGCAATGCTGGTGACAAATTTGAAGAATGTCTTCTATTTGGCTAACTTTACGGGAACGGCCGGCCTTATTCTCTTAACTCAAGAGAAAGCATTCTTTATGACCGATTTTCGTTACCGCCAACAAGCGACTGAGCAGGCAAAAGGCTTTGAGGTCATTATTCGTGAGGGGACTCAGACAGAGGCATTACAAGGTTTAATCGACCAAGAAGGAATTGAGCGTTTAATGCTGGAAGCTGATGATATGAAGCTTTCAACTTACGAAGATTTAGAAGATGCCTTAGATGTTGACTTCTATTCCAGTCGTGGGGTGATTGAAGCTATTCGAGCTGTTAAGGACCCTGAAGAGGTTGAACGGATTAGGAAAGCGTGCCAAATTACTGACGAAGCATATACACACATTCTTGACTTCATTCAAGTCGGGATGACTGAACTTGAAGTCGCCAATGAATTAGAACGCTTTATGAAGGCTAAAGGTGCGTCGGCTATGTCTTTTGACACCATCGTAGCCAGTGGTTACCGCTCAGCCATGCCTCATGGTGTAGCTAGCGATAAGGTAATTGAAGCAGGCGATATGGTGACTATCGACTTTGGCTGCTACTATCAAGGCTATAGTTCAGATATGACTCGAACTTTTGCCATCGGCGACGTTGATCCGGAACTGGAGAAGATTTATGCGATTGTTCTTGAAGCACATGAACGGGTCATTGCTCAAGCGAAGGCTGGGATGACGGGTGCTGAAGTAGATGCGATTGCCCGAGACTATATTAGCGAGCAAGGTTACGGGGAATATTTCGGCCACTCAACTGGGCATGGCTTAGGTATCGATGTGCATGAAGAGCCAGCCATTGCCAGTCGCAATGAGGAGCCTTTGGAAGAGTATATGGTCATCACCGATGAGCCGGGAATTTATATAGAAGGTCTGGGCGGTGTAAGGATTGAAGATGACTTATTAGTATTAGCCGATGGGGTAGAAAGTCTCAACACAAGTCCAAAACATTTCATAAAACTCTAGCTAAATGAGATATAGTTCGGTACAATGGAAGGGATAAAGTTGACTTAGGAGGTTCTAATATGACAAATAAACGCGAAGTAGCCTTCAATCCATCAGAACACGGAAATTTAGGTGAAATCAATATAACGCCAGGCGTACTCGAGTCAATTGCTGCCAAGGCGAGTAGTGAAGTGAAAGGGGTCGTCACCCAACACACTGGCTTCCAGAAAGAAGTCGAAAACTTTCTTGGCATGGACAATGAGCGTATTTCAGCCCATGTTGGCCGAGACGGTGAGGATTTAACGATTGATCTACATGTGCATATCATGTTTGGTTATTCTGTACCTGAAGTGGCTATTGAAATTCAAGAACGTGTCCGCGAGCAGATTCTATATATGACCGATTTATTAGTCAGCCAAGTAAATGTTCACGTGCAATCGATTGAAACAGAAGCAGTCGCAGGTGAAACGCGTGAGTCGTAAACTAAGTTCAAGGCGCGAGGCGCGCATCATTGCCTTGCAGACCTTATTTCAGTTAACGGTTAATGCTCAAGAAACGTCTCGTGATGAAGCCTTAGCTTTTGCCTTAGAAGAAGGCGATTATCCAGAAGCAGGCTTTGATTCTATTAGTGATCCTTATGTATATACACTTATTGAAGGGGTCCAAAGCCATCAAGCAAGTTTGGACGAGATAATTCAAGCGAATTTATCCAATTGGACATTGTCGCGCTTATTGCCGATTGATTTAACCATTCTGCGTATCGCAATCTATGAAATGGACTATGTGGATGATGAAGACGTCCCACCAGCAGTTGCTGTCAATGAAGCGATTGAGATTAGCCGTGGCTTCAGTGATGATAAATCTCGTAAATTTATTAGTGGTGTCCTCTTAAATCGACTCCATAAGAATGATGCAGTTCTTGAAGAAGACGCTTAAAAGTTCTAAGCAGACCTGACCCTTGATTGGGCTTGGGTCTGCTTTTCTTATTTTTAGGCGGGGGTGAGAATATGCCCTTTCAATGAATTAAGTTTGTAAAAAGGCCGTCTAAATATTAATCCTTATGAATGTGTGATACAATAAAGATGTTAAGAAATCCCGACGTGACATATCGCTTTTCTTATAGCGTGTGTGTAAAGTGCGCGGTTATAAGTTAAGTAACTTGGGTTGGGACGCCGGGAGAGAAAAGGAGAGTATTTCTATGACGTTGAAACGTAAAATTCTTATGGGACTTACTGCGACAGCCTTACTGGCACCTGCCGTTAGTCCAGTGGTATATATGACATCAGCAGCGGCAGTTGTGAGTCAACAAACTCAAGGGGCAGGCATGGTAGCCTTAGGTGGATCGCTGTCTGGTCAAGATGCGACTCAAACCTTGCAACTTTTAGGTGCGGGCAATGTCGATCAAAGTAAAATTATCTATGTGGATGGCCCAATGGTGAATCAGTATTTACAAGATGGCTCTAATGCAGGTACAACCGTTCTATCGAGTGCCTTTATTCAACCTATGCAAGAAGGTTATGGTGTCCAAGTGCAAATTGTCACCCCGCAGAATATTACTCAAGTCTCTCAACTTACTTACCAGAATGCGGCCATTACAGCAGGTGCACGCAATGCTCAGATTCGCATTGCAACCGTATCACCGGTAACCGGTGAAGGGGCCTTGGCTGGGGTCTATGCCTTGTTAGAGTCTACGGGAACCCAAGTGAACCCACAAGACGCCCAAGTGGCCCAACAAGAAATTAGCGTAGTGAATAATGTAAGCCAGTACACCCCACTGAATAATATCCAGGTTAATCAAATCATAGCGCAAGTTAAAGCAGAAGTTACGACCAATATTGTTAACAATGTCCAAGTGGATGAAGCAACTATCACGAATATTGTTAACCAAGTATTAGAAGCCAATGGCGTAAACCCTGACGAGAATCCTGAAGTAACCCAAGAAGTTGTCGGTTATGCTGAAGAGTATGCCAATACCGACGCTGCGCAGAACGAAGAGACGATTCAACAGTTAGAAACAAGTATTCAAGGTAGCTGGTCTGACATCTTGCCGACTCTACAACCAACACAGACGGCAGAAGATATTCTAGCTGGCGAACGGTTAGGCTTTAGTGAACAAAGTGAATTCCATCCAATACTTCAAGCTTTTGCTGACCGCTTCTATCAAGTCGTCGAAAGTGGTGAATTGGTAGAGAACACTTATGCACAGACCTTTACCTTTGAAGCGATGACGCCAGGTCTTTCCACAGAAGAAAAGAATGCCTTAAATGAGTTGCGGGCTCAGATGTATCAATATGCATCCAGCCAAGTAGGGGATGTGAAGGATACGTGGTTGAATCAATTAAATGGAGCCCAACAAATGCGCTCAAGTGATCCTGTGTTAGCAGAAATTGTTCAGCAAGTTGCCAACGCCACCGGTCTTGCCCCAGAAGTCTTTGCTTACCGCGACTTTGAACAAGATGGTACTGTCATTCAAATGGCTGCCTACTACGATGGACCCGACCATCAATCGGTAGCAGGGCGTTTCGCTTATGATACCGCAACGCAAGAAATCTTTGCAGTAGATGAAATGATGAACGTAACACCTCTGACACCATTCGATTTCCAAACTGCCTATGGGGTAAGTGTCGAAAATGCTTATATCCCAAGCGTAGAGATTCCAGCGGACTATACGATTCCTGGCTATACACCAGAAGAAAGTACAGAGTCTTCTGAAGAAGAAGCAGAAGAGACAGGCGAAGAGACACCAGCGGATGCTCCTACAGAAGAAGCTCCCGTTGAAGAACCGATTGAGGAGCCGGCTCCAGCAGAAGAAGTTATTGAAGAGCCAGTAACAGTGCCTCAAGACCCTGCATCGATGGGTGAAGAAGGTACACAAGAAGTTGCGCAGTAACGTTACTGTCGCTATTTAAGTAAATACATCGGATTAACATTTAAACATGTTGGTCCGGTGTATTTTTAAATTAGAAATTTCCAATAGATGCTCCTCACTTCTCCAAAGAAAAGCAACAATATCAATGCGATAATCCATGCTAGTGCTTTAGTCGTCCCAAGCCATGAAGTAATTGGAAGTAACTCATCTTACTTAAGTAAAGCCTTCTCCTTCGGTGAAATGTTGAAGATTCGATATAATCCTCGGAGTATTTTTGCTATAATAGGTAGTACCGAGCAAATGAATGATTGCTCTGCAGCGGAAGGAGGAGCCATGTCTCAAGTAGCCAAGCAAGAGAAATATTTAACAGTCCAAGCGCTCACGCAATATATTAAGCGCAAGTTTGACGCCGATCCTTATATGCAGAAGGTTTTCGTTATTGGTGAGATTTCAAACTTTCGCTTGCGACCGAATGGTCATCAGTATTTCAGTTTGAAGGATGATAAAGCGCGAATTGGCGCGGTCATGTATCGGGGTGCTTTCAGTAAGTTGCCATTTAAATTGGAAGAGGGAATGAAAGTCCTCGCTCAGGGGCGCATCGCTGTCTACGAGCCGAATGGGAATTACCAGCTAATTATTGAGCAGATGGAGCCGGATGGGATTGGGGCCTACTACCTTGCCTTAGAACAGCTCAAGGAGAAATTGCGCCTTGAAGGGGCGTTGGACCGGCCAAAGCGTCCAATTGTCCGTTTCCCTCGCAAAATAGCGGTCATCACAAGTCCGACAGGAGCTGTTATTCGCGATATTATTACAACGGTGAAACGACGCTATCCTATTGTTGCCCTAACGGTTTTCCCCACCCGGGTGCAAGGCAAAGAGGCGGTCGGGGAGATTGTTCGTGCCTTTCAACTTGTTGAAGCCCAAGCCCAGGATTTTGATACGATTATTCTAGCGCGTGGGGGTGGTTCGATTGAAGATTTGTGGAGTTTCAATGAAGAAGCTGTCGCCCGAGCAATCCTGGCTTCTAGCGTGCCAGTTATTTCGTCGATTGGCCATGAAACGGATACAACCATTGCAGATTTAGTGGCAGACTTAAGGGCGCCTACACCTACGGCGGCTGCTGAGCAGGCGGTGCCTGTTCTAACTGAGGTATTACAGTATATTCAACAAACTGAAGCTAGAATTTATATGGCGATGAATCAACGGATTCAGCTAGGCCATAAACATTTGGAACGTTTAAGTCGCTCTTATGCCCTCGCTCAACCTGAGCGTTTGTATCAACCATACCAGCAAAGGCTCGATCAGTTGATGGATCAATTACAAAGGGTCAATGAACGTCAACTTCAAACGAAAAGCTTACAAGCACAAGGCTTATCCCAAAGACTCCTCTTTCAGAATCCTAAGCAAGATATTCAACACTATCAGCAAGTCGTATCAGATGTTACTAGACGCTTGGCGCGCTCCAGTCAACAGCTATTAAAGGATAAGCAGGCAGAATTAGCCAAACAAGCCCAGCTTTTGAATGCGGTAAGCCCCTTGCAAAGCTTAGCGCGAGGTTATGCGGTAGTTGAGCAAGCTGATCAAGTTGTCAAAGGAATTAAAGCAGTAGCAGTAGGGCAAACTGTTGATGTAAGATTAGTGGATGGAAGTTTCAGCGCCAAAGTTGAGGCAGTCTATCCTGAGCCAATGGAAGAAAAAACGAGTGAAAAGGAATGATAAGATGTCAGAATCAAATGCTAAGACACCTAAGAATTTCGAAGAGGCCTTGGGTCAATTAGAACAGATTGTCCAGCAATTGGAGCAAGGTGATTTGCCTTTGGAACAAGCTTTGAGTGCTTTCCAAGAAGGTGTCCAACTCAGTCAATATTGTCAGAAAACTTTGCGGAGCGCAGAAGAAACCGTTGCTAAAATGATGACAGAAAGTGGCGAACAGGCCTTGGATGAGGTTGAGCCATGAAAGCATTAAATACGAATAAATTACGGGTACGTTTCGAAGAGGCCTTAGATCAATACGTCAAGCAGTCAGCTACCGACATTGAGCTTTTAAAGCCGATGCTTTATTCGCTTAAAGGTGGCGGCAAACGAGTGCGTCCCCTTCTTTTGTTAAGTGTCTTACGGCTAAATCAACATAAATCAGTCGAATTAGGCTTGTCTACCGCTATTGCTTTGGAATATATTCATACCTACTCGCTGATTCATGATGATTTACCGGCAATGGATAATGATGATTTGCGGAGAGGTCAGCCGACGAGTCACATTCAATTTGATGAAGCCACAGCCATTCTAACTGGTGATGCTTTATTGACGGATGCCTTTGGCGTGATCGCTGAAGACAAGAACTTACGCCCTAAGGTGCGGGTAAAGTTACTTCAAGCTTTGAGCCGAGCAGCCGGGTCTGTAGGCATGGTTGCTGGTCAGTTGAAAGATATTCAAGCCGAAGAACAAGTGATTTCCTTAGACCAACTCCAAGAAATTCATGCCCTTAAAACCGGTTGCTTATTTAATTTTGCCGTGGAAGCTGGTGCGGTGATTGCTGGCTTAGAGGCGGAGAAAGCGCATTTTAAAGGCTTTAGTGATGCGTTCGGGATTGCCTATCAAATTCATAATGATTTAATGGATGTTCAAGCTAGTGAAGTAGAAACTGGCAAGCAGACAGGTCAAGATGCTGTCTTACAGAAGGCGACTTATCCAAGTATTCTCGGCTTAGAGGAAAGTTACCAAGCTTTAGATGAGCAGATGAATCTTGCTGAGGCGAGCTTGAAACAGTTGACACAACGCACTGGTCGTCCATATATGGAATTAATGCAATTTATGGAATATTTGGATGTTGTTAGATAGGGGGTTAGCCAGTGGCGAAGGAACGCGTGGATAAATTAGTTGTACAACAAGGGCTTACCGAAACCCGCGAGCAGGCCAAGCGTTTGATAATGGCTGGGCAAATATATAATCAAGATAATTTACGTTATGACAAGCCTGGCGAGAAGATTGCGACCGATACCGAGCTTCATATCAAAGGCAAAACCTTACCTTACGTCAGTCGAGGTGGCCTGAAGTTAGCTAAAGCGCTTGAGACATTTGATCTGGACTTGACGGGGCGGATTATGCTGGATATTGGTGCCTCAACGGGCGGCTTTACTGACGTTGCCTTACAGGCTGGGGCAGCGCAAGTCTACGCTTTAGATGTGGGTTACAATCAATTGGCCTATCAATTGCGTCAAGATGAACGTGTCATTGTGATGGAACGGGTGAACTTCCGTTATAGTCAGCCGGAAGACTTTCAAGTAGGCCAACCGAATTTTGCCAGTATTGATGTGTCCTTTATTTCTTTAGGCCTCATCTTACCGCCCCTACAAGCAATTCTTGCTGAGGGAGAAGATGTCGTCGCTTTAATTAAACCGCAATTTGAGGCAGGTCCTGAACGTATTGGTAAGAATGGGGTTATACGTGACAAACAAGTTCACCGGGACGTTCTAAGTGAAGTTCTGGAAATGATGAGTGGCTTAGGTTATGATATTCAAGACGTAACGTATTCACCGATTACTGGCGGGGAAGGAAACATTGAGTTTCTCGCTCATTTGAAGAATACGAAGCTAGCGAATGAATCTTGGTTAAACATTGATATTCCAGGGCTGGTAGAAGCAGCTCACGCACAATTTGAAGCTTAGTAGGAGGGAGCCGGGTGTTAGAGAGTTTATCGATTGAGAATTTCGCAATCATCGAAGCGGTTCATTTAACGTTAGAAACTGGCATGACCGTGCTTTCTGGTGAAACCGGGGCAGGTAAGTCGATTATTATCGATGCACTCGGCATGCTGTGTGGTGGCCGGGGGTCAGTGGATTTTATCCGCGAAGGAAGTGATCGCTTAACGGTTGAAGGTTTATTTAATTTTGAACGCATTCCAGAGGGACTCAGGCAGACTTTGGCTGATTTCGGCATTGAATTGAGGCAAGAAGAAGGCTTAATTATCCGCCGGGAAATTCGTCAATCAGGGCGCAATATCATCCGTATTAACGGTCAGCTGGCTAATGTGACGCTTTTGAAGGATATTGGCCAGTATTTGGTGGATATTCATGGGCAGAATGAGCATCAAGCGCTATTGGATATTCGCCAACACTTAGGAATGTTGGATGCTTTTGCCAAGGATTCGCTTCAAGAGACTTATGCTTCTTATCAAGCTGCTTTCCAAACTTACCGCGGCCTGTTGGCTGAATATCAGCAGGCTTTTCTTGAGGAAACAGATCAAATGGAGCGTTTGCGTTTCTTGAAGTTTCAGGCGGAGGAATTGGCCGAGGTGGAGCTTATTCCGGGTGAGGAAGAAGAATTGCAGGCTTTGAGTCAACGCATGCAACACCAGCAGAAGAATGCAGAGTTGCTATATGGAATAACTTACGCCTTGAATGAATCTGAGCAATCCGTTCTGAGTCAACTATCAGGCATTCAAGCCAACCTCGAACAAATTGTCAGCTTTGATTTCAGCTATCCCCAATTACTAGAAACTTTGCGGGAGGCGCAAGCTATGTTGGAGGATATTTCCCATCAGTTAGCGCAAAGTCAAAGCTTTATTGAAGATAGTTCCATGGATATTGATGCAGTAGAAGCGAGATTAAGTGAACTGTCAGCTCTTAAGCGTAAGTATAAGCGTTCCATTGATGAACTTATTGAATATAAGGCCAATTTAGCGGAAGAAATCGACCGAATCGAGCACCGGGAGGCCTATCTAGAGCGCTTGGAAGCCGATTTAACCCAAGCTTATAAACAAGCCTTCGAGCTTGCAGAAAATTTGCATCACCAGCGAGAACAAGCAGGCGCAGATTTGGAAGAAGCTATTGAAAGAGAGTTGGCTGATTTATATATGAAAGATAGCCGCTTTCACGTCCGCTTCGAGAGTGCCCCGCTGTTTGACCGTTTAAATGAACAACTACATCCCCAAATTCCTTTTGTACAATTGAATGAGCAAGGCTTAGACCGGGTGGAGTTTTATATTGCTACCAATGCGGGCGAATCCTTGAAGCCCTTAGTCCGTGTTGCCAGTGGCGGTGAATTATCCCGCTTCATGTTAGCCTTAAAGACTGTCTTCAGCCGTGATTCACAGGCCAAAGTGATGGTTTTTGATGAGATTGATACAGGTGTGTCCGGGCGGGTGGCTCAAGCCATTGCTGAGAAGATGCACGAGGTAAGTGAACGCCATCAAGTTCTTGCCATTACCCACCTCGCCCAAGTGGCTGCGATCAGTGATCAACAGCTCTACATTCGCAAGATGGTCAGCCATGAGCGAACCCAAACGCAAGTTAGCCCGGTGGACGGGGAAGAGCGAGTGGAACTAATTGCCCAAATGATGTCTGGGAAAGATATTAGTGATCATTCAAGAGATTTAGCAAGAGAAATGCTGGAGTGAGTTATGGAAGAGAACTTAAGAAAGATTCCCCTGATTGTAATTGCCGGGCCGACGGGGGTAGGTAAATCGGCTTTGAGTATTGAACTAGCCAAGCATTTTAGTGGAGAGGTTATTAATGGGGATAGCATGCAGATTTATGAAGCATTGGATATTGGCACCGGCAAAATTACCGAAGCAGAAATGCAAGGAATTCCCCATCACCTACTTAGTTTCAAAAAGTCTTGGGAAAGTTATGATGCAAGTCAATTCAAAGCCGACGCAACGGAAGCGATTCAGGCCATCTACGAGCGAGGTAATTTGCCAATTGTTGTAGGTGGCACGGGTCTTTATATTGAAGGCTTGTTGTTCGATTTAGGCTTTGGGCAAGCAGGAAGCCATGACCCAGCTGTTCGGCGACGACTCCAAGAGCGGGCAGCAGCACTTGGGAATGAAGTCCTCTGGCAAGAGTTGAAAGCAATGGATGCTGGGGCGGCAGCGAAGATTCCTGTGCAGAATACTCGGCGATTAATACGCGCTTTAGAAGTAATTGAGGTTACTGGAAAGTTGTTCTCCGAGCAAGAAGAACATAAGAATCAAGTGCAAGTATTTGATAGTTGCCTCTTGGTCTTGGACCGCCCGCGCGATGTGCTTTACGACCGGATTAATCGGCGGGTTGAGTTGATGATTGATGAAGGACTGGAAGAAGAGGCAGAAGCCCTCTACCAAAGAAGTCCTGAGCAGAACGAGCAGAGCACCAAAGGTATAGGCTATAAAGAATGGTGGCCTTATTTCCAAGGACAGGCAACGCTAGCTGAAGTCATCGCAGCAATTCAACAGAATTCAAGGCGCTATGCTAAGCGTCAGCTGACGTGGTTTCGGAATCGTTTCCAAGAGAAGCACTGGCTGACAATTGAGTCAGAAGCAAAAGCACTCGAAGAAGCGATTGACATTGTTAGCAGACATTTAAATATAGAGGAGATGTCAAATTAATTGGAAGATCAGATGATTGAAACGGAAGTCAGTCCCGATCGCGTCATATTAGTCGGTGTCCAAACAGATGAACTGGGCGAGGATAAATTTAACTATTTAATGGAAGAGATGGTTCGCCTCACTGAAACCGCCGGTGGAGAAATTGTCGGCGAAGTGACGCAAAAACTTCCCCGACCGAATAACAAAACCGTTATCGGCAAGGGTAAATTAGAAGCCTTAGCGGCCCAGGTAGAATTGGAGGAAGCGAATTTAGTTATTTTCCTCAATTCGATGTCACCTAATGTTAACCGTACCATTGAAGAAGAACTCGGAGTCCGAGTGATTGACCGGGTGCAGCTCATCTTAGATATCTTCGCCATGCGAGCCAAAAGCAGTGCCGGTAAATTACAAGTGGAACTAGCCCAATATGAGTATCTCTTGCCAAGAATTACTGGCCAAGGAACAAGCTTATCCCGTTTAGGGGGCGGAATTGGAACGAGAGGTCCCGGTGAGACGAAATTAGAAACAGACCGCCGGCACATTCGTTCAAGAATTGGACGTATTAAGAAGGAATTGAAGCAACTGGAAGCCCACCGGGAACGTACTCGGGAGCGTCGCCAAAGTGGGCGAGACTTTAATATCGGTTTCGTTGGCTACACTAACGCGGGCAAATCTACCCTTCTAGAAGGGCTTACCGATTCGAAAACTTACGTGCAGGATCAATTGTTCGCCACCTTGGATCCTTTAACGCGCAAGATGACGATTCGCGGGCATAATACCTTTACATTAACAGATACAGTAGGTTTTATTGAGGAATTACCAACGGAATTGATTTATGCCTTTAAATCTACCTTGGAAGAGATTCGCGATGTGGATTTATTGGTCCATGTCGTAGATGCCTCACATCCTGCGCGTGATATGCATGAAGATACAGTCATGAATCTGCTCCGCGAACTGAAGATGGATAAGATTCCAATGCTTGTCGTCTATAACAAGAAAGACTGTCTAAATAAAGACTTATTCACACCAACCTTGCATCCAAGCATTCTTATAAGCGCCTGTTCTAACAGCGACATACACCGCTTGAAGGAGCTAATATGGCAGTCATGCATTGAACTAGCTGAATCCTACACAGTATCGGTTCAACCGGAAGAATCTGATTTATTAGCCTTATATCATCAGAAAACTTTAGTAGAATCACTCGAATTTGATGAAGTCAAAGAGTGTTATATTGTTAAAGGCTATCGCCGAACCAACCACAAATAAAGGAGTGATATTATGATAACCATGAAAGATTTCATTGCGGAAAATAACCCAATTTTACGTCAGGAAGCTGAACCGGTTTCTTTCCCATTAGACGAGGAAACGCAAGAACTGATTACAGAAATGCGCGAGTTTCTTATTAATAGCCAAGACGATGAAATTGCCGAGAAATACGGCTTGCGTGCAGGTGTAGGCTTGGCCGCACCCCAATTGGGTGTCAGCAAGCAAATTTTTGCTGTTTACTTAGTTGAGTACACAGATGAAGGAGAACGTGGCGACACAATCATCGATCAAATCTTCATCAACCCTAAGATTAAAAGCCATGCCGTCCAAAAAGCGGCCCTGAGAGACGGGGAAGGTTGCCTATCCGTACCCCATGATGTTCCTGGCTTTGTGCCTCGTCCGCGCCGGGTGACCCTGGAATACCGAGACGAACACGGTGAAGTTCATACAGTCAAATTACGTGATTACGAAGCGATTGTTGTCCAACATGAAATGGATCATTTGAAAGGTATTCTATTCTACGACCACATCGATGCGGACCAACCATGGCGACAAGGGGATGACCTTACGATTATTTAGCAATCCACCCTTGACAAAATAAGCGTTCGATGGTATTCTGTATGGGTTGTTACATTTGGTCCAGTAGCTCAGCTGGATAGAGCACCGGTCTTCTAAACCGGCGGTCGCAGGTTCGAATCCTGCCTGGATCGTACAACTCTCAACATGCGTATCCGTCTTTACTGCAGCAATGCAGGGAGACGGATTTTTCTATGGCTAAATAATGAGAAAACCGAACATTCCTCCAAAAACTCTCATCTCTTCTTAACATAACTTCACAGAATGTTTTCTTTGTGATACAATGTGCTTGTATTCTGAAACACAAAGGAGATTACGAAAATGAAAAATGCTTATGTTAATCGTGTATATGACAACTTAGAGAAGAAGTATTCCCATGAGGTTGAATTTCTGCAAGCCGTTCATGAATTCTTCGAAGCCATTGAACCAGTCATCGATGAGCATCCTGAATACGAAAAAGATGCTATCTTAGAGCGATTGGTAGAACCTGATCGTATTATTTCCTTCCGTGTGCCATGGGTGGATGATGAAGGGCAAGTCCAAATTAACACTGCTTACCGCGTCCAATTTAGCTCACTAAATGGTCCATATAAAGGCGGTATTCGTTTCCATCCATCTGTAAACCAAAGTATTATGAAATTCCTCGGTTTTGAACAAACGTTTAAGAACAGCTTAACTGGCTTACCAATTGGTGGTGCTAAAGGGGGATCTGATTTTGACCCTAAAAACAAATCAGAGCATGAAATTATGCGTTTTGTTCAAAGTTTTACTACGGAATTAAGTAAATATATCGGAGCCGATGAAGATGTGCCAGCGGGTGATATTGGTGTTGGCGGACGCGAAATTGGCTATATGATTGGCCAATATAAACGCATTAATGGTCCAGAAGCAGGTGTATTTACAGGAAAACCTGTGCCAGCTGGAGGAAGTCTTGGTAGAACTGAAGCGACAGGACATGGTTTAATTTACTTCTTAAGAAATATGGTGGAAGAAGTGGGTGAAACCCTTGAAGGTAAGAAAGTTATGATTTCTGGGTCAGGAAACGTAGCCTACTACGCTGCTCGCAAAGTAACTGAATTGGGCGGTATTGTTGTTACAATGAGCGACTCAAACAGCGCCGTGTATGATCCAGAAGGTCTGGATTTAGATACGATTCAAGCTTTAAAAGTGGACGATCGTGAACGCATTGCCCGTTATACTGAAGAACATCCAGATGTAACTCATATTGAAGGTTCTGTTTGGGACGCTGATATTGATGCTGACATCGCTTTGCCATGTGCGACTCAGAATGAAATCGATGGCGATCAAGCGCAACGTTTAGTTGATAACGGTGTGAAGATTGTGGCCGAAGGAGCCAACATGCCAAACAACTCAGATGCTGTAAAAGTCTACCGCGAAAATGGTGTACACTACGCACCAGGTAAAGCATCAAATGCTGGTGGGGTAGCCGTCTCCGCCCTTGAAATGAGCCAAAACTCAATTCGCCTACAATGGACAGCTGAACGCGTTGAAGAAGAATTAGAAACTATTATGAACGATATCTTCCAAAACTGTGTTGAAGCTGCCGCACGTTATGGCCGTGAATTGGACTATGCAGCCGGAGCAGACATTGCATCCTTTGAAAACATTGTCACATTAATGCAAATCCACGGAGCTGTATAATTATCTACAAACAGCAGTAATAATAAATAGTTAGCACCAAATCATCTCTTGTGAGTATGATTTGGTGCTTTTTGAGTGTTGGGTAGGAGTTGCATGCGTGTTCTTGTTTAACCGGGAGGAATCTAATCATTTCTCGAGCTTTAGTATAATCAGTTTGATGATGGAGAATAGACTTTCCTTTTAATAATAGCAGCTAAATCTATAGCGGAGGTGGAACAGTCATGGAATTGCGTGGTGGGACTGCGCCACGCCAGAGAAGTAGCCACAGAGTTACGTGGTAGGATTACACCACGCTAGTGCACTGAGAAATTTCACCTGTTGCGTGCCGTTTATTTCTTACGGAACAGAAAGTAGCGGGTTGCGTTTATTTCTATATTTTCAAGCAACACCAACGAATAATCATTATCAATCAATGTATTCACTTTCAGCTTACAGAAACTTGTTAAGCTTCTTGCATCTGCTTTTATGCAAGTAGCATAGTGAAAAAATTTCGCAAAAAATCAACTGAAAAGTGCGCTCTTTGCGATTGACAGTTGACTTCATAGCGGAGCTTCGATAGACTTTGTACATCAAATAGTTTGACTTTCAAAGTATTTGAGTGAAAGGGGGTATCACTTTGGATAGAGAACTAATTGAAGAGATTAATGATTATTTAGTGATGATTTTCAATGAGGTCTTAGAAATCGAAGAAAATGCCCTCAAAGAGAGCGACTTCTCAGATTTGTCTGTCAAGGAAATTCATATAATTGAAGCTATCGGACTAAGCGGAGAGCGTCGTATGAGTGACTTAGCTAAAGAAATGCGATTAACACCCGGGACAATATCTGTTTCGGTGCAGAATTTGGTTGAGAAAGCTTATGTCAATCGTATGCGACGCCCGGATGATCGTCGTTCAGTTTATTTGGAGTTGACGGCTAAGGGTAAGCTTGTGTACCGACTACACCGGAAATTCCACATTAAGATGGTTGAAGAGACGATTGAAGGTTTAGACAAGGATGAAACGGATGTCTTATTGAAAGGCTTACGTAATTTGCATGCATTTCTAATTCGAACAAAAGTAGAATGAGGTAGGTTGAATGAGCAGAATTATCGCAACGGGCCGCTATTTGCCGGGTAAGCCGATTGATAATGAAACATTTATCAAGCAAACCGGCATCGAGTCGTCAGATGAGTGGATTCAACAACGTTCGGGAATTTCCAAACGGTATTTCGCCCGCGAGGATGAGACCTTAGCTGATATTGCCACTCAAGCGGCGATACGAGCCTTGGCATCTTTAGCGGAGGATATTCCTAAGCAAATTCGTCGCATTATTGTTGCGACAATGTCGAGCCTCGGTCAGACACCGACCATTGCCAATCAAGTCCAAGCGAAGTTGGGGTTGGAAGGTGCTTGGTGTTTCGATGTGAGTGGGGCTTGTAGTGGCTTTGCGATGGCTTATGATATTGCTGTTCGTTTAGCCCAAGGTGAAACGGAGGGTTATACCTTAGTAATCGGTGCAGAGAAGATGAGTCAGATCTTGAACTTTGCGGACCGTTCAACGAGTTTCTTATTCGGGGACGGAGCAGGAGCGGTTGTGTTAAAGCATGGTGGCTTTGAGACATTAAACTACGAAAGTGAGTTCCACTCCATGCCAGATACAAGTAACTCCCTTTTAGTTCAGTCACAAGAAGCGCATGCTATGACCTTAGCTATGGATGGTAGGGAAGTCTTTAACTTCGTTTATAAGACAGCGATTCCATCGCTCGTGGATTTTCTGAAGCGAACGGGAGATTTTGATTATTTGCTGTGCCATCAGGCGAATCGACGTTTTTTGGAATTGATTGAACGCAAAGGGAAGATACATTCTGAGCAAATTCCGCAGAACATCCATGAGGTGGCTAATATATCTGCTGCAAGCATTCCGATTTTATTGGATTCGCTCGTGGAAGGTGGTCAAATTTCTTTAGACGGAACACAAGAAGTCGTGTTGTTTGGGTTTGGAGCAGGCCTTTCTTGGGGCATGGTTCATACCATCATTTAGTACAGAAAAAGAATTATTGGAGGAATAGAAATGGTATTTGATAAAGTAAAAGAAATTATTGTTGATCAATTAGGTGTGGAAGAAGAAGACGTAACGATGACAACGGACTTCGAAAATGATATGGATGCGGATAGCTTAGATTTATTCCAAGTTATTAGCGAATTAGAAGATGAATTTGATATTACCATCGACACAGACCAAGAATTAAAGACTGTTGGTGACTTAGTTAAATATATCGAAGATACACAGAAATAATCGAAACGTAAACGAAAGCAGGTTTTTATGAAAACAGCCATTACAGAATTACTAAATATAGATTATCCCATTGTTCAAGGAGCAATGGCTTGGGTGGCGGATGCCGATTTAGCGAGCGCTGTATCTAACGCTGGAGGACTTGGTGTAATTGGTACAGGACACAATCCTGTCGAAATGGTCAAAGCACAGGTCGAGACGATGCAAAGCTTGACGGACAAGCCTTTTGCGGTAAACGTAATGCTCCTGAGTGCTCATGCGGATGAAGTGGTCGACTATATTATTGAAGCAGGCGTGAAAGTTGTCACAACTGGGGCAGGTAATCCTGCTAAATACATGGCGAAATTTCAAGAAAACGGCGTTCGTGTAATCCCAGTTGTCGCTTCTGTGGCTTATGCTAAACGCATGGCTCGCATTGGTGCTTCTGCGATTGTTGTAGAGGGTATGGAAGCGGGCGGCCATATCGGCAAGACCACAACGCTGGCGCTCCTCCCTCAAATTATTGAAGCAGTGGATATTCCTGTTATTGCAGCCGGTGGCTTCGGTAATGGTGAATCTATGGCTGCTGCCTTAATGCTAGGAGCGGAGGGTATCCAAGTCGGCACACGTTTCGTGACATCGAAGGAATCCAACGCCCATCCTAATTTTAAACAAGCTATCTTGAAAGCCAATGATATTGATACGGTCGTAACCGGTCAAACCACGGGTCATCCAGTACGTGTTCTGCGCAATAAACTAACGACCCAATACTTAGCGATTGAACGTCAAGAAGCTGCCAAAGATGAGCCAGACTATACCGAGATGGAAGCACTTGGAACCGGTGCCCTTCGCCGCGCAGTGGTAGAAGGGGATGTTGAAATGGGCTCAATGATGGCTGGTCAAATCGCTGGGTTGATTAAACGGGAAGAAACCGTCCAAGAAATTATCTTAGATTATGTGCAAACGGCCAAAGAAACGTATCAGAAACGCCAGCATATATTTATGGATGAAGGAGAGATTGCCAAATGAAAGTAGCCGTTATATTTAACGGGCAAGGGGCTCACTATGAGGGCATGGGCTTAGATTTTGTCGAAGCTTATCCCCAAGCTCGAGAGACCTTTAATCTTGCGGAAGCAGTGACAGGCCTGGATATTCGCGGTCTGGTCAGTGAGAATTTCGAGCAATTGCAAGAGACACGTTATGCCCAAGTGGCCATTGCTACGACAAGTTTAGCAATCTATAACAGTATCGCTTCAATGCTTCCAGAAGTGAGTTATATGGCTGGTTTAAGTTTAGGAGAGTATACTGCCTTACTGGCTTCCGGTAGTATCGATACCAAAGCCGGTATTCAATTAATTCAACATCGGGGCAATATTATGGGTGATCACTGCACCGAATTAGCTAAAGGTGAACCTTTTCAAATGGCAGCCGTAATGAAGCTGCCCCTTGATGTCATTCGACAAATCGTCTCAGAGGTCCATCAAGCGGATGCCCCTTTGTATATTGCCAATATGAATGCCGACCATCAAACGATTATCGCAGGTTCTCAAGCGAGCCTGGATCGTTTTGCTGAAGCGGCTAAAGCAGAAGGCTTGAAACGCCTCTTGCCTTTAAGTGTGGAAGGGCCTTTCCATACACCATTGATGCAAGCGTGTTGTATGCCTTTTGGGAAAGTCTTAGAGAATATTGCCTTTGCCGAAGGTCAAACGCCAGTAATAAGTAATACAACGGTTCAAGCTCATGATGCGGATAGCTTCCGTGAGAATCTAGTGCGTCACTTAGTTGAACCAGTTCATTGGGTCCAAACGATTGCTTACTTACAAGCAGCAGGTGTAACCCATGTGTTGCAAATCGGTCCAGGGGATACTCTAAGCCGCTTGTTGAAACGTGACAAAGTTCCTTTAGACCACTATGTCATCGATAAAGTAGAAGATATCGAGGGCTTAGCTGCCTTCTTGAAGGAGGATTAATCATGACCAAAATTTGCCTTGTAACCGGGAGTTCTCGGGGGATTGGCCTGGCGATTGCTAAACACTTAGCCAGCTTAGGCCACCAAGTAATTTTAAATAGTCGTAAGCCTTTGAGTGATGAAGTTATAGCTCAATTTGAAGGCTATGCTTATCCAGCTGCGAGTGTTGTAGGAGATGTGAGTGATTTCACCAGTGCCCAAGCAATGGTGCAGGAAGTCGTAGATCGTTTCGGCAAGATTGACGTGCTGGTCAACAATGCAGGCTTAAATCGCGATGGCCTCTTTGTGCGGATGAGTGAAGAAGATTATGACACGGTGCTAGATGTGAATTTGAAGGGGACTTTCAACATGACTCGTCACGTAGCGCCCCATATGGTTAAGCAAAGAGAAGGGGCCATTATCAATATGTCTAGTATTGTGGGCGTGATGGGGAATGCCGGTCAAGCCAACTATGCTGCGAGTAAAGCCGGTATTATCGGCCTAACTAAATCCCTCGCCCGTGAATTAGGTGGCCGTTCGGTAACGGTGAATGCCATTGCCCCTGGCTTTATCGAAACAGATATGACCGATGAACTGAGTGAGAAAGTGAAGAAGGCCATGCTGGCGCAAATTCCCATGAAGCGCTTTGGTCAAGTAGAAGAAGTCGCTCACTGTGTGGAATTTCTAATGGAGAATAAATACATTACAGGACAGACCATCGAAATTAATGGTGGCATGCATACTTAGGCAGACAGAGGAGGATAAGAATGCAAAGAGTTGTAGTAACAGGGATGGGTGCGGTGTCACCGATCGGGAATGATGTTGAAGCCTTCTGGAAGAACATGAAAGCCGGCAAGCATGGTTTTGCTGAGATTACCAAATTTGATACCAGTGATATGAGTACGAAGATTGCGGGTGAAGTGAAAAACTTTGATCCAACAGAATATATTTCCCGTAAAGATACACGACGGATGGATGATTTCTCTCAGTATGCGATTGCTGCATCGGTCCAAGCGACGCAGATGAGTGGCTATGATATTGAAGCGAATGCTGAAGGTGTCGGTGTATTAATCAGTTCCGGGATCGGCGGTATTAATACCATTCAAGAAGGCGTTATTAAGATGACAGACAAAGGCCCTAAACGTATTCCGGCGCTTTTTGTGCCGATGGTTATTGGGAATATGGCGGCAGGGAATGTATCGATGCATTTAGGTGCCAAAGGAATCAGTTTAGATATTGTCACGGCCTGTGCGAGTGCTACTAATTCCATCGGGGAGGCCTTCTTGAAGATTCAAGCAGGCATGTTAGATGCGTGTCTAGCTGGTGGAGCAGAAGGGACTCTTTCGATGATTGGTGTGGGAGGCTTTGAGGCCTTAACAGCAACAAGCTTTAATCCAGATGCGGATACGGCGTCCAGACCTTTTGACAAGGATCGCGATGGCTTTGTCATGGGTGAAGGGGCCGGGGTCCTATTCTTGGAGTCTTTAGAATCTGCTCAAGCACGGGGTGCCCACATTTATGCCGAGCTGGTCGGATATGGGGCTAATTCAGATGCTTACCATATGACTGCACCTAATCCAGATGGCTCAGGAGCTGGTAAAGCCATGCTTCAAGCGATGACTATGGCTGGGATTACGGCTGAAGAGGTGGACTATATAAATGCTCATGGAACCAGTACGCCGACCAATGATTCAGCTGAAACAGTAGCCATTAAATATGCCTTAGGTGAGCGAGCTTATGATATTCCTGTATCAAGCTCTAAGGGACATTTCGGTCACTTATTGGGGGCTGCTGGTGGTGTCGAAGCTATTGCTTGTGTAAAGGCTTTAGAAGAAGGTTTCGTTCCGGCTACTCTAGGCTTAGAGACACCTGACGAGGCTTGCGATTTAGACTATGTGCCAGGTGAAGGCCGCCAGGCGGAGCTTAAGTATGTTCTGTCTAATTCCTTAGGCTTTGGTGGCCACAATGCAGTGCTATGCTTCAAGAAATGGGAGGCTTAGGATGACACACGAGCAGTTATTGGAATTAATCGACCGTATTGATCAGTCAAGTTTGGCTTACATGGATTATCGCTTTGAGTCGGGCTCTTTAGAACTATCTAAAGAAGTGCCGATGAAAGTGAACTCCAATGAAGCACCAGTTGCCTCATCGGCAAGTTCTACCCCGCAAGCAGACTCATTAACAGACGTTCCACCTCTTGCTGAAATTGCTCCACAAATTACGGTTGCCCCTGAAGCTGAACCCGTTGGACCGAAAGGTGAAGCGGTCTTAGCCCCGATGGTAGGGGTGGCTTACTTGCGGCCGAAGCCAGATGCAGCACCATTTGTCCAAGTGGGCGATCAAGTCACCCAAGGGGATACGGTTATGATTATTGAAGCGATGAAATTAATGAATGAAATTCAAGCCCCCGTATCAGGACGGGTTGTAGAAATCCTTGTTGAGAATGAGACGGTTGTAGAATACAACCAGGCGCTCTTGATTATCGAACCATAAGGAGGAAGTTATGAGTGTATTAAGTGTTCAAGAAGTCATGGAGATTATTCCAAATCGGTATCCCATTCTATTTATCGATGCTGTTGATGAATTAGAGCCAGGTAAACGCATTGTTGCCCGCAAAAATGTGACCATTAATGAAGAAGTCTTTAATGGCCACTTCCCAGGTGAGCCGGTCTTTCCGGGTGTCTTTATTATCGATGCCTTAGCCCAAGCAGGTTCGATTGCTCTATTGATGCAAGAGGAATTCAAGGGCATGAACGGCTACTTAGGTGGTTTAAACAAAGTGAAGTTCCGCCAGAAAGTTGTCCCAGGAGACGTCTTACGTCTGGAAGTGGAAATTACGAAACTCCGCAAGAATGCGGGACTTGCCCAAGGCTATGCTTATGTAAGCGAGAAGAAAGTATGTGAAGCAGAAATGACATTTATTATTGGAGCGAAGTAATATGTTTGGAAAAGTATTGGTTGCCAATCGCGGCGAAATTGCAGTTCGAATTATTCGAGCGTTACGAGAAATGAATATCACGTCTGTCGCTGTTTACAGTGAAGCGGACCGAAATGCTATGCATGCGGAATTAGCAGATGAAGCAGTCTGCATTGGGCCAGCCAAGACTTTAGATTCCTATGCAAACCCTATTGCGATCCTCAGTGCAGCAATGGTGACAGGCTGTGAAGCAATCCATCCAGGTTATGGCTTCTTGTCTGAACGAAGTGACTTTGCGGCCCTGTGTGAGGATGTAGGCATTAGTTTTATTGGACCTAGTAGCTATCATATTCGCTCAATGGGAAATAAGCATAATGCGCGTGTAACCATGATTGAAGCTGGCGTGCCAGTTATTCCAGGTAGCGATGACTTAGTGCTGGATATTGAAGAAGCCCGCCAAGTCGCTGAGCGTATTGGTTACCCGCTCATGATTAAAGCAGCTGATGGCGGTGGTGGCAAAGGGATGCGCCGGGTTGATGTCCCGGAAGAATTAGAAGATAAATTCATGCAGGCGCAAGCGGAGACCCAAGCAATTTATGGCAATCAACATCTGTATATCGAGCAGATTATTCAATCAGCGAAACATATTGAAGTGCAATTATTAGGTGATACGCATGGAAATGTCATTCATTTAGGTGAACGAGACTGCTCCCTACAAAGAAATAATCAGAAAGTGATTGAGTTCGCTCCAGCCCTTAGTCTGGCTCCGGAAACCCGGGAAGGTATTTGCAAAGCTGCTGTACGGGCGGCTAAAGCAATCGAATACACGAATGCTGGGACTATTGAATTTCTTGTGGATCAAGCGGGGAACTATTATTTCATGGAAATGAATACCCGTTTACAAGTGGAACATCCCGTGACTGAAATGATAACCGGTGTCGATTTAGTTCAAGAGCAGATTCGCATTGCAAGCGGTGAAGCCTTGTCTTACCGCCAAGAAGATATTCAATTTTCAGGCTTTGCGATCGAGTGTCGCTTAAATGCGGAGAATCCTCGGGCCAACTTTATGCCATCAAGCGGGCACATTAATCGTTGCATTATGCCTGCAGGTGGGTTGGGCCTCCGGGTTGAAACAGCAGCTTATTCGGAATATGAATTGCCACCTTTCTATGATTCGATGATTGGCAAGATTATCACGCATCATGATCAGCGCGAAGGTGCCTTCCAGATGATGAAACGCGCCTTATACGAAGTTGTTGTTGAAGGCTTAGAAACCAATGTCGATTTATTAGATGCTTTAATTGGCAACGAGACAGTCTTTGCAGATGCATTTGATACCCGGTGGCTGGAAAGTCAATTTATGCCAGCGTGGAATGCCATGCTAGAAGCAGAGGAGGGATAGTAAATGGCTTTATTTCGTAAGAAAGAATCTATTCGGCTAAATCCAATCTTACCCCAGAACTTTACGAAGAAACGCGAAGAATTGCCGGATGACTTAGTCAAGCGCTGTCCTTCTTGCCGCCGCGTCATCTTACAAAAAGACATTACCCAAGACCGTTGTTGTCCGAATTGTCAGCACCATTTCCAATTTCCAGCTCAAGACCGAATTGAGTGGCTAGTGGATGAGGGCAGCTTTATGGAGTGGGATAGTTATTTTGCCACGGTGAATCCGCTCGACTTTCCTGATTATCAAGAGAAGCTTGAAGCTGCCCAAGACGTAACCGGCTTGAATGAAGCGGTGGTAACGGGTGAAGCCACCATCAGAGGTAATGCCGTATCATTAGGTGTCATGGACAGTCGTTTCATTATGGCAAGTATGGGAAGTGTTGTTGGGGAGAAATTAACTCGTTTGTTTGAAAAGGCGACCGAGCGTGAACTTCCTGTTATTCTATATGTCGCTTCAGGGGGCGCCCGGATGCAGGAAGGGATCCTATCGCTGATGCAGATGGCGAAGGTGTCGCAAGCAGTCTCCCAACATAGTCAAGCTGGATTATTGTATGTGAGTGTGCTGACCAATCCGACGACCGGTGGGGTTACAGCCAGTTTCGGTATGCAAGCTGATATTACATTAGCCGAACCCAAAGCAACCATCGGTTTTGCTGGTAAACGCGTCATTGCCCAGACAATGCAGGCGGAATTGCCCGAAGATTTCCAAGAAGCGGAGCGAGTACTCCAAACAGGCTTCGTCGATCAAATTATCGCAAGAAGTGAGCAGCATGATGCTTTAGCACTTATCTTAAATGTGCATAAGTAGCAGCGCTAGGAGGTTAACATGGAAGCATATCATACAGTCCAGAAGGCGCGCGACGTCCACCGGGTCTCAACATTAGAAATTATAGACGCGCTAACAGAAAATTTTATTGAGTTTCATGGCGACCGTGTCGCAGGGGATGACAAGGCAATTATCGGGGGCATTGGGATGATGGGCCAACAAGCCCTAACTATCATCGGCGTCCAAAAAGGTCTCACGACCCATGAGAATATTAAGCGAAACTTCGGCTCCAGTGGTCCGAGTGGCTACCGCAAAGCGCAACGTCTGATGAAACAAGCTGAGAAATTCAATCGGCCAGTCTTGACCTTAATCAATACCTCAGGGGCTTATGCTGCACCAGAATCTGAAGAAGGAGGTATTGGTGAAGCTATTGCTAGTTCATTGATGACCATGGCAGAACTTACCGTGCCAACCTTGGCGATTATTCTCGGTGAAGGCGGGAGTGGTGGTGCCATTGCCCTGGCTTTAGCCGATGAAGTTTGGATGTTGGAACATGCTGTGTATTCCATTCTCTCACCTGAAGGCTTTGCAAGCATTCTCTGGAAAGACTCTAAGCTTGCCCCACAAGCGGCGGATTTAATGCGACTAACGGCTCCTGAATTAAAAGAATTAGGTATTATTGAGCGCATTATTACAGAAACGAACCCTAACGGTGAACCGATTGAGCGCTCCAAACTTCTGGAGCAACTTTGCCAAGCCATTGAAACGAAATTTAACGAACTTGTCCAAGAGGATGTAGCTACAAGAGTTCAAGCTAAGCAAGCTAGATTCCGCAAGTTCTAAGCAACTTTTATACAAACTTGACGAATGAATAATCTTTGCCAAGCAAAAGTTGCAGAGAAGATAAGTTTAGGATGGGGAAAAACTCCCCCCCAAAAAAATCTCAACATTAAAATTCTCTAATTTTTAAACAGTTGTCTTATTTAGAGTGAAACAGATAAAACAGCGATTACAAGCCTTAATCTGGTTAGATTAGGGCTTTTTTTGAATTCAAACAATAAAAATTTTTTATAATTACATAAATCACAAACTTTTCGCTTAACTGTACCATTTGTGAAGCTTTTCATAACTTGCAAAGCCCTTACATTCATGATAAATTATAATTAAGAAATTGATACAGTTTTGCCGAACTGTGTTATTCAATATAAATGAGAGGAATGTGTATTTGCATGGTGAAGAAGGAAACACAAACAATCGAAGCTTTGCTCGATGCTAATAACTTTGACTTTAGTACAGTTAAAGTTCTAGATGAGTCAGGTAAGATTGTCAATGAAGCGTTAATGCCAGAATTGTCAGATGAAGAATTAGTAGATTTTATGGAGAAGATGGTATTCTACCGCGAGTGGAATGAGCGTATGTTCGCTTTGAGCCGTCAAGGCCGTTTAGGTTTCGTTGCGCCAACAGCTGGTCAAGAAGCTTCGCAACTTGGAACAGTCCTAGCAACTACTTCTGATGACGTTTTATTCCCTGGTTACCGTGATTTACCACAATTAATGGAACATGGTTTACCAAGACATAAAGCTTTCCTATGGTCTAAAGGCCACGTTGACGGAAGCACTTATCCAGAAGATTTCCGTGCTTACCCACCACAAATCATTATCGGTGCCCAATATGTACAAGCAGCGGGTGCTGCCTTAGGTATTAAGAAGAATGGTCGCAAAGCGATTGCTATGACTTGGACAGGTGACGGTGGCTCATCTCAAGGTGACTTCTACGAAGGTATCAACTACGCTGGTGCATACAAAGCTCCTGCTGTCTTCGTTATTCAGAATAACGGCTGGGCTATTTCAACTCCTCGTGAAAGCCAAACAGCAGCACCAACCCTTGCCCAGAAAGCAGTAGCTGCTGGTATTCCAGGTATCCAAGTAGACGGTATGGATATCCTTGCTGTATATGCAGTCACTAAAGCAGCACGTGAATTTGCGATTGAAGGTAACGGACCAGTTCTAATTGAAACACTTTGCTACCGTTACGGTGCTCACTCCTTATCTGGAGACGACCCGAAACGTTATCAACCAGAAGGTGCTCAAGAGCATTGGCGTGGACTTGATCCATTAAATCGCTTCCGCATCTTCTTAACTGAGAAAGGCCTATGGACTGAAGAGCGTGAAGAAGAAGTTGTCGCTCAAGCGAAAGAAGAAGCTAAGCAAGCAATCCAAGACGCTGAAGCTGCACCTAAACAGAAAGTTTCAGACTTCTTGAAGAACATGTTCGAAGAGGCAGATCAAATCACTCAAGAACAAATTGAACAATATGAAGCAAAGGAGAATAAGTAAATATGGCACAAATGACAATGATCCAAGCAATTACAGATGCTTTGGATATCGAGTTAAACAAAGATGACCGTACCTTAATCTTCGGTGAAGACGTTGGTAAAAACGGTGGTGTCTTCCGTGCTACGGAAGGTTTGCAAGACAAGCATGGTGAAGATCGTGTATTCAACACTCCTTTGGCTGAGTCTGGTATTGGTGGTTTAGCTATTGGTTTATCTATGGAAGGTTTCCGTCCGATTATGGAAATCCAATTCTTCGGTTTCCTCTTTGAAGTAATGGACTCTATTGCTGGACAAATGAGCCGGACACGTTTCCGTATGGGCGGTTCACGTAATATGCCAATTACCGTTCGTTCACCATTCGGTGGGGGAGTTGCTACACCAGAAATGCACGCGGACAGTTTAGAAGGCTTAATTGCTCAATCTCCAGGGGTTAAAGTAGTCATTCCTTCAAATCCTTATGATGCGAAAGGTTTACTGATTTCTTCAATCCGTGATAACGATCCAGTTGTCTTCTTGGAACATATGAAACTATATCGTTCATTCCGTGAAGAAGTACCTGAAGGAGAATATACAATCCCTCTAGGTGAAGCAAATGTGGTTAAAGAAGGTACAGATGTATCCATCATCGCATACGGTGCAATGGTTCGTGAAGCAATCGCAGCAGCTGAAACCTTAGAAAAAGAAGGCATCAACGCTGAAATTATTGACTTACGTACTGTTTACCCATTGGATATCGATACCCTCATTAAAACAACTGAGAAAACAGGTCGTGTCGTTGTAGTTCAAGAAGCACAACGTCAAGCAGGTGTTGGTGAGAAAGTTATCTCTGAAATTTCTCAACGTGCAGTCTTATCATTGAAAGCACCAATCCAATTCGTAGCTGCGCCGAACACTGTTTATCCATTTGGTATGGCAGAGAAAGAATGGTTGCCAAATGCAAACGATATCGTAGAAGCAGTTAAAGAAGCAACTGTTTTCTAATTTGACACGAAGAAGATAGCCACAGTGCTATCTTCACTTTTCATGAAAATGACAAACGAAAGGATGTACATACATGGCTTTTAAATTTAGACTTCCTGAACTTGGCGAAGGAATCCATGAAGGCGAAGTTGTAACTTGGGCAGTAGCTGAAGGCGATACAATTAATGAAGATGATACTTTAGTTGAAATCCAAAACGATAAATCGGTTGAAGAAATTCCTTCACCTGTTACAGGTACAGTAAGTAAGATTGTTGTTTCTGAAGGAACGGTTGCACACGTAGGTGATGTACTTGTTGAAATCGATGCACCTGGTTACGAAGGGAACGACGAGGCTGACGAAGCACCTGCTGCAGAACAAGCAGACGAAGCACCAGTTACTCAAGCGACAGCAACTGCTGGAGGCGGTAACTTTAACTTTACCTTGCCTGAACTTGGTGAAGGAATCCATGAAGGAGAAGTAGTATCATGGGCAGTAGCTGAAGGCGATACAATCAATGAAGATGACACATTAGTAGAAATCCAAAATGATAAATCCGTTGAAGAAATCCCATCACCATACTCTGGAACTATTGTGAAAATCCACGTTCAAGAAGGTGAAGTAGCACACGTAGGTGATGTGCTTGTTGAAATCGATGCACCTGATTATGAAGGAACTGACAATGCAGTTGTTTCTACTCCAGCGTCACCAACAGGCGAAGCGGGTGAAGATCCAGCTCAAGCAGCTACGGCACAAACAACAGGTGCAGCAACTTCCGATGCAGCACCAACAGGCCAAGCTGGCGCAAATAACCCAGCAGGTCGCGTTCTAGCAATGCCATCTGTGCGTAAGCTAGCTCGTGAGAAGGGTGTTGATATTACACAAGTAACACCGACAGGTAAAGGTGGCCGGGTAACTGAAAGTGATGTCTTGAACTTTGGTTCTCAACCAGCTGCCCCAGCTCAAGCAGAAGAAGCATCAGCTGCTCAACCAGCTCAAGCAGCATCCGCAGAAAGCAAACCAGCTGCAACAGCACCAGTAGCTAGCAGTGGTGAACGTGAAGAGCGCGTAGCGATGACGCCAATGCGTAAAGCTATTTCACGCTCTATGATGAACTCACTTCAAAGTTCTGCACAATTAACGCATTTTGATGAAGTAGAAGTTTCTAAACTTTGGGATCACCGCAAGAAATTTAAAGATGTGGCAGCTGAACGCGATACGAAGTTAACCTTCTTGCCATATGTCGTTAAAGCACTTGTGGCAGCAGCGAAGAAATACCCTGTAATCAATGCGCAATTAGATGATGAGAAATCTGAAATCATTTACAAGAACTACTACAACGTAGGTATTGCGACAGATACAGATGCTGGCTTATATGTTCCTAACATTAAAGACGCAAATGCTAAGAGCATGTTTGACATCGCTGATGAAATCAATGAATTAGCAGCTAAAGCACATGAAGGTAAATTATCAGCCGGTGAAATGCGTGATGGAACAATCACGATTTCTAACTTAGGTTCAGCGGGTGGTAAATGGTTCACGCCAATCTTGAACTACCCAGAATCTGTCATCCTAGGCTTTGGTTCAATTGTTCAACAGCCAGTTGTCAATGAAGAAGGCGAATTAGCAGTTGGTCGCGTTGTGAAGTTATCAATCACGTACGATCATAGAATTATGGACGGTGCAACCGCTCAATTAGCCCTTAATGAAGTTAAGAAATACTTATCAGACCCTGAATTGTTATTAATGGAAGGTTAAGGTGAAAACTGAATGGTAGTTGGAGATTTCGCAATTGAACTAGATACAGTCGTTATAGGATCTGGACCTGGTGGTTACGTTGCAGCGATCCGTGCAGCTCAACTTGGTCAGAAAGTTGCCATCATTGAACGTGAATTCATTGGCGGAACATGTTTAAACGTTGGGTGTATCCCATCCAAAGCCTTGATTAACGCTGGGCATGTATACCATGACGCTAAACACGGGGACTTCTTTGGAGTGAATACGAAAGATATTTCCGTTGATTTCAAACGTACACAACAATGGAAAGATGAAGAAGTTGTTGGCAAGTTAACGGGTGGCGTGGAAATGCTCTTGAAGAAGAATAAAGTTGAAATCATTCGTGGAGAAGCTTTCTTCGTTGATGACCATACTTTACGTGTTATTACAGAAGATGCAGCCCAAACATATTCATTCAACAATGCAATTGTTGCAACGGGAAGCCGTCCGATTGAAATCCCAGGTTTCAAATTCGGTGAGCGCGTTCTTGACTCAACAGGCATTCTAGCTTTAACAGATATCCCTGAAGACTTAGTTGTTATTGGTGGGGGTTACATCGGTTCAGAATTAGCTGGTGCTTATGCAAACTTTGGAACAAACATTACAATTCTTGAAGGATCACCGCAAATCATTCCTACATTTGAGAAGGATATGGTTCGCCTGGTTGAGGATGAATTCAAGAACAAAGGTGTAGAAATCATCACCAATGCTATGGCTAAAGAAGCTAAAGTGAATGGTAATCGTGTTGAAGTGACGTATGAAGTTGGCGGTAAGACACATACTGTTGAAGCTGATTACTGCCTAGTTACTGTAGGTCGCCGTCCAAACACTGATGAAATGGGCCTAGAACAAGCTGGTGTTCGAATTGGTGATCGCGGATTAATTACAGTAGATGACCAATGTCGCACAAACGTATCAAACATCTATGCTATCGGTGATGCGGTTGCTGGAGCTGCTCTCGCTCACAAGGCAAGTTATGAAGCAAAAGTTGCTGCAGCAGCCATCAGTGGTGATGAAAGCATGGTCGTTGACTACGTTGCAATGCCTGCAGTCTGCTTTACTGATCCAGAACTAGCTAGCGTTGGTCATACCAGAGACTCAGCTAAAGAAGCTGGCTTAGACGTAAATGTATCTAAATTCCCACTTGCTGCGAATGGCCGTGCTTTATCATTGAATGCAACAGAAGGTTTCGTACGCTTGGTGACAACGAAAGAAGACAACATTATTGTTGGGGCACAAGTCGCAGGAGCGAATGCTTCAGATGTCATCGCTGAATTAACTTTAGCTGTTGAAAGTGGTATGAACGCTGAAGACATTGCCTTAACAATTCACTCTCACCCATCTCTAGCAGAAACTGTAATGGATGCAGCGGAATTAGCTTTAGGTATGCCGATTCATATTTAAATTCATACTCAAGACTCTTGAAAACTTTGGCTTTTCAAGGGTCTTTTTGTGACTATTAGTAGTTTTGAGTTTAGCAATATATAGAGAGGATTCCCGAGAAATTGTAAGCACATTCATTGAGTTGCCCTTAATTTCAGTTATGAATAGACTATTAAATTAATGATGATGCTAGAAATTATTGGAAAAATTTAAAAATATATGCAATATTTATTTTTGTATTACCGATGAAATATTTTTATAAATATTTCTTTAAAATTCAACAAATACTCAGATCCAAGCACAAATCGAAACTTATATAGAAATATTGAAATCCAAAGTTAATTATTTATTTTTTAAGGATAATTATATTGAAGCCACAAGCTTTTTTGGTATTGAGAAAAACGAAAGATTTACCATTGATTTAAAAATAAATAGGAGTAAAATGCATAGGTGTAACATCACTTATGGAATACCTTTGTTAAAAATTGCCCGCAACTAGTGTATTCCTAACTAGAAAGAAGGTTGAATTTTGGATGAGACTCGAATCATTGAATTGTTAGGTATAAGTTTCCCATTGAATACTATGATCGCCTTTGGGGCTGTCCTTGTTATTGTGGCGTTTATCTGTCTATGTTTAAATCGGAATTTATCGGTAGAAAATCCAACGAAGGGTCAAATTCTGATGGAATCCTTGGTTAGTTTTATCAAAGGAATTGTTCGCGATAATATTGGTGAACAAGCAGACAAGTTCTATGTCATTATCGCTTTTGGGTTATTTTTGTTCTTGCTGGTGGCTAATTATATTGGTCTAATTCTGCTTGTGGATGTTCATGAAGTGTCTTACTTTAAGAGTCCTACGGCAGACCCAGTGGTTGCAATTGTCTTAGCGGTGATTATGAATTTGCTTTCCCATTATTTCGGGGCGAAGGCGCATGGAGGCTTGGGCAAATATATTAAAGCAGAGTATTTATCCCCTAATATTCTCAGCCTACCTATTACCGTGGTAGAAGAAGTGATTAATATCTTTACCTTGGCCTTACGTTTATTTGGGAATATCTTTGCTGGGGAAGTGTTATTGAAATTAATCGCTCAAGTTGGGAATAGTTATGGCGTATTAACATGGTTAGCGGGTATACCGCTTCAGATGATATGGCAAATATTCTCGCTATTTATCGGTGCAATTCAAGCGTATATTTTTGTAACCTTATCAAGTGTTTATCTATCAAATAAAGTTTCACATAAGTAAAGGAGTTATAAATGATGAATGGTATTGGAGCAGCAATCGCAATTGCCTTTGCAGCCTTAGGCTCAGCAATTGGAAACGGTTTAGTTATTTCGAAAGCAATTGAATCTATGGCCCGTCAGCCGGAGATGGAGAATAAAATTCGCACAACGATGTTTATTGGGGTTGGTTTAATTGAAGCTATCCCGATTATGGCGGTTGTCGTGGCCTTTATTCTTGTATTTAGTTAAGGAGTGAGGTGGATATGGCGAATTTATTTGGACCTTCAGCCATTGGGCAAATGTTAATGACATTAATTTCTTTTATTCTAGTTATCTACGTTGCCTACCGTTTCGGTTATAAGCCAATTTCAGAAATGCTGGAGAAACGTCAAGCAGTAATTACGAAAGATTTAGCCGAAGCTCAAATGGCTCAAACGGCCTCCCAACAAGCACAAGAGGATGCTCGCCTTGCCTTGGAGCAAGCTCGCCAAGAAGCAACTGAAATTATTAACAGGGCAAAAGTACAAAGCCAAGCAGAAGCTCAGCGAACAATTCAAGCTACAGAATCTGAAATGCGTGAATTAAAAGCACGCCAAGAAGCAAGCTTCGCCCAAGAACGCCAAGAAATGCAAGAGGCGATGGAAGTTAATATCGCTGAAATATCTGTGCAAATTGCTGAAAAGATATTACAACGTGAGGTGACACAGGAAGATCAAGACCGTTTAATTCAAGAGTTTATGGCTAGATTGGAAGCGGAAGGAAATGTCTGAGATGATTGAAGCAAGCAGTTATGAAACAGTAAAGCAATCTCAAGGTTTAACGCACCATCCAGGACATATTAAAGGGGCAAAGGACTTAATTATCACAAGTGCTGTGCCGCTTTCTTCAGATAGCAAGCAGGCCATTGTCGACGGTTTCAGTCGGCTTACCCAGACGACTTATGGTAATGTGTCTTATGTAGTCGATAGTGCCTTAATTTGTGGGGTGAGGGTTCAGTCGGATTCCTTTGTTTATGAATGGAGTTACCGTAAGCAATTGAGGGAATTAGCCCAAGCTTTAGCTGAATCAGGAAGGGGGGAAGAAGATGAGTGAATTCAAAGCAATCCAACGGATTCAAGAAGTACTGCATAATTTCGAACCTGGCGTAAGCAAATTAGAGAAAATTGGAACCATCACCTCTGTTGGTGATGGGATTGCACGGGTGAGCGGCTTTGAAGAAGTGCGTTACGGTGAAATGGTGCAATTCTCCAATGGTGCGATTGGTATGGTGCAGAACTTGGAAAGTGAAGACGTGGGTGTCATTATCTTCGGCTCTTACGCATCTATCCATGAAGGCGACTCGGTTCGTCGCATGCATCGGATGATGGAAGTGCCCGTCGGTGAAGTAATGCTAGGTCGGGTTGTCGATGCATTAGGTCGGCCAATTGACGGCAAAGGCGAAATTCATGCAACTCAGTATCGCCCTGTTGAAGCAGAAGCCCCCGGTATAATGGATCGCCAAACAGTGAATGAACCCTTGCAAACCGGTATTAAGGCCATCGATGCCCTGGTTCCGATTGGCAAAGGCCAACGTGAGTTAATTATTGGCGACCGCAAGACAGGTAAGACAACCTTAGCGATTGACACCATCCTTAACCAAAAAGGCAAGAACGTCCGTTGCATTTATGTTTCAATCGGGCAGAAAGAATCGACCGTAAAGAATCTCGTCAAGACCCTCGAACGGCATGACGCCATGGATTACACCATTGTTATGTCAGCTAGTGCTTCTAGTGCGTCAAGCCTGCTATATTTAGCACCTTATGCGGCAACGGCGATGGGCGAGGCTTTTATGTATCAGGGTGACGATGTCCTTATTATTTATGATGATTTATCCAAGCAGGCTGTTGCCTATAGAGAATTGAGCTTACTATTGAAGCGACCTCCTGGTCGGGAAGCCTACCCAGGAGATATTTTTTACTTGCATTCACGGCTTTTGGAACGTTCAGGGAAACTTAGTGATGAGCGAGGTGGAGGTTCGATGACGGCCTTGCCGATTATCGAAACCCAGGCTGGTGATATATCAGCCTATATTCCAACCAATGTTATTTCTATTACGGATGGCCAGATTTTCCTTGAAAGTGATTTATTCTTTAGTGGTGTCCTACCGGCGATTAATGCTGGACTGTCAGTATCTCGGGTCGGTGGGTCAGCTCAGTTGCCGGCTATGAAGAAGGTGTCTGGTACCTTGCGAATTGACTTAGCAAGTTATCGTGAATTAGAGGCTTTTAGCCAATTTGGTTCAGATCTTGATGAAACCACCCAACGTACTCTTACTCAGGGTGCACGCACCGTTGAAGTACTTAAACAAGGGGCACATGTGTTAATTCCGCAAGAGATGCAGGTCATTTTAATTTATGCACTCACCCATCAATTCATGGCGGATGTTGACCCTAGCCAAGTTCAAGTCTATGAGAGAGATTTATATAACTACGTGGATCAGTGGGGCCAAGATATTCTACAAGACATTCGCACCAAGGGTCATATTGAGGACACAGCTGCCTTGGATTCCTTATTGGCGTCATTTAATCAAACCTATCTCGGTCAACGTCAAGGAACGGAGGGCTCAGATGGAATCCCTAGTTCAAATTAAACGTCAAATCGACTCCATTCGAAAGACATCTCAGATTACGAACGCCATGCGCCTCGTTTCCACAGCTAAGTATAATCAAATTCAAGAAAAGGCCAAGGATTATGACATATACATGGAAGCGGTCCGACGGATGGTACGCGATTTGATGCAGGCTTCTTTATATGATATGCCCGATACAATTTGGTTGCCTGATGTGAGTGAGGAAGCACTCTCTTTTCAAGATCTCTATCAGCGCAATCCCCAAAAGAAGACGGGTTACTTAATCATTACAACAGACAAAGGCCTGGCAGGTAATTACAATAATCAGATGCTGCAAAGTTTCGAAGAGCGGTTGCACGTAGCGCATGCTAGTCTTGAGGAAGTCGTAGTTTTCGCTATTGGTGAGCCAATCATTAAATACTGCCGTAAGCATGGTATTGAAGTAGCTTACCAGCATCAACATTTGCCAGATTATCCAAGCTATACCCAAGTGCAAGAAATTATCCAGACAGCTATCAAATTGTATCAAAATCACGTATATGATCGATTAATTATTGGATATCATCACGCGATTAATATTCTGGCCAGTGAAGTACGTCTGGAGCCTTTCTTACCTTTGGAAGGGCTACTGGAAGAGCAGACTGAGCCAGCTCAAGCGTCGATTCAATATCGAATTGAACCAAGCGCTGAATTAGTTATAAATGACTTACTGCGGCAGTATGCTGAAAGTCAAATTTATGGGGCAATCATCGATGCCAAGACGGCTGAGCAGGCCAGTCGGATGCAAGCCATGAGTCAAGCTACCAACAATGCCCAGGAGATGATTCAAGCCTTGCAACTTAAATACAATCAGGCCCGACAAGTCAGTATTACTAATGAACTACTCGATATTATTAACGGTTCAGCTAACAAAGAATAGGAGGGGAATATATGAGAATTGGACATATTGAACAAGTGATTGGACCGGTCGTAGATGTGTATTTCCCACTCGATGTGGGTATCCCAGATAATCATCACGCGCTTATCGTATTGCCAGAAGTGCAGGATGAGGACCTGGATAACATCGACCTAGCAGAGCAGACTCAAATCGTTCTAGAAGTTGCCCTAGACATTGGGGAAGGTAACGTACGAACGATAGCCATGCAAGCGACCGAAGGGCTCTCCAGGGGCATGGTCGTTATCGATACAGGCAAGCCTATTACCGTCCCGGTTGGGCAAGAAACTTTAGGTAGAGTTTTCAATGTGCTTGGCCAACCCATTGATGAATTGGGCGAAGTTGAAACGCAGCGCCGGGCTAGTATTTACCGTCAAGCTCCAGCCTATGCCCATTTAACCAATGATTATGAAATCTTAGAAACTGGTATAAAAGTCATCGACTTGCTCGCACCTTATCTCAAAGGGGGCAAAATAGGACTCTTTGGTGGTGCCGGTGTCGGTAAAACGGTGCTCATCCAAGAACTGATTCACAACATTACGGAACAAATCGGCGGCTTGTCCGTCTTTACCGGAGTCGGTGAACGGACCCGGGAAGGGAACGATTTGGTTCATGAAATGCGTGAAAGTGGCGTTGATAAGAATACGGCCATGGTCTTCGGACAAATGAATGAACCTCCCGGTGCGCGGATGCGGGTCGTATTAACTGGACTGACGATGGCTGAATACTTCCGTGATAAAGCAAAGCAAGATGTATTACTCTTTATTGACAATATTTATCGCTATACCCAAGCGGGTTCAGAGGTGTCTGCCATGCTCGGGCGGATGCCATCAGCAGTAGGTTATCAGCCAACCTTGGCCAGTGAAATGGGTCAAATGCAAGAACGCATCGCGTCAACGGTAGATGGGTCGATTACGTCTATTCAAGCTGTATATGTGCCAGCTGATGACTATACAGACCCAGCACCTGCAACGACCTTTACCCATCTCGATGCAACAACCAATCTTGACCGCAAGATTGCTGAGCAAGGGATTTACCCTGCCGTCAATCCACTCGAATCTTCTTCAATCGCCTTATCGGCTGATATCGTTGGCGACCGGCATTATAGAATAGCCCGTCAAGTTCAAGCAACCTTGCAGAAATACAATGAACTACAAGACATTATTGCGATATTAGGTGTGAACGAGTTGAGCGAGGAAGAACAAAGTGTGGTTAGACGCGCGCGACGTATTCAGCTCTTCCTCTCGCAGAATTTCCATGTAGCTGAAGCCTTCACGGGCATTCCTGGTTCTTTTGTAAGAATTGAAGAAACGTTGGATGGCTTCGAAGGTATTCTTGAAGGGAAGTATGACGCGTTTCCTGAAGAAGCCTTCCGGAATGTTGGTAATATCGATGCAATGCTTGCTAAAGCCACACAACTCGGCTTCGATGTTGAGAAAGCCTTAGGTGAATAAGATGGCTGAAGAAACAGAAACCTTAATGAGAATTGATATTCTCTCACCGGAAGGAGCAATCTACTCGCATCAAGCATACGCCATCACAGCCAAATCAGCAGACAATGGCTTGACAATTATGCCGAACCATATCCCCTTGATGACCGTCTTGGACATCGGCGTTATTCAAGTAAGACGACGGCCTAACCATGAGCAGTTCGATTTTATTGCTATCAATGGTGGTAATCTATCGTTTCAGAATAATCATTGCGTCGTTGTGGCAACCTACGCAATTCGCGCCCGCGACATCGATGCCGGTGTCGTTGAAATCGAACGCCAACAAGCTGAAGTCGCAGCAAGTCAGGCGCTTGACCGCCATGATACGGTGTCTTATCAACGGGCCCAATTAGAAATCGAACGCGTCTTGAACCTTATGCGGGTCAGTCGTATGAAATAAGCATAAATAATCTCAAAGCATGTGCAGGATTCCTGCATATGCTTTATTTAATTGGAGGCAATTTCATTACGCAAACTAAGCTAAGCCGGCAACTTTTCGCCTTTTCGCAATTATTTAAAAGTTCTTGTGAGCTATCGGTTCTTTCGCTATACTTACATTATATACGTTATCAAAAGACTTTGAGAATGAGCTATTCTTCAAGGAAATATGCTATAATGAACAGGAATGGCTTTACTTGCCAAAGCACACCTTTTGGCCTTTCAATGACTATGAAATGTAAGGAGCTACTATGAATATAAGAGATCTACATTATTTTATCCACCTTTCCAAAAGCTTAAGCTTCACCAAGACTGCTGAAGCATTCTATGTATCACAGCCGTCCATTTCCATTGCTTTGAAGCGTTTGGAAGAGAATTTTGGTGCGACCCTTATCGAAAGACAGCGTTCAGTTCAGAACATTCAGTTGACAGGTGCCGGAGAGATACTGTTGCGCCGGGCTCAACAGATTACTGAATTGCTTGAATTAACTGAACGTGAGATTCAGGACAATCAGAATCAGACAATTAATTTTGGTTATTCGCCAACCATCGGTAGTTACTATTTGCCTGAGCTGCTGCCCTTTATTCAAGACTATACAGAGCATATGAGTTTTATCGAAGAAGAAAGCTCGGACCAAATGTTAGAGATGCTGGAGAAGCAACAAGTCTCTATTGCTATTATTGGCAGTGAATCAGATGTAATGCCTCAGAAATGGTTAGAGACTTATGCCTTGGATAGGTTTGAAGCGGGAATCTATGTATCCAAGCAACATCCACTTGCCAAAGAGCATTCGGTTTCCCTGAAACAAATCAAGGAATTGCCTCTCATCAGTTTAGGTAAAGGCTATACACATTACCGGATATTTGAAGCCTGGGCACAAGAAGTGGGCCTACCATTGCATAAGGTTACTTTCACAAATGATACCCATACTTTGAATACAATGGTTAAAGCAGGGATTAAAGCTGGCTTTATGACAGACGCTCTCGTAACCCAAGCCGAGGACATGGTTAAGCTCCTAATCGAGGACGCACCGTACTTTTACACATTCCTTGTGGTAAATGACACCATGAATGTGTCACAAATGCAAGCGGATTTCAACCAAACGATGAAGCAACACGTGAAGTAAATGCTGGAGGAGGTCTAAGAATGGGACAATATACTTACCCGATGGAGGCCGATTGGTCAAGGGAAGAATTGCTGGATGTCATTGCCTTATATAATGCTGTTGAAGCAGCCTATGAATCTGGGATTGCACCGGATGAATTTGCCCAACGGTATCGTCGTTTCAAGGAAATTGTACCTAGCAAAAGCCAGGAAAAGCAAATTGGACGTGCCTTTGAAGCGTCTAGTGGCTACTCAATTTATCATGTGTATAAAGCCTGGCAAGATTCTAAAGACCAAACGCATGTTAAGCGACTACATGTATCACAAGGAGGCAAATAGATGGATTATCAATTAGATTTTCGCATTAAATTGTGGATGGAAGAAGTGGCGGAGAGATTACGTGAGTCATTGAACCAGAAGGTAGAAATTCAGGAAAAGCAAGGCGCAGCTGACTTGGTCACTGAAATGGATCGATGGGCTGAGACTTATTTTGTTGAGAAGATTACAACCTATTACCCCGATCATCAAATTATTGGTGAAGAAGGAATCTCAGATACGCCGGTTACCTCTACCAAAGGGATTACTTGGTTAATCGATCCAATTGATGGCACCTTGAATTATGTGAAGGAAAAGAACCATTTTGGGATTATGGTTGGGATTTTTGAAGACGGCGTCCCCGTTGCTGGTTATATTTATGACGTTATGAATCACGATTTATATTCAGGTATTGTCTCAGAGGGTGTATTTCTGAATAATAAACCGCTGACACCAATCCAAGTTGATAGTATTTCTTCAAGTTTAGTTGTCGGAAATGTTGGCAATTACGTTGAAAATCGGTATAATTTACAAGCTATCCATCATTTAGCTTTAGGAACACGCTCATACGGAGCTGCGGCTTTAGAAATTATTGCTGTTTTACGCGGTGAAGTATGTTTATATGCGTCTTCCGGGTTAAATCCATGGGATTTTGGCGCTGGCTATGCCTTGTGCAAGGCCTTAGGCTTTGAAGTAACTACATTTACCAATGAGCCTTTGAACATTATGGAGAAATCGCCGGTAATTTTCGCCCCTAAACATATTCATGCTGAGGCCCTTAAATTACTCGAAGTTTAGTTATTTACACACAAAAGGAGAATGTTATGACACAACGCAAGGACTTAAGAAATATTGCGATTATCGCTCACGTTGACCACGGAAAGACGACCCTCGTCAATGAACTACTCAAGCAATCCGACACATTAGACAGCCACACTCAATTAGATGACCGTGTGATGGACAACAATGATTTGGAGCGGGAGCGGGGCATAACCATCCTTGCTAAGAATACGGCCGTGAAATACAAAGGTACGCACATTAACATTATGGATACACCAGGACACGCGGACTTCGGTGGCGAAGTGGAGCGTATCTTAAAGATGGTTGACGGCGTCGTCCTTGTTGTGGACGCTTATGAAGGGACTATGCCACAGACACGTTTCGTCTTGATGAAAGCATTAGAAGAAGGCTTAACCCCAGTTGTTGTGGTGAATAAAATCGACAAACCATCTGCTCGACCTCAAGAAGTTGTGGATGAAGTCCTAGATTTATTTATTGAACTGGGGGCAGATGACGATCAAATCGACTTCCCCGTTGTTTATGCTTCAGCCATAAATGGTACGTCTAGTGCTAGTGACCAATTGGCCGATCAAGAGCCGAATATGGATGCTATCTTTGATGCAGTATTGGAACATGTGCCTGCACCTGAGGCGAATTTCGATGAACCATTGAAGTTCCAAGTCTCCCTCTTAGATTACAATGAATATGTGGGGCGAATTGGTATTGGGCGTATCTTCAGTGGCCAAATCCATGTCGGTGATCAAGTAACCTTAATCAAAAACGACGGCAGTCAGAAGAACTTCCGAGTTACCAAAATGTTCGGATTCTTCGGTTTAGACCGGGTTGAAATCCAAGAAGCCAAAGCGGGTGATTTGATTGCTTTGGCAGGAATGGAAGATATCTTTGTCAGTGAGACGATCACCGACCCGGAAAATCCTGAAGCGATGCCTGCCTTGCATATCGACGAGCCGACCTTACAAATGACGTTCTTGACGAATAATTCACCTTTTGCTGGGCGAGAAGGAGACTATGTTACTTCGCGTAACTTACAAGACCGCTTAGAGTCTGAACTACATACGGATGTCTCTTTAAAAGTCGAGCCTACAGATTCACCAGACGCCTTTACGGTATCGGGTCGGGGTGAGTTGCACTTATCTATTCTTATTGAGAATATGCGCCGGGAAGGTTATGAATTTCAAGTATCCCGTCCACAAGTTATTATTAAGGAAGTCGACGGCGTACAAATGGAGCCTTTTGAACGGGTGCAAATTGACACGCCTGAAGAATATATGGGAGCGATTATCGAAGCACTCGGCATGCGTAAGGCAGAGATTGCTGATATGATCAATCCAGGAACTGGTCAAGTCCGCATGATTTTCTCAGTGCCTGCCCGTGGTTTAATTGGTTTTTCAACCGAATTTATGTCTTTAACCCACGGCTATGGTATTATGAACCACAGCTTTGATGAGTATCGTCCATTAATTGACGGAAATATTGGACGTCGTCGTAACGGTGCTCTAGTTGCCCAAGAGGCTGGCCAAACAACCACTTATAGTATTATGAACTTAGAAGATCGGGGTACGATTTTCGTAGAACCGGGGACGGAAGTTTATGGCGGTATGATAGTCGGCGAACATAACCGTGAGAACGACTTAACGGTCAACATCACCCGGGCGAAAGCCTTAACCAACGTACGTTCCGCAACGAAAGATCAAACGTCCGTCATTAAACAACCACGCAAGATGACACTGGAAGAGTCCATTGAATTCATGGATGATGATGAGTACTGTGAAGTAACACCACAGAGCATTCGTTTACGTAAGAAAATCCTTGATAAGAACGCCCGGGAGAAGGCAGCTAAGAAAGACAAAAAATAAACAGTTTCTTTGAGCATTGTAGTACGCTTTCATCTTGTTTCATGCTAAACTAGAAGTATGAAATAAGAGGAGGAAATTGAAATGACTTTTACACTACCAGATTTACCTTATGCATTTGATGCTTTGGAGCCAGTGATTGACAAAGAAACGATGGAAATCCATCACGGTAAACATCACAACACGTATGTAACAAACTTGAATAAAGCAGTTGAAGGAACCGAGTGGGCAGATAAAGCCATCGAAGACGTTGTAGCTAACTTAGCAGATGTTCCCGAAAACATCCGTACAGCTGTCCGTAACAATGGTGGCGGTCACTTAAACCACACGTTATTCTGGGAAGAAATGCAAGCTCCTTCCGATAACAATGAAATTCCAGCTGAATTAAAAGAGAAAATCGAGCAAGACTTCGGTTCTGTAGAGAAGTTTAAAGAAGAATTCGAATCAGCTGCGACTGGCCAATTTGGTTCAGGTTGGGCATGGCTTGTTGATAACGACGGTACACTTGAAGTTGTTGGAACACCTAACCAAGACAACCCAATTACTGATGGTAAGAAACCATTGTTAGGAATTGACGTTTGGGAACATGCATACTACTTGAACTACCGTAATGTTCGTGCAGATTACGTAAGTGAATTCTGGAAAGTTGTAAACTGGGATGTTGTTGCTGAACGCTTGAATGCTTAAGTAACTCCCTAAGGATGTATGTTTGTATATTAGACCGGCTAGCTGAGGCTAGTCGGTTTTTTTAGGGCTCTTTGTCAAATAGGGTTGATGAGTAAATTTAAGGTCAAGCGACTAAATTTGTTGCTTGATCTTTTTCTTTGTTCTTAGGTTCATAAAGTCGGCACATGAGTAATATTCTGTCTCTAAAATGACTGAAGTTTCTGTAACCATAACCATTGCGTTTGAGTAGTTTAATCTTATTATTAATCCCTTCGATAGGACCATTACTAAGGCCTGCATGTGTGAGTGTGTTGTGGATATATTCCCCATACTTTCTGAACGTCCTTAATACACGCCTTAAGCCTTTTGAAAGTGTCATGGACCGGCTTTGTGCCAAAATCTCTTGATATCGTTGCCAGTTCCTATCCCTTAAGGCATCGCCCAATTGATGCACCATTTGATAGGTATCCTTCAAGACGTCGTCGTGCTGAATGAGATAGTCCACAATGCTACGAGTATTGGTTAACCAATCAAACAGTGGGAAGCGATGGTATTCAGTAGACATTAAGTCGCTTTTTGGTTTGAGTATTAATTTCCAATAACGCTTAAGTTTATTATAGAGTCTTGAATCTTTATAACGAACCTCGTTCATGTAACGAATTCGTGTCCGATCTAATTCGCGATTTAAGGCTTGAATTAAATGGAACGGATCAAGAATAATCTTTGCATTTGGAAACCATCGCTTTGCCAGGTGCATGTATGGTTCGTACATATCTATCGTAATGGTTTGAACTTGGTAACGTGCTTGGCGACTAAACCTTGAGAAATAAGCACTGAGTGAGTGTGTTTTTCTGTCTTCGACCACATCTACGATTTTATGTGACAGTGTATCACAACAGATGAAGCTCATCGCTGCTTTAACCGACTTAACGCTTTTAAATTCATCAAAGGATAGATGCTTAGGCAACTGTTCAGTGGACCGTATTCGAATAGCTCGAGCGGTTTCATGAATCACCCGTCGGACTGTATTTGGTGATACAAAAGTATCTTTGGCGATATCTGTTTCACAAGTGACTCTTGTGGCGCGGTCCATAATCTGTTGTTTGACTTGATTCGTAATATAGCAGTCAGGATTAACGATGGATGTCTTCGCTGTAAATGACCGCCCACAGGCTTTGCATAAAAAGCGTTGCTTAGCTAGGATTAAGTAAGCAGGTAAGCCTGATTTGGCTGTTAATGTCAGACGAGAGGAGCGTTTTCCATTACTGACAATGACATAATCATTATTGGCAATGCCACAATGAGGACAAGCCTCCGGTTTATATGCCAATGTTCCTCGATAAAAGAGCGATGTTCGCCCTTTGAATTCTATCTCTTCACAATAATCCATATCGATTTCAATGTTTTTGTCTTTTAATTGGAAGGTTTTTTCGATAAAATGATTCATACGTAGATGTTCTCCTTTATTATTGGGTCAACTTTAATATTAAAGAACATCTGCGTTTTTTGCACTTAAAAACGGTCGAGAAATTTCCATCAACCGTATTTATTTTAGAACCTTTTTTAGATGGTGGTATGAATCTGCTGGGTAGGACTCATTCCGTGGGACCAGTTTCCCACGGATTTTTGCATAATTTTATTCCGTCGGACTCTTTGCCCACGGAACTATGCAATGTATAGATGACGGGTCGTCCACTTTCTTATACTCTGTGAATAGGCTAGCGTCAAATTGGCTCATGCACTTGGCTATGGCCTAGCACAATATTCATAGTAGGCGAATTGGCGCTTCAAACTTGAAATGCTTTGATAGTTTTGTAGGAAGAGCAGTATTAATTAGCCATACTAGCCCATTCTGAGAATTAACCTATTAAGTATGATATAATAATCCCCAGCAAAGAAATAAGGAGGCGACGCATGAAAGAGAAAGATGCGGAAGCGAACGTCGCTTATCGTAAACAATCTAAGTTTTCGGGTGGTTTATTTGCCGAAACGAAAGGTTATTTTAAATATATAGATATCTTTAGTTTAATTCTTGTCTTAATATTGGTTGCTGTTGGCCTAATAATGGTCTTCAGCTCCAGCATGTATATTGTAAATGGTGAGAGTGGAATGTCTTCGGATCCGATGGGTGAGTTGATTAAACAAGGCCTGGCAGTCTTCTTAGGCAGTGGCCTGGCTCTAATCGCTTTTATCTTGCCTAAGGCTGTATATCGTGAAATCAATTTAGTCCTGCTTGCCAATGGTTTTCTCTTTGTTTTGCTTATATTGACTTTGCTTATAGGAATAACTAGTGGTGGTTCGACAAGTTGGTTGCCAATCTTTTCCTTTTCTTTGCAGCCAAGTGAATTTTTCAAAATTGTATTTGTAATCAGCTTTGCGTGGATTTTAACTTATCAGCATCGGGAAGTGAATCTATCGAAAGACCAAGATACGAACCGAAAGCTGACCGTGCTAGTTTGTATGTTGATTGCTGCCATTGCAATAATTGCTGCCCAGCCAGACTGGGGGATGGTCATTATCATTCTGGCTGTGGCTATTGTTATGTTCCTTATTGACCGAGCAACGTGGCGGCAAATGGCACTAATCTTAAGTGCGGTCTTTATAGCCATGGCACTTGTTCGATCTGTTGCGCATTTAATTCCGGAAAGCTTACATGGGATGCATTATATCCTTGACCGAATTGCTGCTTTTGGGAATCCCTTCTATTCGCCAGATGAATATGGCTATCAAATCATTAATGGCTTTGTAGCCTTTAGCCGTGGGGGATGGCTTGGTGTAGGATTAGGGCAAGGAATGATGAAGCGCGATAATAACTTGCCGGCGATTAATACAGACTATATTATTGCCAATATTGCTGAAGAATTAGGTTTTGTTGGGGTATTTCTTGTGTTAGGCATATTATTCTTATTGATATGCCGCATATACTATTTGTCAAGTCAAGTACGATATCGGCAAGATCGTTTAGTTTTGGTTGGCTTAGCGAGCATGCTACTCGTGCAAAGTTTCGTCAACGTAGGCGGAGCCTTAGGCCTAATACCTCTGACCGGGGTCACCTTGCCATTTATTAGTATGGGCGGTTCGAGTATGGTGACGAGCTTGTTAATGATGGGCTTGATTCAAGCGATTTGGGCCCAAGATCAGTATGCTAAGGCAGTGAAACCTGATTTAAAGCTGGTATATCCAAGTAAGAATGGAGGGATGACCCATGGAAATGGTTAAAAGAGAAGGCTTAATTATTTGGATGAAGTCATTTAAGTATATTAATAATCTTCGTAAATATGGCTATATTCACTACGCGAGCAAAAAGATGAAATATGCTGTCTTATACGTTGATCAGGAATTAGCCGAAGAGACAATCCAGCAATTAACGTACTATTCTTTTATCGATAAAATTGAACGCTCATACCGGGATGATATTGACATGACCTTCCCAAGTGTAGGGCCAGGACCAATGAAGGACGTCACGCCAGAAGACGAAGAAGGCGAGAGTGCCTTCTTTAGCCAAATTGCCCGAGAAATTCAAGCCCAGACAAAGGAGCGTGGCCAATAAGATGCGTGTAATTAGCGGAGAATTTGGCAGTCGCCCCTTGAAAGCAGTGCCAGGGAAAGGGACCCGGCCAACAACGGATAAAATCAAAGAAAGTATGTTTAATCTCATAGGCCAGAATAGGCTTTCAGGCATCTGCTTGGATTTTTATGGTGGAAGTGGAGCTTTAGGGATTGAAGCTGTCTCGCGAGGTTGTCAACGAGCGGTAATAACAGAGCGTAATGGTCAAGCAATTCAAACAATTCGAACGAATGTTGCCATGACGCAAGCAGAAGAACGCTTTACGGTATTGAAAGGGTCAAACCGGACAAGCCTTAAACAACTTGCCGAGCGGGAACCAACCTTAGTCTTTGACTGGGTCTTCCTCGATCCACCTTATAAGGACCAACAGGTTGCCGAAGATATAGCATGGTTGGAAGCAGCATCTTTATTAAGTTCCGATTGTGCCATTATTTGCGAAGTGGATGCAACAACTCATTTACCTGATAAGCTCGGGGCTTTTGAGAAATATAAAGAAAGGCGCTACGGACAGACACATGTTTGCCTGTATCAAAGAGGAGTACACGCATGAAGCAGAAAAGAATCGGAGTTTTTGCTGGGAGTTTTGATCCCTTAACCAATGGCCATTTAGATTTAATTGAACGCAGTAGTCGCTTATTTGATGAAGTGATTGTCTTGATTGCGATTAATACGTCGAAGCAAGCTTTATTCACCCCTCAAGAGCGGATAGCGTTAGTTCAAGAAGCGGTGGCTGATTTTGGGAATGTCGTCGTCGATACACTAACGGATGGCTTAGTGGCCCATTACTTTGAGGAGAAGGGGGCAACCGCGATGATTCGCGGGGTTCGTAATGCCACAGATTTCGAGTATGAATTTAGTATCGCAACGGCCAACCAAACGCAAAGTGCCAATTTGGAAACGGTCGTCTTGTATACGAAAAGTGAGTACCATTACTTAAGTTCAAGTCTTATTAAAGAAATCGCCTACTTTGACGGTGATATTTCAAAGATGGTCCCAAGTAACGTTGAAAAGGCGATTAAAGCACGAATGAAAGAGCGGAAATAAAGCAAATTGTCCACTGGAGCATATCATAGTGCTCTGGTGGTCTTTTTTTAATTTAAAGGTTTAAAACTGACCAGATGGAAATCGCCCTCTATTTGCGTATATTATATTGGAGGGATAATTATGAAAGAAATTAAATCGTTGTTAAGTACGTATTGTTTCCAAGTGTTGTTGGTTGTGGGTTTAGTCTTAGTCTGGTTGGCTTATAACCAGGGGAGTCAGCAGGCTGAAGCGGATTTTGTGCCTTTGGTTGAGTCGGTGGAAAGCAGTCAAGAAGTGGGTGAGGAGGTTGTCGACAGTGCGCTAAATGCAAGTGAGCCAGAAGACGGGGGAATGATTTATGTTGATTTGAAGGGAGCAGTTGTTAATCCACAAGTTTATGCGTTAGAAGCTGGTAGTCGTTTATTTGATGTGATTGAAGCTGCGGGCGGCTTTCTTGATGAGGCCGCGGTAAGTCAGGTAAATTTGGCGCAGAAATTAGAAGATCAGATGATGATTTATATTTATACTGAAAGTGAATGGGCTGTCTTAGCTGAAACGAGTGAAGTTGGCAGTGAAGAGCTGATGGCCATGACCCCGGTGATAGACGTTTTTCAATCAAGGGAAGCTGAGACGGTGGGTGACTCACATCGGGTAAATATAAATGCTGCCGATAAGGAGCAATTGATGACCTTACCAGGTATTGGACCTAAGAAAGCAGACGCTATTATTCAGTACCGGCAAGAACATGGCTCTTTCGGACAAATTGAAGACATAATGCTGGTGAGTGGTATTGGGGAGAAGACCTTCGCCCAATTGGCCGAATTGATTCAGGTGGAGCCATGATGAGACGGTATTTAGAAGCGGTGCAATTTGATTGGTTTTGGCTTCTTTGGTTAGCAGTCCTTGGCTTAAATCTTGCCCAAGGGGCTCGGGGCTGGGTGCTGGTGTTATTTATCTTCTTGCTTGTGCGGCTAAGCTTCCTGCCCAAAGAGACAATGTTATTGGCTTGTTGTGTGCTAGGCTTATTATGGGGTCGATTTGGCCAGGTGAGTCAAGCCTACCAAGAACAAGCCAGTCTGCCGCTTGCAGGGGTAGAAACAACGCTCATACTTGCCCTAGATCCGCTAGCTGTTCGTGAGACGGATTTCCAATTGCGTGGGGAAGGGCACGTAGTCAATGCGACAGGCCAAGTGAGTCCCTTAATCGGGGAGCAAATAGCTTTTAATCTATCGAAAGAAGAACAATCCGATGCCTTCATTCAAGACCTTAGAAAGCAAGCTGCCTACTGGCAGGTAGAGGGTGTATTGATGAAGCCGGATCAAGCGGAGAATTTCTTTACCTTTGATGAACGCTTATACTTCAAAGGACGGGATATTGCTTGGGAACTAGAAGTCTCAACAGTAAGCTTTGCTCAAATGGACACCAGCCTGTCGGGCTATTTAGCTCAAGGCCGACGACGCTTCCTTTCTCCTTTTATTCGCTATGAAACCTATGCTTGGGTGGCTTTGCATAATAAGCTCCTTCTCAACTTAGATTCGCAAGCTTACCGGCAATTTCGCAACGGTCTCAGTGATTATGGTGTCTTACATTTGTTCGCTTTATCAGGCTTTCATATTCATTTTCTCAGGCAGAAAATTCGTTATATCTTTTTAAGATGTGGCGTGACTATAGAGACGACGAATTTAGTGGTTGAAGTGCTTTTAGCTTGCTACTGCTTTCTCCTACGTTATCCAGTGGGGGTCATTCGCTCCTTGGCTGTGAAGTGGTCTTTGCGATGGATCCAAAAGGAGAACCTCCCTCTCAGCCGAATGGATACGACGGCCTTGGTTGGTCTCGGTTTGCTTTTCTTGAAACCTGCCTATGCGAGTCAATTAAGCTTCCTCTTGAGTTTCGGCCTAACAATGGTGATCCAGTTGTATTACCAAAAGCCCAAAGAGTTATCAGAAGGAGCTTCAGCATGGAAGGAGAGTTTCCGCTTTCAGCTCTTGTGCTTACTGTTTACCTGGCCCATCTTTATGCGGGTAAATCATGAATGGAATGTCCAACAATTTATATCGGTGAGTCTTGTCACCGGGCTTTTCAATCAACTCGTCATGCCAGTAATGCTTCTGACTAGTATTGGTCTACTGTTATTGCCTCAAGGGCTGGAGCCAATGTGGGCCATTTTGTCGGATGGGGTCACACGAATTTGGACTGGCTTAGGGGAGTGGGCTTTCTTTGCGCGAACTAATTTCATTACGGGACGTATTTCTGATTTGGTGTTGCTTCTTTTACTGGCGGCAGCTTGCTACGCTTTATATCGCTTGAGTCGACGTGAGGAGTTACCTTATTTGCATCTTGGCTTGGTGTATCTTTTCTGCCTTGGGGTAATGCCTTTGTTAGATCCACGGACAACGGTGACTATAATTGACGTAGATCAAGGGGATGCGATGTTGGTGCAACCAGCCTTTAGTCGGGAGCAGTGGCTCATTGATACGGGCGGGCGAGGGAATTGGTTTGGGGAAGCGGAGACGAGTTATGATGCGAATTTCGCAAGATATACCTTAATTCCAGCCCTTAAAGCCTTGGGTGTCCATCGCTTGACAGGTGTTATCTTAACGCATCCAGATATTGATCATATCGGCAATTTACCTAGCTTAGCCGAGGAAGTCAGGATTGACCGTATTTACATTAATGACTTTACCGCTGAGCAAGCAATTTGGCAGGAAATGTTACCCTATTTAAGTCAGACACAAATTGTGCAGCTGCCTCCAGGTTATGTGGGTCTTGGACAGGGAAATGTGATAGAATTGCTTATACTGGATGCGCCGGAATTATTAATGGGTGATGATGCCAGCAATAATAGTTCCATTATTCAACGCATCCACATTGGACCTTATCAGCTACTGGCTACAGGTGATTTATCCCAAGCCGGCGAAAATCGCTTACAAGCCCAATACCCAAATTTAACGACTGATTTTCTTAAACTTGGCCACCACGGTAGTCATACAAGTACGAGTGAGGAATATTTAGCGTGGCTCCAGCCCCATTTCGCTTACATTTCTGCCGGAGAAGGCAATCGCTACGGGCACCCTCATCCGGAGGTTTTGGCCAAGTTGGAGGCACAAGGGATTCCTTATGCTTGTACGGCGGATTATGGGGCGATTCAATTGCAGTATTCACCTCTATTTGGAGTGAAGATGAATACAGCGATAGAACCTGAGAATTCAAATTAAGTTCAAAGAATATGGTTATAATCGCATTGTTTTTGACAGAATAGAAAGAGGATACCCATGGATATACTATATTCAATTGATGAAGGATACATCCGTCAATTCTACACGTCGGTGTATTCTTTGTTTACTAATAGTTCAAGGGAGGATTTCAACATTTACGTCCTCCAAAAAGGCACCTTAAGCCAAAATGAGGAGATTGAGCAATTTATTACTGCGCTTGGCGGCCAGTATATTCCCGTTTCGATTAAAGACGCTGATTTTAAGGATGCACCTATAACTGACCGCTATCCGGAGAGTATTTACTACCGTCTGCTTGCCCAAGATTATCTGCCAGAGAGCTTAGAGCGGATTCATTACTTAGATGCAGATACCCTAATTATTAATGATATTTGTCAAATGGAAGCGATTGATGTGAGTGATTATCTGTATGCTGGCTGCAGTATGAGTACGTTAGTGGACATTAAGGCACCCTTTAACCGGGTTCGCTTACAAGCAAGCGATTTGAAGCGTTACTTTAACTCAGGAGTCTTAATTATGAATCTCAAGCGTATTCGCCAAGAAGTGAGCCGGGCGGATATTTTCGCTTATATCGAAAGTTTTGCGCCACTCTTAATCTTACCGGACCAAGATGTTCTAAACGCCCTATATCCAACGGAGATATTAGAAATACCAGATGATATTTATAATTTCGATTCACGCAATGTTCGTTTATATGAATTACTGAGTGACGGGGTGAAGGATATGGACTGGGTGATGGCTCATACAGTCATAATTCACTTCTGCGGTAAGGCTGTGCGCAATAAACCGTGGCACAAGCGAAGTCAGAATAACTTCACAAGTCTGTATAAATTCTACTGGCAGCAAGCCTATCGCTATTTAATGAGTCTGACTACTGAATCCGTTACTTCTAGGCAAATAGAAGAATTCATTCCTTAAGCATTTTGCCCAAACCGTCTATGTCTCAGAGCATTCTAAGGCGTTGGCGGCTTGAGGTTTAGTTAGTTCGTATGATTTACACGAGTTAATCTGCAGGATCATGAAATCATCAGGCGAGTCGGTTATAATTGTAACTGCATTCCGTGGGGGACGGTTCTCACGGAATGATTTTCGGGGGAAAATTCCGTGGAGGATAGTGTCCACGGAATATTGTGCTGAATTTCTTCTGTCGGACCGGTCTCCCACGGAACTTTCGGCAATATTTCTTCTGTCGGACGGAACTCCCACGGAATAAGGTCATATTTACTTGGCAGATATATGCCACAAAGAATACAACATCAAAAATTAGAGTGCTTCAATGCACATAAGAATCCACTAATTACCTTTGCCTTGTTCCGACGATGCCTATATAAATCAGCTATATTAGAATACAATAAAGAGTTTGCTTAATTCTTTCTAATGTTGTATCATTTTATATACAAAAATATTTTAGAAGAGGTATTCAGATGATTAAATTTCAAAATGTAAATAAATATTATGGAGATTTTCAAGCACTCAAGAATATTAATTTAGAAATAGGCAAAGGGGAAGTGGTCACACTAATTGGTCCTTCTGGTTCAGGGAAAAGTACGTTAACTCGCTGTATCAATGGGCTAGAAGCGATTAGTGACGGTGCTTTATTTGTTAATGATATTAATATTGCCGACCCGAAAGTGGATATGCGACAAGTGCGTCAGAATATCGGGATGGTATTTCAACATTTCGAACTCTATCCACATAAAACGGTTTTAGAGAACATTACACTTGCGCCGATGAAAGTCTTAGGGATGAATGAAGCCGAAGCGATTGAGGATGCAGAGCGTCGCTTGAACAATGTTAGTATGTTAGAGCATAAGGACAAGTATCCTTCACAAATTTCGGGGGGTCAAAAGCAACGGGTTGCGATTGCACGTGCCTTAGCCATGCGACCTTCGGTGATGCTTTTTGATGAGCCGACGAGTGCCTTGGACCCGGAAACCATTGGGGATGTGCTCGCGGTTATTGAGCGGCTTGGTACCAATCAGCCAGACTTAACGATGGTCATCGTAACCCATGAGATGGGCTTTGCTCGTGAGGCAAGTGACCGGACGATTTTTATGGCGAAGGGTGAGATTATCGAAGACCGACCAAGTGAGGAATTCTTCTTGAATCCACAGGATCCACGGGCCATTCAGTTCCTCGACCAAGTTATCGATCGTTAGGAGGGGTCTTGTTGAAGAAATATATGAAAATTATTAGTATCTTCCTGCTAGCGCTCTTTATGCTGACAGGCTGTGGACAAGTGGTGGGAACTAAAGATATATCTGAGCGAATCGATGCTTCTGATAACCCTAAAATCGTATGGGGTGTGAAGACGGATACCAATCTCTTCGGACTTTATAACATTCAAGATCAAGAAATTCAAGGCTTTGACGTGGATATTGCCAAGGCTTTAACGGCTGAGATGACGGATGGGCAAGGGGAAGCAGAGCTTGTAGAAGTAACGTCCAAAACACGGATTCCTTTGCTTAAAAACGGGAATATTGATGCGATTATCGCAACAATGACTATTACGCCGGAACGTGCTGAAGTCGTTAGCTTTTCCGACGTTTATTTCGATGCTGGGCAATCTCTGCTCGTTAAGAAAGGTTCTGATATTCAAGGAATCGACTCACTTACGACTGACCATACCATTATTGCGATTAAAGGCTCTTCCTCTGCCCAGAATATTCGCGATTTAGCCCCGCAAGTTTCTGTATTGGAGATGGAGAACTACTCCGAAGGCTTCGTAGCCTTGCAGTCAGGCCAAGGGGATGCCTTGACAACGGACAATGCTATCTTGCTAGGGATGGTTGAACAGAATCCTAACTTTACCTTAGCTGGTGAGAATTTCACGGAAGAACCATACGGAATTGCCATTGATAAAGGTCAAGAAGCTTTTCTGCAAGAAGTGAACGAAGCGCTAGCAACGATTCGAGCCAATGGCGTGTACGATCAAATTTATGATAAATGGTTTGGCGGCTTAGTGGACGAGGAGGTATAAGATGTTAACGATTATTCAGAACTATTCACCGATGCTCTTAGAAGGCTTCAAAAATACGCTGATTGCTAGTGTTCTTGCACTATTTTTCAGTTTGATGATTGGGATTTTGATGGGGATGCTTCAAATCAGTCAGAACCGTCTCGTATCAGCTTTAGCCACGGCCTATGTTGAATTCTTTCGCAATATCCCTCTCTTAGTGATTACGATGTTCTTCTACGTAGCAGTGCCGATGATGGGTGTGCCCGTCTCTGGCTTCCAAGCAGGGGTCATTGGCTTAACCTTGTATACATCATCTTTTATCGCCGATAATGTACGTGCGGGAATTTTAAGTATTGACAGAGGTCAGTACGAAGCGGGCATTTCTCAAGGTATGAGCGCAAGCCAAGTGATGCGGTATATTATTCTTCCGCAAGCGATTCGTGTTGTTATTCCGCCACTTGGCAATCAATTTATTAATTTAGTAAAGAACTCTTCGACGCTGGCGATGGTTGCCGGGATGGACTTAATGTACTACGGAGATTTAATTGCTTCGGAGACATTTATGACCTTGTCAACCTATGTTGTCGTTGGGGTTTTCTACTTACTGATTACAGTGCCTTTGACCTGGTTAATGCAGTACGTTGAGAAACGTTTAGCGCAAGCTTATTAGAAGGAGGACTGCTTAATGGACTTTACAAATGCATTCTCTTGGATTAATATTCGATTCTTATTGTCAGGCCTAGAGACAACGCTCTTAGTTGCCTTATTGACCATTATTTTGAGTATCTTTTTTGGTTTTATTCTAGGTATTATTCGTTACTATGAAATCCCTGGCGTCTCACGCATTGTAGGCCTTGTGGTAGATACGATTCGAAATTTACCTCTCTTGCTGATTATCTTCTTTACCTATTTCGCCTTGCCGCAGCTAGGTATCCAATTTGACATCTTCTGGTCAGCTGTCATTGCGATGACGGTCTTTGAATCATGCATGATTTCTGAGATTATTCGCGGAGGGCTCATCGCTCTACCTAAAGGACAAACCGAAGCAGGCCTATCCACAGGGTTGTCCCGCAATCAAATTATGCGCTATATCCTACTACCTCAAGCAACGCGGCAAACATTACCTTCAATTGTTAGTCAGCTAATTGCTTTGATTAAGGATACATCGCTTGCGACAATCATCTCATTGCCAGAACTGATGCATAATGCTAAGATTATTTACGGGCAGAATACGAACTATGTTATTCCTATGTTTGTCGCCTTAGCGGGTATGTACTTTATCGTTTGCTATGCCTTATCACGCTTTTCCAAATACCTCTCTCGGCGCATGGAAGTTGCTTAGCGAGTAAATATCCAACCGACTACACCAATGTGGTCGGTTTTTGATATTTAAGATATACGTTTAATTTTCGGGGTAATCTACTTTATTTCACTTTCACAATATAAAATTTTGATAAGTCTTGAGGTGTTTTCGTATATTTTTATCTATGAATTGCGTATAATGAAACAAAATAAGTAGATTGGAGGAGCTCGAAATGAATGTAAATATCTATAACCTTGTGGCGGGTGAGGTGCTCCCGATAACAGACGTCAATGATTTTTCATTTTCTGATAAATTATTAGGGGAAGGGTTCGGGGTGGAACCTTCAAATGGAAAGATTTATGCACCAGTTGATGGGAAGATTTCGACCATCTTTAAGATGAAACATGCCTTCTCGATTCAGGTGACAGAACGAGTCGAGCTGTTAATTCATATGGGCATTAATACCTTGACAATTGAGGAAGGAAGCCCGTTCACCTTATTTATTGAAGAAGGGCAAAGCGTGGAAGCTGGTGACTTATTAGCTGAGGTGGACTTAGCAGCCCTCGATGCCCTGCTGAAAGAGCGAACCATTATTTGTGCGATAACCTCAATGGAGTGGATTCAAGATTTTAAACTGCATCAAGTAGGCCAAGCTGCTGTAGGGGACCTGCTTGCAAGCTTTGATATTCCAGATAATGCAGGTTTTCAAGCAAAAGAGTTTACAAATGATAGCCAATAGGGTAAAATATAATTAGTTCGAAAATGAAATATATGCTTTGGAAATGAGGTCATGATTATGAATCGCAATGAAGAAGCTTTAAAAGCTTTTATTGGGATTCGAAGGACTGCAGACTTATTGGAAAAACACGTAGCGGAAGATGTGAAGCGCTATGGCCTGAATATTAATGAATTCGGGGTGTTAGAGCTTCTTTATCACAAAGGGTCGTCGCCCGTTCAGAAAATCAAAGAGAAGATTCTAGTGGCTAGTAGCTCAACAACGTATGTGATTGATAAGCTTTGCGCGAAAGGTTTGGTCTATCGCCATCAAAGCGAAGAGGATCGCCGTATTACGCTCGTCAGCTTGAGTCATGAAGGATATACTTTGATTGATGAAATATTTCCGAGCCATGCTATTGCTATAGAAGCTTGTTTTGACAGCTTAAATGAGGAAGAACTGAGTAACCTTCGAACATCATTGAAGAAAATCAGTGCAAAAGTGCCAACCCACTGAGTTGGCCTTTTCTTTAGACAATTAGTTCGAATTCGAGATAATTTAGGAGGAATAAAATGCATAATTTATTAGGAATACACCATGTCACAGCTATGACGAATGATGCAGAACGCAATTATCAATTTATCACACAGGTTTTAGGGATGCGTTTAGTTAAGAAGACCGTTAATCAAGATGATATTCATACTTATCACACCTTCTTTGCCGACGACGTGGGGTCCCCAGGAACAGATTTAACATTCTTTGCCTTTCCGGGACAAGAAGCTGGGCGAGATGGAACGAATATGATTCACCGTATTGGCTTAAGGGTACCCAATGATGAAGCTTTAGCTTATTATTTAAAGCGGCTGTCTGACTTTAATGTAGACCATGGAGAGATTTATGAATATAACGGCCATCAAGTCTTCGATTTCGAAGAAGAAGATGGCCAGAAATATCGCCTCTACTCTGATGAGAAGAACGTTGGTGTTCCGGCTGGTACACCATGGAAGAATGGCCCTGTTCCACTTGAATATGCGATTTACGGACTTGGACCGATTGAAATTAAAGTGAGTTATTTCGATGAGTTTAAGACCTTGATGCAAGAAATTTACCGCATGGAAATTGTTCAAGAGTCCGAAGATATGACCTTGCTTGAAATAGGCGAAGGGGGCCATGGTGGTCAAATGATTCTTATAAAAGATACAGCTACCCCGATTGCTTACGAAGGCTACGGTCAAGTGCATCATGTATCTTATAGAGTTGCGGATTCTGAGAGTTTAGATTTTTGGCGCGATCGCTATGATAAGTTAGGAATGGGACATTCCGGTCATGTAGATCGTTATTTCTTCGAAGCACTCTATACCAGAATTGGTCACATTCTTCTAGAGCTTTCTACTGATGGTCCTGGCTTTATGGGTGATGAACCTTATGAAACCTTAGGTGAATCCCTATCTTTACCGCCATTTCTAGAGCCCCATCGTGAGTATATTGAAGCACAAATTAAGCCGTTTGACACACGTCAATCGAAATAAATAGGAGGAAGCTTTATGCAGGCAACACCTAGAATTCACCATATTACAGCGATTGTTAGGGATCCCCAAATTAATTTAGATTTCTATCGGGGTGTCTTAGGAATGCGTTTAGTTAAGCAAACAGTGAATTTCGATAGTTCATCTGTCTATCACTTTTACTATGGCGATGAGGCAGCTAGACCTGGCTTTATATTAACCTTCTTCCCTTATCCAACTGCCCGATCGGGTGAGCGAGGTGGCGGGCAAGTAGGTCGGATCGCCTTTCGAATTCCTCAAGGTAGCTTATCTTACTGGCAAGAGCGTCTAAATAAACACGGCATTAACTGGTCGATGGATACCATGTTAGGGCAAAAAGCTATTTTCTTCGATGATCCGGATAATTTAGCCTTAGCCTTCATTGAGGTAGAAGAAGAAGCTGAATCCAATGCTTTATTAGGTTTTGCAGGGACAGTCTTACATTCCGTCCAACCCCAAGATACCTTTACCTTACTACATAAAGACTTTGGACTAGAACTCCTTCAAGAAACAGAGGGAAGCTACTTACTCCAAACCGTAGGTGAAGAGGCGCATCTTATTGAAATTTCCAAGACAGTGCATCCGTTAGGCCGCATTACAGTAGGGACTGTTCACCATATTGCTTGGTCCGTACCTGACGATGTCGCTCATTTAGCCGCCCATCGATATTTCGCCCAACAAGGGCAAGAGGTGACAGATATTCGTGACCGCAAGTACTTTAAAGCCTTCTACTTCAGAGAAGCAGGTCGTATATTATTTGAAGTGGCGACCGATACACCCGGCTTTACCATTGATGAGTCGATCGAAGAGCTGGGCCAAAACTTGAAATTACCGGTCCAATATGAAGCACAGCGCGCGGCCTTTGAAGCAGACCTACCGGTAATTGAATTGAAGGAGTTTACGGATGATTTCTTATAATACGAGTGAATTAAGCCAGAAAGCGATGAAAAAGCTCCTTATCGGTGCCATTAATCGTCCGATAGCACTCGTTGGCACGCAGTCAACTGCAGGTGATTTTAACCTGGGTCCATTCAGCTATTTCAATATTGCTTCCTTCCACCCCCCGGTTATTAGCTTGGCGATTCAGCGCAAGGAAGATGGCACCCATAAAGATACCGCCCGAAATTTATTGGAACAAGGCGAAGCTAGTGTTCATATTGTCAATGAAGCCACGGTATCTGATGCTAATCAGACTGCTGCAAGTCTGCCCTATGGGGAGAGTGAACTTTCCAGGACGGCATTCAAGCCGGTTACGTCTCAGACCATTCAAGTTCCTTATTTAAAGGAAGCCCCAATCGTCTATGAAGCACGCTACCTTACCCATCAAACGATTCATGCGGCTGAGCAAGCGACTGCGGATGTGTTCTTATTGCAGATACAGCGCGTTCATTTATCACAAGAAGTTTATGATGAAGCGACAGGTTATGTTGATTATGCCAGGTTAAAGCCTGTCACACGACTTGCAGGCAATGATTACGCTACATTGGGGGAAATATTCCAAGTTGAACGACCAGATTAGGGGGATGAAGATGTATCACTATATTCAAAAAGCCGGAGAGCCTGGCGCTGAGACTTTTATTGCCTTTCATGGAACCGGAGGAGACGAAACAGATCTCATATCCGTTGCTAAAGCAATTGCACCGGATGCTCAAGTCATTGGTGTGCGAGGAGATGTTGATGAGAACGGGGCTTTGCGCTTTTTTAAACGGATTAAAGAAGGTCAGTATGACTGGAAAGATTTAGCTGAGCGAGGCCAGCGACTGAGAACATTCCTCACCGAATTAGCAGAGCAAGAGCAGTTCTCCTTAGATCAAACCTATTTACTAGGCTTTTCGAATGGTGCGAATATGGCCTATCATTTAATGGTCGAAGCCGGCTTACCAGTCAAAGGTGCTTATCTTTTTGCACCGATGTACCCTAAAGATTTACCGAAAGATCATATCGATTTGTCCGGCAAGCGTTTCTTTGTCTCCATGGGTAAAGCGGACCCTATTGTTCCGTTGGCTGAGAGCAAACGTGTTGCCAAGCAACTCAAATCTTTCGGTGCGATTGTGGCAGAGTTCTGGGTAGAAAGCCATGAAATCTCACTAGAAAGTCTGCAAGCTGCTCAAGTAAATTACGCTGAATCACTGCAAGCATCACAATAATTTGAATTCACCGCAAAAGATTTCTTTTGCGGTGTTTTAATAGAATCTTGTATAGGCCTGGTAATTGCCTTGAATATTCGGTAGAATATTTCTAAAGCAAAATAAAAACAAATGGAGGCCTTCATGCAAAAAATAGCCCTTTTACTCAGTACGACCCTACTGCTCGTCGCTTGTCAGAATAATCCGATCCAAGGACAAGATACGACACAAACCCAAAGTACTCAAATGAGTGACAGCGCAGAAGCGCCAGCAACTGTCGAAAGTGCAGTCGACTCTTCTGCTTCGTCAGTTGAGCATCAAGATGAAAGTAGTGTTTCACAGCGGGGTATCCGCCAAGCATGGACGGATTATAGTTCCTATGCGGAAGTAGATGACGGCGGCTATGCCTACTATATTTATAATGATCCTGACATTTCTTCAGAAATATTTCCCCTTTCGGATGTTTCTTCTGAGAGAGTTGTCTTGTTTACGTTTGACGATGCTCCTGCCCCAGATAGCTATGCCGTTAAAATGGCTGAATTAATGAAGGAGAAAGATGTTAACGCAATCTTCTTAGTGAATGGGATGTATTTAGAAGACGAATATGGCCAAGAAATTACGAAGACTATTTATGATATGGGCTTTGAAATCGGCAACCATACTCAAACCCATGCGAATTTACGTGAATTAAGTTATGAGGAACAATACGCAGAAATTAACCGTACGAGCGAAATGGTTGAAGAGATTACGGGTGAAGCGCCACGCTGGTTCCGTCCACCTTTCGGCTTGTATAATATGGATACGTTGGAAATTTGTAATGACCTAGGTATGCAACTGATGACCTGGTCCTTTGGTTATGACTGGATGGACGAATATCTAGATGGGGATGCACTCGCGGAAGTATCCTTAAATAATAAATATTTGCGCCCAGGCAATAATATTCTGATGCATGACCGGCCTTGGACCTATGAAGCCCTTGAGGAAATGATCGACGGTTACCGGGCAATGGGCTTAGAAATCGTTGACCCCTTGTTGATTAAACATCAAGAGAACAATCTCGAAGTTCATGGCATTGGTGAAGACGGGGAATACATTACCACGGATGATGCGGCAGAAGGTGAAGCAACCTAGGCAGAAACTGACGTAGAAGAAGTTGCGACATACTAAATATTAATTGAACAACCCACTTTACTAGCTGGTGAAGTGGGCTATTCTTTTGCGCTAAATTAGGCTCTAAGCTTCGGCTCCGCCTACGCACTTGAATGGCTAAGCATTCGTTTCACGAATACTAAGACACGCATCGTAGCAGGCAAAGACGAAAGCTCTTTGCCAAGCAAGAGCCGGAGTCTGCTATGGGCCTCTTCGAATTGGTCTTTGCCGAGTTAGAGTCCTATGTGCGTTTGAAGTTCTTACAGGAAAAGCTTTCGAATTATGGCGTAAATTATTTATGTTTATTTTTGTATTGTATAGAACAAGGGCAATTTATACTATAAATAATAGTTACCCGATGATAAAAAATTAATATTTTTGCTATAATTAAGCGGATTGCCTTGTCACAGCAAGGCCTTCACCTGCTTGCCATGAATTCAAGCAAAACGCAAGACTTGCTTTTCAAGTTCAATCAATATATAGTATATGTATTGAACTTGACACCCACATATTGGGTTCTATGACATAGGAGGATTGCATAAAAATGGAAGTAAAACTATATAGTAAAGCAGGCTGTGGTGAGTGTATGTTCACGAAGAAGTTTTTCGAAAAACATAATATTGACTTTCAAGAAATTAATATCACTGAAGATCCAGAGCGTACCCAAGATGTAGTGGACTTAGGTTTCAAAGCCTTACCTGTAGTCCTCATCGAAGGACAAGAACCGTTTAGTGGTTATCGTCCAGATAAATTAGAAGTCTTGGTGTCTTAAGATGATGCTAGCTTATTTTACACTGACGGGTCAGACACGGAAGTTTGTAAATAAGTTTCCCGAGGTGGAGTCGGTGGAAATTCAACCAGCGAATCCTTTTATTGAAATGGAAGAACCCTTTATCTTAGTGGTTCCAACTTACGAAGCAGAGATTACCGAACCCGTGAACGATTTCCTAGAGACTGGCCAGAATATTGCCTTGTGCCGAGGAATTTTCGGTGGGGGGAATCGCAATTTCGCCCAATTATTCTGCTTCACTGCGGACGATTTGTCCGAAGAATATAATATCCCGGTGCTACATCGCTTTGAGTTCCAAGGTAGCGAGAATGATGTAGCCAAGATGGAGGAGGAATTGAAACAATATGCACAGTAGTGTAGTGAAAGATAAGAACGAAGTATCCTATTTTAGATTGAATAATCAGGTGAATATTCCAGTTGATGGAATGATTCCTTTGCATAAGGATAAGGAGGCAGTACGTGCCTATTTTCTCGAGCATGTGAATATGAATACGGTCTTCTTCTATACCTTAGATGAGAAGTTGACGTATCTTGTTCGCGAGGATTATTTGGAAGAGGCTATGTTACTCAAATATGAGCTCGATGAAGAAGCAAGCCAGCATCCGGACAATCAAGGCAAGAATTACGATTTCGCCTTTGTCAAGAAATTATTCAAACAAGTCTACAAGCATAAATTCCGCTTCAAGAGCTTCATGGGGGCTTACAAATTCTATACCCAGTATGCGATGAAGACAAATGATGGTAGCAAATACCTTGAGCGCTATGAAGACCGAATTGCCTTCAATGCTCTTTATTTAGCAGACGGTGATAAGCAATTAGCCTTGGATTTGGCTGAAGAGTTAATTACTCAACGTTATCAACCTGCAACCCCAACTTTTCTAAATGCGGGGAAGAAACGACGCGGAGAATTAGTTTCTTGCTTCCTCATTGATATTGATGATTCGATGCTTTCCATAGGCCGGGCAATCAACTCCTCCTTGCAATTATCACGCTTAGGGGGCGGTGTCGGCGTAAACCTTTCTAATTTAAGGGCAGCAGGCGATCCGATTAAGAAGATTGAGAATGCTTCGTCCGGAGTGATTCCTGTGATGAAACTTCTAGAAGATAGCTTCAGCTATAGTAACCAATTAGGCCAAAGAAATGGTGCAGGGGTGGTGTATTTAAACGTATTCCATCCAGATATTTATGCCTTCTTGTCAACGAAGAAGGAGAATGCTGACGAGAAGATCCGCGTGAAGACCTTATCTTTAGGTGTGGTCGTTCCGGATAAATACTATGAACTGATTAAGACCAACCAACCGATGTACTTGTTCAGCCCATACGATGTAGAACGTGAATACGGGAAGCCTTTTGCCTATATTGATATCACTCAAGAATACGACAATCTTGTCGCGAATGAATCCATCAAAAAGACGAAAATTAGCGCCCGTGAATTGGAGCAAGAGATTTCCCGTCTGCAACAAGAGTCCGGTTATCCTTATATTATCAATATTGATACAGTTAACAAGGCCAATCCAGTCGATGGACGCATCATCATGAGTAATCTTTGTTCAGAGATTTTCCAACCGCAAGAGCCGTCCGTGTTAAATGATGACTTATCTTATAAATCGGTTGGTACAGATATTAGCTGTAACTTGGGATCATCCAATATTGTCAACTTAATGAAGTCACCGGACTTTGGTAAGTCGATTGAAATAGCAGTTCGTGCCCTTACAACCGTAACCGATCAAACGAATCTTGAAGAAGTACCGACGATTCAGAAAGGTAACGAATTGTATCACACTATTGGCCTCGGCGCGATGGGTCTTCATACTCAATTTGCCATCCATCAAATGGAATATGGTTCACCGGAGTCCATTGAATTTACTGACGCTTACTTTAGAACGGTCAACTATTACTCTATTCTAGCAAGTAATAAAATCGCCGTAGAAAAAGGGGAAAGCTTCCATAAATTTGAACAATCTAAATACGCTGATGGAAGTTACTTTGCCCCTTATATTGAAGAAGCATTCACCTTTGAGCATGAGAAAGTAGCGGAGTTGTTTAAAGGTATTCATGTGCCAACTCCAGAAGATTGGCAAGCCTTATCTGAGGCTGTTCAAGCAAGTGGTATGTACCACCGCAACCGAATGGCCATTGCGCCAAATGGCTCAATTTCTTATATTAATGAAACGAGTGCATCTCTACATCCAATTACACAACGGGTGGAGCATCGTCAAGAGAAGAAGACGGGAGCTATTTTCTACCCAGCGCCATATTTATCAAATGAGACGATAGATTACTATACTTCAGCTTATGATATGGACCAACGTAAGATTATTGATGTCTATGCAGCAGCCCAACCTCATATCGATCAAGGGATGAGCTTGACTCTCTTTATGCACTCAGATATTCCGGAAGGAATTTATGAGTGGAAAGAAGGGAAGACGACGAAGATGACTACCCGTGACTTGAACCGTCTACGTAACTATGCGTATGCTAAAGGCATTAAGTCACTTTACTATGTTCGCACCTATACGAACGATGGGGATGTCATTGGTGCTAATGAATGTGAATCCTGCATGGTTTAGGCAAGAAAGGGAGAAAGATGACTTATTTAGACTATAAAGCAATTGACTGGAATCGCATCGAAGACGCGATCGATAAGGCTACTTGGGAGAAATTAACTTCCCAATTCTGGTTGGATACCCGAATCCCTGTCTCGAATGATTTGGATGACTGGCGTAACTTAAGTCCCGAAGAACAAGATGTGGTGAACAAGGCTTTCGGCGGTCTGACCCTTTTGGATACTTTACAATCAGAAGAAGGCGCGAACGTTATGCGGGCTGACGTACGAACGCAGCATGAGGAAGCGGTTTTGAATAATATCTTATTTATGGAATCGGTCCATGCCAAAAGCTATAGTACAATCTTTATTTCATTAAACGATAGCAAGGACATCGATCGAATCTTCCATTGGACGAATAACAACGAACGTGTTCAATACAAAGCCAAACGGATTAACGAAATCTATCAGAATGGGACAGGCCTGCAAAAGAAAATTGCCAGCGTATTTCTAGAATCCTTCCTATTCTATAGTGGTTTCTATACACCGCTCTGGTATTTAGGTAATAATCAATTGCCGAATGTGGCTGAGATTATTAAGCTGATTATTCGTGATGAATCAGTTCATGGCACTTATTTAGGCTACAAATTCCAGTTAGGCTATAATGAATTGGATGAAGCAGAACAAGCCGAATTGCGTGACTGGATGTATGATCTACTCTTTGATTTAATGGATAACGAAATTGCCTACACCCACGATGTATACGACCAAGTAGGTTGGAGCGAAGATGTGAAGACCTTTGTGCGTTACAATGCCAACAAAGCATTGCAAAACCTTGGTTTTGAGCCTTTCTTCCCGAATGCCACGGCTGAAGACGTCAACCCAGTGGTTATGAACGGGATCTCTACGGAGACAACCAACCATGACTTCTTCTCACAAGTCGGCTCAGGCTACTTAATGGGTGAAGTCGAAGCGATGGATGACGACGATTACGATTTCTAAAGGAAGCTCTATATAAGCTGATTCGCATAGTATTCTTTGTACAAGATTAAGTTTGACGATATTACTATGAATGGCTGTGCCAATTTAGGTGAAGCACAATATGCTTGCCAAAAGAGACAGCCACGGCCGGATGCCGTGGCTTCTTTTTGGCTTATGAGCAGATAACCTCAGGCTGTAAATTAGATTCCGTACTTTTGCACCATACTTCATATAATGGCCAAATATAGCGCTGAATGGGCGAATGGGTTGCTGGATTCCGTGGGAAGCGTGTCCCACGGAATGATTTTGGTCGATTATTCCGTGGAGAAGCATCCCCATGGAATGTTGCGAGGATTTTCTTCCGTGGGGCATCTTCCTACGGAATCCTAGCGCAAACAGTTGCTTTCTTTTTCTTAAACGTAACGTAGTTTCAGTTTTAAAGAAGCCGCCGTACTAAACACATAGGACTTTGCGATATTTTCTGCTATAATCACAAGAAGAAAGGTGGGGTGAGATGAAACGGATTCCAATATCTACCTATGTGAAATTGCTGTGTATTGGGGCGGTCTGTTTTTGGCTTTATACGGAGAATACTGTATTTATTCAGGGAGTTATTGAAGATGAGACGCTTACCGTGGGCGATAAGGTTCGATCGATTAGCTATGAAATCTTAGGCTTTAACCAAGGGAATGTAGGCCAGCCAGAAGATATTCAACCATTATCACAACCTAGCTCAACTGACCGTGATACAAGCCAACCAATCCAATTTACTGAAGAGATAACTAACCACCCCAACTACCAGAAAGCGAGGGAAGTAGCCCAGCGTTTCAATGAGCAAGTCGACATTATTGAACTTAACGTTGCGTTCTTAAACCGCGTTAATCAGGCTCGTCAAGAAGCTGGTTATCCCCCTGTACTTTTAGGAGACTACCTACATCACGGCATTCAAAACCGGGTCCACCAACTAGCGGAATACAATTACTTATCCAACCAAACCCTTCATGGGGGTGACTTTCGTAGCATGCATCCCTATGTGGAATCAGCTGAAAGTCGGTTGAGTGAGAACTTATATGAACTGTATATCTCAGCGGGAGATATTCATTTGGAAACCTGGCAGAATGAGGAAATCCTTGCCGATTACTTGTTCGAGGCCTATGAAGCCAGTCTCATGCGCCCGGAAGTGATGGACTACCAACATCAATATGTCTATGTTTGGCTTACACCCACCGATATGAACTTGGAAGAGACACCCTATGTGCGATTAGTTGTAGCCGTTCAGCTAGATAATTGGTAGATGAGTCGTTACCAGATGAGAGGTTTATTCTATATAAACTTGGCAGGGGCACAAACCGTTCAAACTTATGACCTGAGGAACGAAACAATACTAATTTTACAAAAGTAAAAACCGAGGAAGTGCTATTAATGAGCATTTCCTCGGCTTTATTATAAGCTTTTTTATTTCGTTTCGTAGCCTAAAATAAGGCCATTTTTCTCTGCGTAATAAGAACAAAGATTACTGGTTTCTTGGATGGTAACGTGTGCTTCTTTGAAGCGCTCTTTGATTAAGGCTTTCAAGCGCTTGGCACTTTCCAGGTTTGCCACGTGAGAGAGGGATACTTTACCCCCTTGATAGCCATTACTTTCCATTTCTTTTAAGACGGACTCGTAGCCACGTTTGGCGCCTCGTGCTTTATGAGCAATATCGATTGTGCTTTGTTCAGTGCGCACGCCAACTAGGCGGATATTTAAGAGGCCGATCATCTGCCCGACAATTTTATTCACGCGTCCATTTTTGACTAGATTATTTACGGATTCTAATAAGAAGACGATTTGAGTGTGCTGATGGTAAGTATTTAAAGCGTCGAGCATCTCCTCAAATTCTACCTCAGCTTCGGCTAATTCTAAGGCTTTCTCAATCAGTAAATTCATCTCTCCGCTAGCTGAGCGACTATCGAAGATGTGGACGTTGACATCAGGATGTTCCTCTTCGAAAATATCTTTACCCAAGCGGGCGCTATTATAACTTCCAGATAGGCCACCAGTTAAGGTAAAGACAATTACGTTCTCAGCACCAACGTAAGTACGAGCATAGCTATCTGGCGAAGGACAGGCTGAGGACGTGGCGCCTTTAGCAGCTTCCAATTTGGCATTTAAGGTATCGTTATCTATGGTCCCATTATCCACGATAACTTCATTATCAATATTTAACATCAAAGGTACAAACGCAAAGTCTACCTTGTCGCTAAGGTTGTCGATTGTGCGAAAGTCTGAACCTGAGTCTGTAACAATTTTCCATTTTTTCATGTGAATCCCTCCATCTCTACCTTATAAGTATAGCGAACTCATTTTGAATTAACAATGAATGTCACCTGAAATGCGACCGCTAGTTGCGAAAGTGAGACGTCAAACATTTGTGACACGATCTCTGAAAAATAGATTGCCAAAAGCAGTTAAACATTCAGCATATTTCTGGAAAGTTTTGTCAAGGTCTTTAGAGCGAAGCGTGCCTTGACGAAACTTGGAAGAAATATATAATGGCTAACCTGCTTTTTCAAAATATTCTGTGACGACTTCATTCAGGTTCTTGAAATCTAAAACTTTGCGGTAGGTATTATTGTAGCTTGTGTGGTGCCGTCTTAAAGCTTTTTCTAGCTCTTCTTCACTGAAGAAACGTCTTCTTGAGTAAAACTTCTCTTCATCTTCTCGGTGGCTTCTCTCTACCAAACCGTTCTGCCAAGGACTATAAGGAGCCGTCGTTTGATAGTCAATACCTAGGCAGTTTAAGACTTTTTGAAACCTTGATTGCTTATCAGTTTCCTCTGGGTCAGTGGTAAACTCCCTTCCGTTGCCTGTCTGAATTTTGTCAATCTTGAAGCCCATCTCTCCTTCTAGGGTTAGCAGAAATTCTGCGGTTGTATAGGTGCTATTCTTATTCATCAGACTCAACACTCTCTTTCGTGAATAAGCATCTATGGCTGTGATTTGGTAGTATCTCTGATGGTGACTCACAAAGCCGATAGAGTTCACAGGGACGTATTTCACATCAATTTGAACGAGTTGACCAGGGTGAGTGTATTTGGGCTTATCTTTCTGCCTCTTGCCTTTTTTCTAAGCTTTAGTAGGCTTTCTTAGATCCATCTTCCTGATCTGTCGACACATAGAATCATAAGACTTAGTGTAGCCCTCCTCTTGACATTTGCGGTAGACATGAGCTAAATCATGATGTTTATGGTGCCTATGCATGTGTTTAATCAGGTCCAATTCATCCTGTGTATGTTGGTTAGGATGTGATTTAGGACGAGTAGACTTCTTTGGCAAGGATTCAATCGATCCATCATACCTTTGTTGCCATCTCTGAACATATTGCCTGGATTTATGTTATCTCCTTGCGGCTACGGCATTATTATTCACTTTGATAGCATACTTAACCATTCGTTCGCGATGTTTCATACCTTCTGTTATAATAGACATATAAGAGATCCTTTCTATGTTTATAATTGTTCACAAATCTATTATAACAGAGGGGTTTCTTTTTTATTTGTTTTATGTCACATATATGTATTATCTCATAACACTTGAGAGGAGTATTACATAATTATCACAACATTTCAAAGCAATGAAAAAACAAACCAAAGCATTTGCAAAACGATCTTAAGCATGTTATTCTATGTTTGTCGCAGGGAAGCATGCTTTTGTGGCATGCTCCTTCTGAGGTTAAGCGATAATCATATGAAAAAATTGAGGAGTATTATGGTAGGAAGAAATAACCATAAAGTTCGTCGTCAAAGGGAAGGCGACGAAATAAAAACCTATGCCATCAAACGCCTGAGCGTCGGAGTCGCTTCAGTGGCGGTTGCGGCTGGGATTATATTTGCGAGTGATGTCCCGTTAGCGCAAGCTGCGGGAACTGTGGATGCAGTCAACGGCACTTTGGAAATCACGCCAGAGCAACAAGCTGAAGTTACAGCGACTCACGAAGCATATCAAGAGGCAACCCCAACGATGGCCACAACTACTGACCCAGTCACTGGACAGAACATTCCAGCTGACGGTGGAGTTGCTCAAATGATTGAAACATCAAAAGAACTTCGCATTAAAAACCCTGAACTTGCGAAAGAACTTGAGGCTCAATCTGACAATGGCCCTTCGGATGCTGTTGTTTCAACAGAGCCAGCACCGACTGATCCAGCTTTAACAGCTCCAGCAAAAGTTGAAAACGCAGAACGTACTGAAGAAAGCACAGTGTATACTGGCAAGCCAGTGGACTCCAATCTTTTAAACACTGCCTTGGATGCTAAAAATCCGGATTCTGTAAAAAAAGAAAATAACATCACTGGTTATGGTGTTAACTTATCTGACTTCAGTAAAGCAGGGAATAAAGGCAATACAGTGTTTGAAATTAAAAACACAGCCTTCCATCCAACGGTTCCACCTGTAGACCGATATGAAGTTCGTTATGAAATTGACGACCGTATTGCTCGTTATGTTGAAGACATCAGATATATTGCTAGAGACAGCGATAAGACCTCTGACCGTGACTTTAGTATGACGCGTTTGAACGACGTGACTGATCCAGCTAAAGTGTCTAATACATGGAAGATGAATGCTTATGACACGAACGTCGTAACATCAAATAATGATCCAAATAGTCCGTTTAACTTCGATTCGATGTTCGCTTCTTCACAAACCGGATTCAACAAAAACGCTACCTTGCAGGTCAAACTTAAAGATACCTGGGAAAATATCCTGAAAGAATTCCCAGAAGCTAAAGAGAATAACGAGTTATTCTTCAATGCCTATCTTTATGACCCAGTTGATAACAAGGTAATTGATGGATCTATTAATAAGACCTTCTTTAAAACTAAGCCTACAGCTTTAGACAAGTTACAAAGTGCAGGCTTTGCTCAAGAAGTTCCTGGACACTTTGGTTTTACTAATGGTCAGGCCCAGTATGTCGAGGGTGGAACGGTCGATCCTTACACAGGACAATATGATCCTAATGCTAAAGTACGTGGGATTGCGGTTGATCAGTCTTTCTCAAAACATACTGCAGGAGAAGTAGTCAGCGAACCATCTACCTATCACTTCCAGGCTGACGAGCGATTAGTTCCATATATAAAAGGTGTGGGAATTTACCGTCCTAAGCGTGACGCCCGTGCCTTCGACCGTGACCTACATGCTTATGAGCAGGTCTTCTACAATGGTCTTATCCTAAACGATGACCAATCAGGTATTCTTTCGACTTTGCCGATTGCAAAACCTAATGAAAGACTTAAAGGGAATGCAGACCAATACTATATGGACTATGATCCTAAAACAGGTAGCGGTCACTTCAAGGTCGACCCTGATACTAGCGGAGCAGTAGCTTCAGGTAATCGCCAAATGAATAAAGCTGGGGGAGACGGAGCGGCGCTTGCTGGAGTCCGTGTGGTTTACTTCATTAAAGATGATGTAAATATCGATCAGCTTCGTCCAGCTTCTCTGGACCAAAATTATGCCTTTACTGGTTATTTCTTAGATCAGAAGGGTAATTATTTAGCTAATACAGAAGGAAACATTTCCTACAATTTTGGCGACTTCAAGGGAGATCCTAGTCCAATTACCAACAAAGGAAATCCTGGGGTAGATGATACAACTCGTACTAACCCTAAAGACCAAGAATTGCCAGAGGTTAAGACACCTACTTATATCGCTCAAGCAGAGCCAAAAACCGTCTTATTAAATACTAAAGTGACAGCTGAAGATTTAATCAAAGCTCAAGCAGTTGATGCAGATGGCCAGCCAGTAGACTTCCCTGAAGGTACGGTTTTCCAATTTGTTAAGGTGGATGCTGAGGGTAAATTTGTTGAGGACTTGAAAGATGAAAATGGAAAAGACCTTAAAGCACTTGATACAAGCCAAGTTGGTCTACAAGAGGTTAATATCCGTGTCACCTTACCAAGACAATCAACCTCACGGATTATCTCTGGTTTAGTCCAAGTAAACAAACGCCCTGGTGAATCTGGCCAGAAGCTTTCAGAAGAACAGTTCATCCCAATGACTAACAGTGGTTCACGTAATGAGTTCAACTCTGAAGGTTTCTTAAACAACGTCATGCACCAAATGGAGACGAAATTAGCACCTGAAAGCCAAGCTGAGAATGAAATCGATGTAACAGTATCTAGTTTGATCCACTTGATTCCAAGCGAATCTGAAGATACTTTGAAAAAATGGGACTATGTCATTGAATTCTCAGATAATGTCGCTAAACATATCGTTAGTATTGAAAATAGCAAGGGTGGAGAATTCGAGCGAATTGTCAACCGTAAAGGTGATTTAACCAACTCATGGAAGATGCGTGCCTGGGGTGGGGCTGGGGACAGGGAATCCTTAATGACCAACACAGCTGTTGGCGCCGGAAATAACTATCCAGTTAAAGTTACCCTTGATACATCGGTAACTGCAGTTCTAAATGAAGTGAAGGCTGACTTAGGAAGAGAAGTAACCAACGGTGACATTGATTCAACAGCCTATGTTTATAATAATGCTGAAAAAGCTATTGTCGATGGTTCTTACTCATCCACTTTCTTAAAAGTTCAACCAACTGAGTACGATGCTAAAGAGACTACAGACAAGCCAGTTTGGAACAACTGGTTCGAACTTTCAAGTGGACAGGTCAAGTATTTTGAAGGGAATTCAATTAGCCCTTATACAGGATTAACTGGAGATAAGGTACGTGGTTTTGCTGTTGACCAATTCTTCGGTAAGTCAGGAGGAAGTTCTCTAAACACATTTGGAGCAACCGTAGATCCTCTACACTACCATTACACAGTAGACAAGCGTCTCATTCCTTATCTTGAGTCTGCTTCTCTTTACTACATACCAAACGGTGAGGACAACTACAACAACTCAGCAGTCGGGAAAGACTTCTCTTATATTCCGCAAGCTCAAGTCTTCTTTAATGGTCAAGATCATGAATGGGATGGCTTTAGAAATGAGTTTGATCCAACAACTGGTCAAGGAACATTCAAGTTAGACTCAGACCCCGGAACAATTGCTAGATTAATCAACTTTGATAACTCTCACTTGGACCCGGGTGCTGCTAGAATTGTCTACACCTTGCGTGACGGTGTGACCTTAAATGACATTTTGAAAGACAACCCAGGTGCTACTTATGTCTTTACAGGCTACTTGACCTTGGATAGTGGTCCGAAAGTACGTAATTCTAACGCCAACATTGGCTACACTATTTCTGATATCAACGGTGACGGAATTGCTGACGAATGGCAAAATATCCAATACAAAGACTTAAGCGACCATGAAAAAGAAATCTTGACACCAATCGAGGCGGCTTTGGTTAATAAAGGTTTAACTGGTACGAATGCTAACGTTCTTGTCACTGAAGCTCGTGCTAACGACAATTCTGTAGAAGGTTTACTGAATGTTGGCTACATCGAAGGCGAAGCCCGAACAGTAGTTGTTGAAACTGTTGCTGGAAAAGGCGAAGTCGTTAAACTTGGTGAAGGAGCCGTAGATCCAGTCACTGGTAAATTTACCATTAACTTCACTGACCCAGATGCCAAACTGGTAGAAGGTCAAGAATTATTGGTTTCTGTAGTTAACGAAGGTAAGACTGTTGCAGCAAACGTTCAAACGGTTAAAGCAGCAGACCAAATTGTTAAATCTTACAATAATGTCGTTGACCTCGTCCAGCCAACGCCGGAATCACAAGAAGTTGCTGTAGGAAATGCCATTGAAAATGTACAATTAGAAACATTTACTGAATTAGCAGATGCTGATAAGCCAGCAGATGTAACTATTCCGGCATATGATGGTGAATCAGATACAAACATCTTGAAGTTTGTCAGCTATACTCAAAAAGGCGTGACTGGCGATCCTACAACAGATGTTGCAGAAGTAGCTAAACAACCGACATTACCAGCCGGTTTATCTATAGTTAACGGCGTACTGCAAGGTACACCAGAAATTACTGATTGGGCTGATGGTGAAACCGAGCGTGTCCTGACATTTGTAGAGGATGCTACTAATGATAAAGAAGGTAATGCTACTGACCGTACATTTACAATAACTGTGAAGCGTCAGTTAATTGCAGACCAACATGACATGAAATATGACCCAATCGATGTTGTGCCAGGTGACAAAGCTGAAACCGCGCCTAAGTTTACTGAAGCAGGCACTGAAACTAAATCAACACCTAAGTTGAAAACTGATAGTCCATTTACTGCTGATTCTATCGTTAAAGTTGACGGTAAAGATATCGCTGTAACTGTTGACCCTGCTACAGGTGTAGTTACAGTCGCACCTGAAGAAACAGCTAAAGTTCCTGGTCAAACAATTACAGTTCCAGTCACTGTTACCTATGAAGATAATTCAACTGACCAAGCTAATGCTGTTATCAATGTCACAGATCCAGAATTCATCGACCGTACAGATAATCCAGATGCGCCAACGCCTGAAGGCTACCATCGAGTAACCTTTGAAGCTGGCGAAGGTGTTGAAGACTTTGGTAAGAAGTACTACGATGCTAAAGAGAGTACGAAAGTTCCAGCAGACAAGGTACCAACTCCTGTTGCTAAGCAAGGTTATGCTAACCCTGTTTGGAACGGTGATGAGAATCTAAAACCTGCTGAGGTTGTAGTAACTCAAGATTCTCCGAAAACATTTGTTGCTACAGCTGATGAGATTTCCATTACGACAGAACCTAAATCTCAAAATGCTTTAGAGAAAACTCCAATCACACCAATCAAGACTGAACAAGTCAATGTTCCTCAAGGAGCTAAGCTTAAGGTTACAGTTGCTGATCAAGATACTTATCCAGGCTTGACAGTTGACCCAAACACAGGTGAAGTCACAGGTACTCCGCAAATCACTTGGACAGGTGATGAAGAAGATCGTCAAGTTAAAGTCAAGGTTGAATTGCTTGATGACAATGATCAACCTATTAACGACAAAGACGGCAAGCCTGTAGCTAACTACGCAACAATTGATGTTTACCGGGATACAGATGGTGATGGCTTACCAGACAAAGATACTGGTATGCCTGTAGATCCAAACAACCCAGGAGTTGGACCGATTGCTGGTGACGATGATGACGACAATGATGGTATTCCAGATGATAAGGATGAAAATCCAAAAGTTTGGGATGCATTGAAGGTTACACCTAAGGATATTCCGGCTCAAACAGATAAAGTTAAGGTCGCTGACAATATCCCTGCCGTTGAAGTTAACAAACCGAAAGCAACCATTACATCCACAGAAACTAATGGTCTATATGTGGATGACAAGGGGAACCTAGCAGGTACTCCTAACATCACAGATTGGAAGACAAGCGAAAAAGATCGCGTTGTCAACATTCCAGTTGAAGTTGTCTCACCAGGTACAGCCAAAGACGGAACAGATGAAAAAGAAAACGTGACGGTTCCAGTTAAGGTAATCAATCCGAATGTAGTGTCTCAAGCTGATGTCTTGGATCCACGCTACAAAGATGCTGAAACCCAACCAGGTGTAGAAGTTACGACTGATGAACCGGAATTCTTCGATCAAGGAACTGAAAACAAAAATACCAAGCCAGAAGGCACTACCTTTGATAAAGGAGAAAATGTACCAACTGACAAGGGTGACATCACTATCGACAAGGGCACTGGTAAAGTAACATACAAACCAGCACCAGGTATTGGTGAAGAAAATCCTGAGAAGGTTCAAATTCCTGTCAAGGTGACTTATCCAGATAAGTCAAGTGAGGAAACAACCGTAACAATCACTGTTGGAAAAGACATCTACGACCGTGGTGACAACGATGATGGCAGCGGTGGAGATAAACACCCAGTACCAGAAGGTTACTACCGTGTAACAGTTCAACCAGCTGAGCATCTTCAATTCAAGGATAAGGCTGACAAGAAACGACAAGTCTACGACGTTAAGAAAGTTGTCAAAGATGAGACTGGCCAAGAAAAACCTGGCACAGTTGACGTATCAGGCTTAGTCTTTGAAGCGAAAGCTGAACATAAGAATGACTACAAGCCAGACCTTGTTGATGGCAAACAAGTCTATGACCCAGCTGTAACAGATTTAACTATTTCTTCTGAGGGTACTTACACAGCAAAGGAAACAGAAACTGACGCTAAGAAGTACACTCCTGAAGCCAAGGAATTGGTGAAAGAGAAAGGGAACAAACCGACCGAAGAAGAAATCACAGGTCAAGTCACGATTCCTGATTATCCAGAAGAAGCGGGCAAACCAACCATAAGTGTCAAGAATCCGGATGACATTCCATCAGGTGAAGAAGTGGTAGATAAGAAACCAGTTCCAACTGTGATTGAATATCCAGACGGATCTAAGGATGAATTGGACGTACCTGTCACTATTCAGGAGACTGCTCCAGAACACAAACAAACTTATGAGCCAAGCTACGCACCTGCTGAAACTCAACCTGAAACTAAGGTAACGGTTGAAAAGCCAAGCTTTACTAAGGATGGTGTCGACTTATCAGAAGGCGAAACAGTTCCACTAGCTGACACAGATCCATTCAAGGTAACGCAGCCAGCTCAAGGTAAAGTAGAAAATGTCCAGCCGGACGGATCCTTCGATTTCACGCCAAATGCGGGTATCGGAGAAGAAAATCCAGAAACTGTGACGATTGATGTTCTTGTGACCTACGGTGATGGTTCTTCAGAGAAAACTCAAGTCAAAGTTACTGTTGGAAAAGACATCTACGACCGTGGTGACAACGATGATGGCAGCGGTGGAGATAAACACCCAGTACCAGAAGGCTACTACCGTGTAACAGTTCAACCAGCTGAGCATCTTCAATTCAAGGATAAGGCTGACAAGAAACGACAAGTCTACGACGTTAAGAAAGTTGTCAAAGATGAGACTGGCCAAGAAAAACCTGGCACAGTTGACGTATCAGGCTTAGTCTTTGAAGCGAAAGCTGAACATAAGAATGACTACAAGCCAGACCTTGTTGATGGCAAACAAGTCTATGACCCAGCTGTAACAGATTTAACTATTTCTTCTGAGGGTACTTACACAGCAAAGGAAACAGAAACTGACGCTAAGAAGTACACTCCTGAAGCCAAGGAATTGGTGAAAGAGAAAGGGAACAAACCGACCGAAGAAGAAATCACAGGTCAAGTCACGATTCCTGATTATCCAGAAGAAGCGGGCAAACCAACCATAAGTGTCAAGAATCCGGATGACATTCCATCAGGTGAAGAAGTGGTAGATAAGAAACCAGTTCCAACTGTGATTGAATATCCAGACGGATCTAAGGATGAATTGGACGTACCTGTCACTATTCAGGAGACTGCTCCAGAACACAAACAAACTTATGAGCCAAGCTACGCACCTGCTGAAACTCAACCTGAAACTAAGGTAACGGTTGAAAAGCCAAGCTTTACTAAGGATGGTGTCGACTTATCAGAAGGCGAAACAGTTCCACTAGCTGACACAGATCCATTCAAGGTAACGCAGCCAGCTCAAGGTAAAGTAGAAAATGTCCAGCCGGACGGATCCTTCGATTTCACGCCAAATGCGGGTATCGGAGAAGAAAATCCAGAAACTGTGACGATTGATGTTCTTGTGACCTACGGTGATGGTTCTTCAGAGAAAACTCAAGTCAAAGTTACTGTTGGAAAAGACATCTACGACCGTGGTGACAACGATGATGGCAGCGGTGGAGATAAACACCCAGTACCAGAAGGCTACTACCGTGTAACAGTTCAACCAGCTGAGCATCTTCAATTCAAGGATAAGGCTGACAAGAAACGACAAGTCTACGACGTTAAGAAAGTTGTCAAAGATGAGACTGGCCAAGAAAAACCTGGCACAGTTGACGTATCAGGCTTAGTCTTTGAAGCGAAAGCTGAACATAAGAATGACTACAAGCCAGACCTTGTTGATGGCAAACAAGTCTATGACCCAGCTGTAACAGATTTAACTATTTCTTCTGAGGGTACTTACACAGCAAAGGAAACAGAAACCGACGCTAAGAAGTACACTCCTGAAGCCAAGGAATTGGTGAAAGAGAAAGGGAACAAACCGACCGAAGAAGAAATCACAGGTCAAGTCACGATTCCTGATTATCCAGAAGAAGCGGGTAAACCAACCATAAGTGTCAAGAATCCGGATGACATTCCATCAGGTGAAGAAGTGGTAGATAAGAAACCAGTTCCAACTGTGATTGAGTATCCAGACGGATCTAAGGATGAATTGGACGTACCTGTCACTATTCAGGAGACGACGCCAGTTTCTGAAGAAACTGAAGCTGAACAACACAATCCATCTTACCCAGATGTGGAAGGTAAACCAGGCACAACTATCACAATTCCTAATACCGGTGATAAACTTCCACAAGGAACAACGATTGAAGTAACTGGCCCAGAAGGTTATGTGACTGAAGTGGTTCCAGGAACTGAAACTGAAGATCCTAAGATAAAGGTAACCATTCCTGAAACTTCTAAACCAGGTGAGAAAGTGGAACTTAAGGTTGAGGTAACTTACCCAGATGGATCTAAGGATACCCCTACTGAAACACTTGATAAGGATGGTCAACCAATTGAAGGTGCTCCTGCCAACCCAGGCCTAACTCCTGAAATCACGACTGACAAGGGAGACTCTGCTGAAGGTAAACCAGGCGACACAGTCCCAATTAAGGATGAGAAAGACCTACCAATCGGCCCAGGTACTAAGATTGAGGAGAAACCAGGCAATGACACTGGTATCACCATCAAAGATACGCCTAAAGGTCCTCAGGTAGTCATTCCTGAAGGCAAGGAACCTGGTACTTACTTGGTCCCAGTTATTATCACTCATGACAACGGAGTTGTAGAAGAGACCACTATTGCGGTGGAAGTGACACCTCTCCCTGGTCTAACTGACTCAGTTGGTGGTACTAATACAGATACGACCCCTGACAGTGTCGTTGTAGTTGCTACGGATCCTATTAAGGCTAAGGCCAGCACAGATCCTTCTGTTGCGACAGATCCTATTAAGGCTAAGGTCAGCACAGATCCTTCTGTTGCGACGCTGCCTGCTACGGGTGAAGTTAGCCACTTGGCGATCTTCAACACAGCTGCATTGTCTGTCCTTGCAGGACTTGGCATGATTGCTACCAGCAAGCGTAAGGAAGAGGAAGAAGACTAGTTGCAAAGGACAAGTGAATAAGCAGGCACAAGCCTGAATGAAAGCGGCTCTTTGTCAAATAGGGTTGATGAGTAAATTTAAGGTCAAGCGACTAAATTTGTTGCTTGATCTTTTTCTTTGTTCTTCGGTTCATAAAGTCGGCACATGAGTAATATTCTGTCTCTAAAATGACTGAAGTTTCTGTAACCATAACCATTGCGTTTGAGTAGTTTAATCTTATTATTAATCCCTTCGATAGGACCATTACTAAGGCCTGCATGTGTGAGTGTGTTATGGATATATTCCCCATACTTTCTGAACGTCCTTAATACACGCCTTAAGCCTTTTGAAAGTGTCATGGACCGGCTTTGTGCCAAAATCTCTTGATATCGTTGCCAGTTCCTATCCCTTAAGGCATCGCCCAATTGATGCACCATTTGATAGGTATCCTTCAAGACGTCGTCGTGCTGAATGAGATAGTCCACAATGCTACGAGTATTGGTTAACCAATCAAACAGTGGGAAGCGATGGTATTCAGTAGACATTAAGTCGCTTTTTGGTTTGAGTATTAATTTCCAATAACGCTTAAGTTTATTATAGAGTCTTGAATCTTTATAACGAACCTCGTTCATGTAACGAATTCGTGTCCGATCTAATTCGCGATTTAAGGCTTGAATTAAATGGAACGGATCAAGAATAATCTTTGCATTTGGAAACCATCGCTTTGCCAGGTGCATGTATGGTTCGTACATATCTATCGTAATGGTTTGAACTTGGTAACGTGCTTGGCGACTAAACCTTGAGAAATAAGCACTGAGTGAGTGTGTTTTTCTGTCTTCGACCACATCTACGATTTTATGTGACAGTGTATCACAACAGATGAAGCTCATCGCTGCTTTAACCGACTTAACGCTTTTAAATTCATCAAAGGATAGATGCTCAGGCAACTGTTCAGTGGACCGTATTCGAATAGCTCGAGCAGTTTCATGAATCACCCGTCGGACTGTATTCGGTGATACAAAGGTATCTTTGGCGATATCTGTTTCACAAGTGACTCTTGTGGCGCGGTCCATAATCTGCTGTTTGACTTGATTCGTAATATAGCAGCCAGGATTAACGATGGATGTCTTCGCTGTAAATGACCGCCCACAGGCTTTGCATAAAAAGCGTTGCTTAGCTAGGATTAAGTAAGCAGGTAAGCCAGATTTGGCTGTTAATGTCAGACGAGAGGAGCGTTTTCCATTACTGACAATGACATAATCATTATTGGCAATGCCACAATGAGGACAAGCCTCTGGTTTATATGCCAATGTTCCTCGATAAAAGAGCGATGTTCGCCCTTTGAATTCTATCTCTTCACAATAATCCATATCGATTTCAATGTTTTTGTCTTTTAATTGGAAGGTTTTTTCGATAAAATGATTCATACGTAGATGTTCTCCTTTATTATTGGGTCAACTTTAATATTAAAGAACATCTGCGTTTTTTGCACTTAAAAACGGTCGAGAAATTTCCATCAACCGTATTTATTTTAGAACCATGAAAGCTCTGACACCCTGTGTGTCGGAGCTTTTTTAAAAATTATTTATATGTCAATTGCAATATCAAATGCATAATAATTTTCAGAAGCTGATGAGTGAGGGTGATCAAGGACGGAAGCCAGATTCTAAGCCTATAAAAAAGAGAGCAGCCTATAAAGGTCAACTCTCTCTAAAATATTGTCTAACTTTTTGGGGTCACTACAAACAGAGGGATTTCTTTTTTATTTGTTTTATGTCACATATGTATTATCTCATAACATGTCACCCGAAATGCGACCGCTAGTTGCGAAAGTGAGAAGGCTTACAATTTGGTAACAAATATGATAATTTATCGACAAAACCTATGCTGTTCCACTATAATAAGGTTACCTGATATATTTAAATGTAAAGGAGATGATTCAATGTTTTTAGAACGCTTAAATGCAGGCCATGCCTTGACAGTATTTGCCTTATTCTTCGGAAGTGTCGGCTTAGGTTTCGCTGTAGTTGGCGATAGCCAGTATGTGCTTATTGCATTTATTATTTCTTCAATGGCTTTATTCTTTAACGAACGCTTCCAGAAAGGGCTGAAGCAAAGTGATAGCCAATTTATCTTTGGCGATAACTTGCGCAACTTAGCAGAGAATTTAATTTACGGCGTCCTGCCAGCTGCTCTCTTAGTGCGTTTAACCTATACAACGCTCTGGGGTGTCATTGTAGCAGCTTTATACATCCTAGCTGTAGGCATGCGCCTGAGTTTCTTTAACGGAGTTGCGCAGATGGAAGAAGAAGACAAGCTTAGTCCAGCCAGTCCCGCAGGTTATACTAAAGGTCTCCCTCTAGAAGTTGGGATGCTTGTTATTGCGGTGATTTCCCTACTGGGTTATGTAATTAGTCCGATGGCTTTTGGGATTATGCTAGCGATTGTACTGATGATTTTAGGTGTTGCTTACGTCTTCAATCAAGATATTCCAAGTGTACCGAAGAATTTGCAATTGCCGATTGCGATCGCTTTGCTGGTCTTAGTACTTGTGTACATCTTTCTCGGAAGTTTTATCCCGGCTTATGCAGCCTAACAAAAGAAAGAATCAATCGAAGGGTTGGTTCTTTTTTGTTTGCGTAAAATTTCGTATAATAAAGGAAGGAGCATTTGAAAGGGAAGCAACTGGAATCCACGCCTTACTAAGGGAAGAGAATATGAACGCAGCAAATTATCTTTGCGGTAAGGGTGGATGTCAGCGTTATTTGGAAGATAGGGAGGAACTTATGAAGTTACATCTACTCCATACGAATGATTTGCACGGACATCTAGAACATTGGGATGTGATTCGAACTTTTCTCATCGATCGCCAGGATACCTACCGGAATTTGAATGAGCCGGTATTGACCTTTGATATTGGCGATGCAATGGATGCGGTTCATCCGATGGTTGAGGCGACCCAAGGGAAAGTAATGGTTGATATTTTCAATGAGGCTCGTTATGATAAAGTCACTTTAGGGAATAATGAGGGCTTGAATTTCACCAAAGAAACCCTAGCTGCTTTATATCAAGCTGCGGATTTCGATGTGATTATCGGAAATTTACGGGATGGACGAACCCAAGAGCCGTTACCTTGGGCCAAGCCTTATGACTTTATCGAAGTGGACGGCCTACAGGTGCTTGTCATTGGATTGACAGCACCTTATCAGACTTATCCGCTGAATGGCTATCTGATTCAGATGCCAGATTATGCTTTAGGTGAAATATTCAAGCAAACCCACAAAGAGCAATCTGCAGATTTGACGATTTTATTATCGCATTTAGGTATTCGAACCGATCGAAAGCTTGCCCAGCAATTCCCTGAACTAGATGTTATTCTCGGCGCCCATACCCATCATGTGCTTGTAGATGGGGAAGAAGTGAACGGGGTTATGCTTGGAGCAGCAGGTCGTTACGGGGAGTTTGTCGGCGAGATGACTTTGACTTATGATGCGCCGAAACATAACTGGAGCATTGAAGCGAAAGCTCATAGTATTGAACAATTAGCTGAGCGTTATAAACTCCCTGTCCAGAATGATCGCTACCGGGCTAAAGGCGAAGCGTATTTAGCAGAAAAGATTATTAGTACCCAAAGTCCCGGCTTATATGTACAAGAGTTGTCTGGGCAGCACTCCTTTATACACTTTGCATTAGAAGCCATTATGCAGGAGACAAATCTTGATTTAGCTGTCTTGAATTCGGGCTTATTCCTCAGTGACTTACCTGAAGGACATGTTACCGCCAAGCAAATTCATGAAGCCCTGCCTCATCCGATGCACCTAGCAGTCATTGAGATGCAAGGCTGGCAATTGCTTGAATTATTGGAAGAGATGGACAGCCAAGCGGAAGATTTGCTCTATCAAATGATTAACGGCCTAGGCTTTCGGGGCAAAATATTTGGTGAGCTCGTTTGGTCTGGCATCAGCTATCATGACGTGAGCCAGAACTGGTCGGTTCATTCAAGGCCGATTGAAACCGATGCGATTTACCGCTTTGCTACAGTAGACCATTTATGGTTCCTGCCATTCTTCCCTAGTATTGACCGCTATGGTCAGCCCGAACTACGTTTTCCGAAATTTCTACGTCACGTTGTTCAAGAGCACTTGAATACCCTTTATACCGATTGAAAGGAGTTTGTATGTCTGAGAAAGAGAGTTTAACAAATCAACTTGAGTCAATCTTAACGTATTATGCTAAAGGAGAAGCAGAAACGTATTTATTCGCAAGGATTGATGATGCCCATATCCAAATTGAGGATGAAACTTACACGCTTGTTGCTGATTACCGGGAAGGCTTTGATTTAGAGCGGTTTAAGGATCGATATGATGAATATTTTGCCAAGTATGACTATATTGTCGGTGATTGGGCTGCTGACCAGTTACGTTTGCGGGGCTTTTATCAATTGAATCGTCAGAAAGTTCCTAGAAATCGCACGATTGACTTCTTAGATGATTACTTGAAGGAGTATTGTAATTTCGGCTGTGCTTATTTCGTCCTTGCGAAGCAGGATGTGGCGGCAACTTATCCAGAGGAATTAGTGACCTATTATCAACGCCATCAGCAACAACTCGAACGTAATGAACAGAAATTAGGACAAGTGGATAAACCCCGTCAGAAAGCTAATATCCAAACGCGCTCGAAACAGAAAAGTCAGTCGAAGCAGGCTGTGCGTACGAAACGCAAGCATAAGGGCAGTTTTATTATTCGAAAGAAAGAGGAGGCATAAAGATGAAGCAATATTCAGGCTATTTAATTGATTTGGACGGTACAACCTATTACGGGAAACGTCGTATCCCAACGGCTGAGCTTTTCATTCAGGAACTGCTGGCGCGAGATATTCCCTTTAAATTTTTGACGAATAATGCGACCCGTCAAATCCACCAAATTCAACAAATGCTTGAACAGGATTATGACTTACCTGTGAAGGATAGTCATATTTATACATCTATTATTGCTATGGTGAACTATCTCCAGCACCATCATCCGGATGCTGAACTGTTTGTCATTGGAGAAGAACCTTTAAAAACAGAATTGCGCCAAGCAGGTTTCACCATTAGCCAAGATCGCTCAGCTGATGTGGTCGTACAAGCGTTAAATCGCCAAACGAATTATGAAGAGTTGGCCATGGCAACCCAAGCAATCTTAAATGGCGCGACATTCTTAGTAACCAATACGGATCAACTGATTCCTACTGCCGATGGCTTGTACCCGAGTTCGGGGGCAACAACTGCTTTCTTGAAACATGCCACAAGTATTGAGCCAATAGTTATGGGCAAACCTCATGCACCAATTATTGAAGGTGCCCTAGAACAGTTAGGTTTACCCAAGGATGAGGTCCTGATGATTGGAGATAATTATCAAACGGATATTCAAGTCGGCATCCAGAATGGTGTTGACACACTTCTTGTCTTAACTGGTGTAACCCAGAAAGAGGAAGTGCCTCACTTACCAGTAGCACCGACCTATGTGGTGGATAATTTATCGCAGTGGATGGACAAGATATGAAATCACCCTGGCAGCGCATTCTAGCAATCTCTAGTTTTGTCATGGTGAGCTTAGCTCTGGCTATTGCGAGTACCATGCTCATCTCACCCTTTGTTTACCGTTTGAGCATTAACGGTTTTCATCTACAAGATATCTCAGGTATTGCTAGCGAGGCACTAATGGAAAACTATCTCGTCGTTTTGAAATTTCTATTTAACCCCTGGGTTTCAAGCTTAAAGATGCCTTATTTCACTAGTTCTCCCGGAGGCCAGCAGCACTTTCTCGAAGTCAAGTTGCTTATCTATGGTATCTTTCTCATTGGTATCTTCGCTGGCATCTATGTTATTTGGACACTCTACCATTGTCGTAATAAACGCGGCAACAAAGCCATGCAACCACATTTCATGGTGGCAATTCTTCTGCCCTTATTCATCTTATTTATGATATTTATTGCATTTGATCAAGTCTTCTATTTATTTCATGAAGTCTTCTTTCGAAACGATCTTTGGTTATTCGATCCTTTGACCGATCCTGTGATAACCGTCTTGCCCCAAGGCTTCTTTATGATACTCTTTGTCATCGCAATTCTCTTCTATGAGGGATACATTCTTTTGTTCCGCCGGCTCATGAAAGTTGCTTGACACTTCAATCAACACCATAAAAACGCACCCAATTAGCGCTAGAAAGCAATAAATGGGTGCGTTTATTATTTTAGTTAAGGAAGCTATGTTTGCTTCTTTCATAAGAAACTTCAGGTGATGGGTGAGCATGGACATCATCTTTGGCTGGCTGTGAATGAGCTAGTCGGCTAGCTGCAGCGGCCGCGAGGGCGCCAACGATATCGTCAATAAAGGTATTACAGTGTTCGTCCTTAGAATCATTCAACTCACCAATGATACCAGGCTTGACTTTATCCACATAGCCAAAGTTCGTCAGACCAATCGAACCATAAACGTTTACAATGGATAAGACGAGAACTTCATCGATGCCGTAGAGGCCTTCATCACGCATGAGCAAGTCGCTGAGAACATCTGAGAAATGGCCATTCTCGGCAACAATATCGATTTCAATACCGGTAATGACAGCATTCTGAACTTCGCGCTTCTTCAAGACAGCATGTACGTTCTCGATACATTCTTCAATCGTCAAATTATCGACATAATTCTTCTGCAATTCGTAGACGATATCAGCAATATCTTCAATCGTTACGCCGCGCTCTTCGAGCAGACGGTAGGCTTGATCTTTCAGGACACTTTTCTTTAGTAAATTTTCTTTCGGGGCCATATTCTTACTCCTTAAAAAAGACTTGTACTGTGCATATGTGGTTGAATGTGTTCGGGATCCATATAAACTAAGGCATTATTAACAGCTTGAGGGGCCTCACCAAAACCGCTAGCAATAATATCAACTTTGCCAGGATACGTAGCAATATCGCCAACGGCATAAATACCGGGGCGCGATGTCTGCATATGTTGGTCAACGACTAATTTATTGCGCTCAAGAGCTAAATCCCAATGACGGATTTCACCAATAGAACTGGTAAAGCCATAATTAACAATAATATCATCCACTTCCAAAGTTTGGAAATGATCGGTACGCGCTTTGTTAATCACTAAGGCATCAATAACACCATTGTTGCCTTCGATATGCGTCGGAACATATGGCGTCATAATTTCAACACTTGAGGCTTCAAGCTGGGCAATGCTACTTTCTAAAGCACGGAATTTCTGCCGGCGATGGATAATATAAACTTTCTTGGCTAAAGGCTCGAGCGTTAAAGCCCAGTCAACAGCTGAATCACCACCGCCACAGACGGCGACAACCCGGTCTGTGAATTGCTCGATATTATTAATGTAATAGTGTAAGTTTCCACCTTCGAAATCATCCGCGTTATCCAGGGATAGCTTGCGCGGACTGAAGGCGCCGTTACCAGCGGCAATAATAACAGTACGACTGGCATGTATTGCTTGGTTTGTCATAATCTCGAAATAAGCCTTTCCGTCTGAATCGGTCTGTTCCTTTAAAGCCAAGACTTCTTCATTAAAGACAAGGCTCGGCTCGAAGCGATCCAGTTGCTTTAATAACTGGTCGCGTAAGGCTTCACCGGAAATGCTAGGGTAGGCAGGGATATCATAAATTAATTTCTCAGGATATAAATAGGCAGGTTGACCGCCAGGTTGAGCTAAACTTTCGATTACCTTAACTTTGGCTTGACGCAAGGATGCATAGAAGGCAGTGAATAAGCCTACAGGACCTGCGCCAATAATGGTAATATCATAAATTGTTTCCTTCACTGAATCACCTTTCTAGAGAAAACGGACATATACAAAGCGCACAAGAAAAGCAATGAGTACACCGGATAAGACGCCAACGAAGACCTCGCTCGGTTTATGCCCCATGTATTTTTTAATGATTGCCCGGTCATAAGTAGATAAGGATAAATTCAAACTCACTGGATTATCTGTTGAATCGTCTTCATCATAGTTATGGTCCATTTCCTTTAATTCTTGCATATGATAGCGGGCGAGTAAGTCAAGAATCACTCCTTGATCACCGCTCTGGCGACGAACGCCCATCGAATCAAACATAACAATCACACCGAAAACGGTGGTGATTGCGACAAAAGGGGAAGCAAAACCGTATTCTAAGGTAAGAGCAGTTACTAGGCTACTGACAGCAGCCGAATGCGAACTCGGCATACCCCCTGTTGACGTAACGATCGATACTTTTGCGCTTTTGCGATTAAATAGCCAGGCAATCGGTAGTTTTGCCGCTTGCGTCAGGACAATCGCCAATAAAGATGTGATTAATGGGATGTTCATTCTAACTGAGCCACCTTCTTGAATAAATTAGAACAGATTCATCATAACAAAAATACTGACGAATAACTATAAAAGATTTGTCTAAATGACATAAAATAGATACAATAGGTTTAAATAAAGAATGCTGCTTAGGTGAAAATTGATGTAGGCTTAATAAGTAATACTAAGAGAATTTACCAGCCTTCCATTCATCTAAAATCAGCAACAAAGAATAGGAGATATTATGACAACATATCCACAATTAGACTTAGCTAATCAGAAAGCTGACTTGACCATTCATACGAACAAAGGGGACATTGATATTGTCTTATTTGACGAGGAAACGCCTTTAACAGCAAAGAACTTTCGTGATTTAGCAGCACAAGGCTATTATAATGATGTTATTTTCCATCGAATTATTGAAGATTTTATGATTCAAGGAGGAGACCCAACGGGCACAGGTATGGGTGGCGAAAGTGTGTACGGAGGATCTTTCCAAGATGAATTCACACCGACTTTATTTAACTTGCGTGGTGCTTTGTCCATGGCGAATGCAGGCCCGAATACTAATGGTAGTCAGTTCTTTATCGTAACGGCACGTCAAGTTCCCGCGCAAATGCTAGGGCAAATGAAAGGCGCAGCATTTCCTGAGGAAATCATTGAAACATACGCCGAACAAGGTGGCACCCCTTGGTTAGACCAACGCCATACAGTATTCGGCCACGTTATTTCTGGAATGGACGTTGTAGATGCTATTGAGAGCGTAGAAACAGATGCCCAGGATAAGCCGAAAGAACCCATCACTATTGAAAGCATTACCAGCCATACGTAAGATTGGAGGCAAGTAAGTGACAGAATTTGCCATCGGTGATATAATTGAAGGGAAGGTCACTGGCCTACAGCCCTACGGAGTATTTGTGCAATTAAATGAGAGAGAGCAAGGCCTCGTACACATCTCAGAATGCAAGCATGGCTTTGTGACAGATTTAAATGAGTTTATCGCCATAGGCCAGAAAGTAAAGGTAATTATTATCGACATTGATGAATTCACTCATAAAATCAGTCTTTCAATGCGTGCCTTGCAACCATTAAACATCCCAAATTACCCCGCCCGAATCAAAAAGAAACCAAGAAGACGACTCCCTAATATTGGCTTTAAAACTTTAGCGAAGAAAATGCCGGAATGGATCAAAGAAGGCGAAGAAATTATAGCCAAAGACGAATTTAATCTATATAATGAGAATAAGCTTAAAAAATGAAAGGAGTTTTTACAATGGACCATATCCGTTACGACTATGCCCCAGCAAGCCCTTATTTCGCAGAACACGAATTAGACTACTTAGCCCCTTACATTCAATTGGCTCATGAACAGCTACACGAAGGAACGGGTGCAGGTAGTGACTTTACCGACTGGGTTGATTGGCCTGAGACGTATGACAAAGAAGAATTTGACCGAATTAAGCAAGCAGCTGAGAAGATCAAATCAGATTCAGATGTTTTAGTAGTGATTGGTATTGGAGGATCTTATTTAGGTGCACGTGCAGCCATTGACTTCCTGCAAGACTCATTCTACAATGTTAAAGCTGGTACGAAAGGCATGCCACAAGTTGTGTTTGCCGGCAATAGCATCAGCTCAACCTACTTACATGATTTAGTAGATTTAATTGGTGAGCGTGACTTCTCAATTAATATGATTTCTAAATCCGGAACAACAACAGAACCAGCTATCGCATTCCGTGTTTTAAAAGAAAAACTTATTGAGAAATACGGCGAAGCAGAGGCTGTTAAACGTATTTATGCAACAACAGATAAAGCTCGTGGAGCCTTGAAATCCGAAGCAGATGAAATGGGTTATGAAACCTTTGTAATTCCTGACGGAATCGGTGGTCGCTTCACCGTCCTTACTGCTGTTGGCTTATTGCCGATTGCAGTTGCAGGTGGCGATATCGATGCTTTAATGGAAGGAGCCCGTGAAGGCCAACAACGTTATGCAAGTGCTAATCTAAAAGAGAACGAAGCATATCAATACGCAGCTGTACGTAATATCTTACACCGTAAAGGTAAAGATATTGAAATTCTTGTCAACTACGAACCAGGTATGACTTACTTCTCAGAATGGTGGAAGCAACTATATGGTGAGTCAGAAGGTAAAGACCAGAAAGGTATCTACCCGGCAAGTGCTAACTTCTCAACAGATCTTCATTCAATTGGCCAAACGATTCAAGACGGTCAACGTAACATCTTTGAGACAGTACTGAAAGTGGAAGAGCCACGCCATGATATTGAGATTCCTGCCTACGAGGAAGATCTAGACGGCTTGAAATATCTTGAAGGTAAAGGAATCGACTACGTCAATACTAAGGCCTTCCAAGGGACACTCCTTGCCCATACTGACGGTAATGTACCTAATACAATTGTCTACATCCCGGCAATGGACGAGCATTCATTAGGCCAACTCATTTACTTCTTCGAGAAAGCCGTAGCTGTATCAGGTTATCTCAATGGCGTGAATCCGTTTGACCAACCAGGCGTAGAAGCATACAAACAGAACATGTTTGCTCTATTAGGTAAGCCAGGATTTGAAGAATTAGCAGAAGAGTTAAATAATCGACTATAAGAGAAAGCTTGATAGAACAAACACCGAGAGGCCAATCCATCTCGGTGTTTATTTTATTACAAAAAAAGCTTGACCCATGATAAGAAAGCATGCTATATTATTCCTTGTCCTTTTGAGGCACCAATCGAACTTACAAAAAGTTCAAAAAGTGCTTGACGGACAAAAGCGAAACATGGTATAGTAATACTTGTCGTTTCGAGAGCACCCCAAGAACTTCAAAAAAGTTCCAAAAGTGCTTGACGAGATAAGTAATCCATGATAGAGTATTGCTTGTTGTTCAAAAAAAACGACGCAAAGTGAACTTCAAAAACTTCAAAAAAGTAGTTGACACGAAGCTCACAAGATGATAATATAATAACTGCTACATCAACAAATGTAGCGCTTACATCAAAAAGGTTATTAAAAAATACTTCAAAAAAGTATTGACAAGAAATCTGAATGATGTTAAGATATAGAAGTTGCTCCACGAAGCAACGAAAGCACATTGAAAACTGAACAAAGACAAACACCAAATTGTGTAGGGTTCATTCAATGAATGAACAAACAACCCGAATTTAATAAATTCGAGACGCACGAGGAGATAACCTCGCTAAAAAAACATAAGCTAGTATTTAAATGAGCACAAACTCATTTCATTAAAGTCGAAGTGAAACTTCGCATCTTTCATGAGAGTTTGATCCTGGCTCAGGACGAACGCTGGCGGCGTGCCTAATACATGCAAGTCGAACGAACCGACGGAGAACTTGTTCTCCTGACGTGAGTGGCGGACGGGTGAGTAACACGTGGGGAACCTACCCTTTAGTGGGGGATAACAACCGGAAACGGTTGCTAATACCGCATAGTCAATCGAGTCACCTGACTTGATTGGGAAAGATGGTTCTGCTATCGCTAGAGGATGGCCCCGCGGTGCATTAGTTAGTTGGTGGGGTAATGGCCTACCAAGACGATGATGCATAGCCGACCTGAGAGGGTAATCGGCCACACTGGGACTGAGACACGGCCCAGACTCCTACGGGAGGCAGCAGTAGGGAATCTTCCGCAATGGACGCAAGTCTGACGGAGCAACGCCGCGTGTGTGAAGAAGGTTTTCGGATCGTAAAGCACTGTTGTTAGAGAAGAACACCCATGAGAGTAACTGTTCATGGATTGACGGTATCTAACCAGAAAGCCACGGCTAACTACGTGCCAGCAGCCGCGGTAATACGTAGGTGGCAAGCGTTGTCCGGATTTATTGGGCGTAAAGGGAGCGCAGGCGGTGACTTAAGTCTGATGTGAAAGCCCACGGCTCAACCGTGGAAGGTCATTGGAAACTGGGTCACTTGAATGCAGAAGAGGAAAGTGGAATTCCATGTGTAGCGGTGAAATGCGTAGATATATGGAGGAACACCAGTGGCGAAGGCGACTTTCTGGTCTGACATTGACGCTGAGGCTCGAAAGCGTGGGGAGCGAACAGGATTAGATACCCTGGTAGTCCACGCCGTAAACGATGAGTGCTAAGTGTTGGGGGGCTTCCACCCTTCAGTGCTGGCGTTAACGCAATAAGCACTCCGCCTGGGGAGTACGGCCGCAAGGCTGAAACTCAAAGGAATTGACGGGGACCCGCACAAGCGGTGGAGCATGTGGTTTAATTCGAAGCAACGCGAAGAACCTTACCAGGACTTGACATCTCCTGCATAGCCTAGAGATAGGTGAAACCTCTTCGGAGGCAGGAAGACAGGTGGTGCATGGTTGTCGTCAGCTCGTGTCGTGAGATGTTGGGTTAAGTCCCGCAACGAGCGCAACCCCTATGACTAGTTGCCAGCATTAAGTTGGGGACTCTAGTGAGACTGCCGGTGACAAACCGGAGGAAGGTGGGGATGACGTCAAATCATCATGCCCCTTATGTCCTGGGCTACACACGTGCTACAATGGATGGTACAGCGAGCAGCGACCCCGCGAGGGCAAGCGAATCTCCAAAAGCCATTCTCAGTTCGGATTGTTCTCTGCAACTCGAGAGCATGAAGCCGGAATCGCTAGTAATCGTGGATCAGCACGCCACGGTGAATACGTTCCCGGGTCTTGTACACACCGCCCGTCACACCACGAGAGTTTGTAACACCCGAAGCCGGTGGCCTAACCTTATGGAGGGAGCCGTCGAAGGTGGGACAGATGATTGGGGTGAAGTCGTAACAAGGTAGCCGTATCGGAAGGTGCGGCTGGATCACCTCCTTTCTAAGGAGTAATGGAACCGACACAATGGGAGTCTTTGTTCAGTTTTGAGTGTGCTTTACATAAGTAGGACTCAACCTTGATCATTGAAAACTGAATAACCATCATAATATATTCGATGCGAGTATATTATGAAACAAACATAAATTCTTAAAATTGATATAATCAAACCGAGAATTGACCGAGTTTAAGAAAAGGTGAGCGAGTGCGTAAAAAGCGTACGGTTAAGCGGATGACCGGAGGCTCTAAAGAGCCGCAAGTCAGACGCCTTAAACGATAGCTTTAGCACGAACGAACTGGATTGCGAATTAACCGCAATCAACATTAAACCAAATAGCGCAATAAAATACTGTGGTTAAGTAAGTAAGGGCGCACGGTGAATGCCTTGGCACTAGGAGCCGATGAAGGACGGGACGAACACCGAAATGCTTCGGGGAGCTGTAAGTAAGCTTTGATCCGGAGATATCCGAATGGGGGAACCCGGCAGCTAATGGCTGTCACGCGAGAGCGAGGTAGACGCAGAGAACTGAAACATCTAAGTACCTGCAGGAAGAGAAAGAAAGATCGATTCCCTGAGTAGCGGCGAGCGAAACGGGAAGAGCCCAAACCGATGTGCATGCACATCGGGGTTGTAGGACTCTAACGTGGACGTATTGAAGTTAGTTGAACAGGTTGGGAAACCTGGCTAGAGAGGGTGAGAGCCCCGTAAACGAAAACTTGAATATACCTAAGAGTATCCTGAGTACGGCGGAACACGTGAAATTCCGTCGGAATCCGCCAGGACCATCTGGCAAGGCTAAATACTCCCTAGTGACCGATAGTGAACCAGTACCGTGAGGGAAAGGTGAAAAGCACCCCGGGAGGGGAGTGAAAGAGTACCTGAAACCGTGTGCCTACAAGTAGTCAGAGCCCGTTAAAGGGTGATGGCGTACCTTTTGTAGAATGGACCGGCGAGTGACGATAACGAGCAAGGTTAAAGTGAAGAGCTGAAGCCGAAGCGAAAGCGAGTCTGAATAGGGCGAAAGTTCGTTATTGTCGACCCGAAACCAGGTGACCTACCCATGTGCAGGGTGAAGGTGCGGTAAGACGCACTGGAGGCCCGAACCGAAATACGTTGAAAAGTGTTCGGATGACGTGTGGGTAGCGGTGAAATTCCAATCGAACCTGGAGATAGCTGGTTCTCTCCGAAATATATTTAGGTATAGCCTCAGAGTAAGCGTCGTGGAGGTAGAGCCACTGTTTGGACTAGGGGGCCTTAAGGTTTACCGAATCCAGATAAACTCCGAATGCCACAGACGTATCTCTGGGAGTCAGACTGCGAGTGATAAGATCCGTAGTCGAAAGGGAAACAACCCAGCCCACCAGCTAAGGTCCCCAAGTTACTGTTAAGTGGAAAAGGATGTGGAGTTGCACAGACAACTAGGATGTTGGCTTAGAAGCAGCCACCATTGAAAGAGTGCGTAATAGCTCACTAGTCGAGTGACTCTGCGCCGAAAATGTACCGGGGCTAAACAGTACACCGAAGCTGTGGATCCGAGAGGATGGTAGGAGAGCGTTCTATATGGGGAGAAGCGGTACCGTGAGGAGCCGTGGACTGTATAGAAGTGAGAATGCCGGTATGAGTAGCGCAAGACGGGTGAGAATCCCGTCCACCGATTGACTAAGGTTTCCTGGGGAAGGCTCGTCCGCCCAGGGTTAGTCGGGACCTAAGCTGAAGCCGACAGGTCTAGGCGATGGACAACAGGTAGAGATTCCTGTACTTAATATAAACGTTTGAGTGATGGAGGGACACAGGAGGTGACCTCACGCAGGCTGATGGATGCCTGTCGAAGCAACAAGTGGAGATGTGAGTGAAATGCTTATGTCTTTAACCGCGAGTTGTGACCGGGAGTGAAAATAAGTAGCGAAGGTGAGTAATCATACTGTCGAGAAAAGCTTCTAGCGAGTTTATATTAACCCGTACCGCAAACCGACACAGGTAGTCAAGTGGAGAACACTAAGGTGATCGAGAGAACTCTCGTTAAGGAACTCGGCAAAATGACCCCGTAACTTTGGGAGAAGGGGTGCTGGCTCACGCCAGCCGCAGTGAATAGGCCCAGGCGACTGTTTACCAAAAACATAGGTCTCTGCCAAACCGAAAGGTGACGTATAGGGGCTGACGCCTGCCCGGTGCTGGAAGGTTAAGAGGAGTGCTTAGCGCAAGCGAAGGTACGAATTGAAGCCCCAGTAAACGGCGGCCGTAACTATAACGGTCCTAAGGTAGCGAAATTCCTTGTCGGGTAAGTTCCGACCCGCACGAAAGGCGTAACGATCTGGGCACTGTCTCAACGAGAGACTCGGTGAAATTATAGTACCTGTGAAGATGCAGGTTACCCGCGACAGGACGGTAAGACCCCATGGAGCTTTACTGTAGCTTGATATTGAGTGTTTGTTTGCCATGTACAGGATAGGTAGGAGCCTAGGAAACCGGATCGTCAGATTCGGTGGAGGCGCTGGTGGGATACTACCCTTGGCAGATGAACCCTCTAACCCGCGTAGGCAGACTACGGGAGACAGTGTCAGGTGGGCAGTTTGACTGGGGCGGTCGCCTCCTAAATCGTAACGGAGGCGCCCAAAGGTTCCCTCAGAATGGTTGGAAATCATTCGCAGAGCGCAAAGGCATAAGGGAGCTTGACTGCGAGACCTACAAGTCGAGCAGGGACGAAAGTCGGGCTTAGTGATCCGGTGGTACCGCATGGAAGGGCCATCGCTCAACGGATAAAAGCTACCCTGGGGATAACAGGCTTATCTCCCCCAAGAGTTCACATCGACGGGGAGGTTTGGCACCTCGATGTCGGCTCATCGCATCCTGGGGCTGAAGTCGGTCCCAAGGGTTGGGCTGTTCGCCCATTAAAGCGGTACGCGAGCTGGGTTCAGAACGTCGTGAGACAGTTCGGTCCCTATCCGTCGCGGGCGTAGGAAATTTGAGAAGAGCTGTCCTTAGTACGAGAGGACCGGGATGGACACACCGCTGGTGTACCAGTTGTTCCGCCAGGAGCATAGCTGGGTAGCTACGTGTGGGATGGATAAGCGCTGAAAGCATCTAAGTGCGAAGCCAGCTTCAAGATGAGATTTCCCATTGTATGACAAGTAAGACCCCTGAGAGACGATCAGGTAGATAGGCGCGAAGTGTAAGTGCAGTGATGTATTGAGCGGACGCGTACTAATCGGTCGAGGACTTAACCACGATTAGCCAGTGAGTGAAGGTGACCCCTGAGCGAGCTGGACTACAGTTCTTAGTAGGTTATATCCAACAATTTGTGTAGGTTATTCAGTTTTGAGTGATCAAGAGATGACTCAAGGACAATGTATGTGTGGTGATATTGGCAAGAAGGACACACCTGTTCCCATGCCGAACACAGTCGTTAAGCTTCTTAGCGCCGATGGTAGTGGGGTCTTTGACCCTGTGAGAGTAGGTCGTCGCCATGCAGATTGTCGGAGGATTAGCTCAGCTGGGAGAGCACCTGCCTTACAAGCAGGGGGTCGGCGGTTCGATCCCGTCATCCTCCATGTAAATAAGACTCGTTAGCTCAGTCGGTAGAGCAACTGACTTTTAATCAGTGGGTCGCAGGTTCGATTCCTGCACGGGTCATCTTTAACCAAGCGGGTGTGGCGGAATTGGCAGACGCACCAGATTTAGGATCTGGCGCCTTCGGGCGTGGGGGTTCAAGTCCCTTCACCCGCATAGCTTCCCCGAAAGGTTAAAGAGACGAGGGAACTTGTCACAGAAGCAGAAGCCGGCTTAGCTCAGTTGGTAGAGCATCTGATTTGTAATCAGAGGGTCGAGGGTTCAAGTCCTTTAGCCGGCATATGCGGAAATAGCTCAGTGGTAGAGCACCACCTTGCCAAGGTGGGGGTCGCGGGTTCGAACCCCGTTTTCCGCTTAACTAGGATGTGAGCTTGCTTAGCGCTTAGTGGTTGCGCGAGCGAACAAGCCTTTGTAGGCAGCACCTAGGAACATCCTATGCCGGGGTGGCGGAACAGGCAGACGCACAGGACTTAAAATCCTGCGGGAGTTACATCCCGTACCGGTTCGATTCCGGTCCTCGGCATTGTAGCAGAAGCTACAATATAACATATTGCACCCTTAGCTCAATTGGATAGAGTGCTTGACTACGAATCAAGAGGTTACAGGTTCGACTCCTGTAGGGTGTATGTAAACGGGAAGTAGCTCAGCTTGGTAGAGCACTTGGTTTGGGACCAAGGGGTCGCAGGTTCGAATCCTGTCTTCCCGATAACTAGAAGGCACAGAGATGTGTAGGCTAGAGAATGGGGGCTTAGCTCAGCTGGGAGAGCGCCTGCTTTGCACGCAGGAGGTCAGCGGTTCGATCCCGCTAGTCTCCATATGATGGCGGTGTAGCTCAGCTGGCTAGAGCGTCCGGTTCATACCCGGGAGGTCATGGGTTCGATCCCCTTCGCCGCTATTGAACTTGGACCTTTAGCTCAGCTGGTTAGAGCAGACGGCTCATAACCGTCCGGTCGTAGGTTCGAGTCCTACAAGGTCCATCTTAAATAAATATTTTATTATCGCGGAGTGGAGAAGCTGGCATCTCGTCGGGCTCATAACCCGAAGGTCGCAGGTTCGAATCCTGCCTCCGCAATTTTCTTATTTATATAGTAGGAACTGGTCCGGTGGTGTAGGGGTTAACATGCCTGCCTGTCACGCAGGAGATCGCGGGTTCAAATCCCGTCCGGACCGTTGTTATGCGGGTGTAGTTTAGTGGTAAAACTACAGCCTTCCAAGCTGTTGTCGCGAGTTCGATTCTCGTCACCCGCTTAGCTGAGGTTATAAGCCGAAGCGAATCATTATAAGCATCGGGCCTGTAGCTCAGCTGGTTAGAGCGCACCCCTGATAAGGGTGAGGTCGGTGGTTCGAGTCCACTCAGGCCCATTGTTCTAAATGAACACGACTGTGTTGCAGTCACCTTGGTCAGATGAGCCACTTTTTTGGAAGATGGGGAAGTACTCAAGAGGCTGAAGAGGCGGCCCTGCTAAGGCTGTAGGTCGGATTTTTCCGGCGCGAGGGTTCAAATCCCTCCTTCTCCGTTCTGCTTTGCAGTAGTATACAAACTGGCCCGTTGGTCAAGTGGTTAAGACACCGCCCTTTCACGGCGGTAACACGGGTTCGAATCCCGTACGGGTCACTAATTTAATAATATGTTGGAGGATTACCCAAGTCCGGCTGAAGGGAACGGTCTTGAAAACCGTCAGGCGTGTAAAAGCGCGCGTGGGTTCGAATCCCACATCCTCCTTTATTACTTAAGTGCGCACGGACGATATGTTGACGGCGTCTTTAGTATATTTTTATTATCGCGGAGTGGAGAAGCTGGCATCTCGTCGGGCTCATAACCCGAAGGTCGCAGGTTCGAATCCTGCCTCCGCAATCATGTCACATATGTCGCGGGTGTAGTTTAGTGGTAAAACTACAGCCTTCCAAGCTGTTGTCGCGAGTTCGATTCTCGTCACCCGCTTTTCCAGTCTTCTTCGGAAGGCTTTTTTTGTTCATGTGAATTCTCTATTTCTCCTAAATTCCCGACACACATAACGATGAAACCTCAACAAAAGCGAGAATGACAGCTAGAGTGACCCAAAAAAGTTGGACCAGAGAAAGGTAGAAAGCTTTCAACACGTTAGGGTGAGGTAGTTCTTCTCGAAGATGTATTGGATGCAGCGCATGACATTGCACTCGAACAAATCGAATTAAAGAATCCAGATTTAGAGAACAAGGATGAAGTAGCAGAGCAAGTAGGTGTTGGGGCCGTTATATTCCATGACCTGAAAAATGACCGTACCAACAGCTTTGACTTTAATTTGGAAGAAGTTGTCCAGTTTGAGGGAGAGACCAAACTATACGTTCAATATACAAACGCTCGTATCCAAACCATCTTAGAGCGTTATGGTAAGGAAGTCGATTCTTCCAAAGTCGAAAGTTTAACAGATGATCTTGCTTGGCAATTAGTTAAGCAACTTAATAACTATCCTGGAGCGATTCGTTTGGCTGGCGAGAAGTATGAACCATCGATTCTTGCACGCAATGTCCTTCGTTTAGCCCAAATTTTCAACAAATATTATGCTAATATACGTATTCTTGAAGATGACGACTTATTAGAAAGTAGAATCGCATTAATTCAAGCCGTAGTGATTGTTATTGAAGACGCTCTTAGCTTACTTGGTATTGCTGCTCCTAAGAAGATGTAATTTCAACTTAGGCTATCTCAGTTATCTTATTGGACTAAGCACCAATTAGCGATGTAAGGAAACATAGTAAATCTTATGAGACTATTTATAGAAATACTTTTCCGAACAGGCATCTAAAGTAGAAGACCCAACTTTTATTCTAGTAAGTAGAAGCTGAGTATTCTAATTCTGTAGCGATTGTATATGTAGGGTATTTGATAGAAGTGAATAGATGTAGTTAGAAGAATATTCAATGGCTGATAGGTTTATTGGAGGCTGGGTACTGACCTTACTTAGTTACGATATGCGATTAATCGGTTATAAACAGGCTTGAATCTTATAGATTGAGGCCTCTGGAAATTAAGGTTAAATTTTTTCCCAAAAACTCTTGACCAAACTTTCAAGAATGTGGTATATTAATTCTTGTCGTCACGAGGCGACACCAACGAGAATAAAAAAGTAACAATTCATCAAAAAAAGTTATTTGACTTTTAATTCCGATGATGATAGTATATTTTACGTTGCATAAGAGATGGAACAAAGTATTAACAAACAGATTTCAGAAATGCTTCAAAAACATTTCGAAAAGATTTCAAAAAAGTATTGACAAGAAATCTGAATGATGTTAAGATATAGAAGTTGCTCCACGAAGCAACGAAAGCACATTGAAAACTGAACAAAGACAAACACCAAATTGTGTAGGGTTCATTCAATGAATGAACAAACAACCCGAATTTAATAAATTCGAGACGCACGAGGAGACAACCTCGCTAAAAAAACATAAGCTAGTATTTAAATGAGCACAAACTCATTTCATTAAAGTCGAAGTGAAACTTCGCATCTTTCATGAGAGTTTGATCCTGGCTCAGGACGAACGCTGGCGGCGTGCCTAATACATGCAAGTCGAACGAACCGACGGAGAACTTGTTCTCCTGACGTGAGTGGCGGACGGGTGAGTAACACGTGGGGAACCTACCCTTTAGTGGGGGATAACAACCGGAAACGGTTGCTAATACCGCATAGTCAATCGAGTCACCTGATTTGATTGGGAAAGATGGTTCTGCTATCGCTAGAGGATGGCCCCGCGGTGCATTAGTTAGTTGGTGGGGTAATGGCCTACCAAGACGATGATGCATAGCCGACCTGAGAGGGTAATCGGCCACACTGGGACTGAGACACGGCCCAGACTCCTACGGGAGGCAGCAGTAGGGAATCTTCCGCAATGGACGCAAGTCTGACGGAGCAACGCCGCGTGTGTGAAGAAGGTTTTCGGATCGTAAAGCACTGTTGTTAGAGAAGAACACCCATGAGAGTAACTGTTCATGGATTGACGGTATCTAACCAGAAAGCCACGGCTAACTACGTGCCAGCAGCCGCGGTAATACGTAGGTGGCAAGCGTTGTCCGGATTTATTGGGCGTAAAGGGAGCGCAGGCGGTGACTTAAGTCTGATGTGAAAGCCCACGGCTCAACCGTGGAAGGTCATTGGAAACTGGGTCACTTGAATGCAGAAGAGGAAAGTGGAATTCCATGTGTAGCGGTGAAATGCGTAGATATATGGAGGAACACCAGTGGCGAAGGCGACTTTCTGGTCTGACATTGACGCTGAGGCTCGAAAGCGTGGGGAGCGAACAGGATTAGATACCCTGGTAGTCCACGCCGTAAACGATGAGTGCTAAGTGTTGGGGGGCTTCCACCCTTCAGTGCTGGCGTTAACGCAATAAGCACTCCGCCTGGGGAGTACGGCCGCAAGGCTGAAACTCAAAGGAATTGACGGGGACCCGCACAAGCGGTGGAGCATGTGGTTTAATTCGAAGCAACGCGAAGAACCTTACCAGGACTTGACATCTCCTGCATAGCCTAGAGATAGGTGAAACCTCTTCGGAGGCAGGAAGACAGGTGGTGCATGGTTGTCGTCAGCTCGTGTCGTGAGATGTTGGGTTAAGTCCCGCAACGAGCGCAACCCCTATGACTAGTTGCCAGCATTAAGTTGGGGACTCTAGTGAGACTGCCGGTGACAAACCGGAGGAAGGTGGGGATGACGTCAAATCATCATGCCCCTTATGTCCTGGGCTACACACGTGCTACAATGGATGGTACAGCGAGCAGCGACCCCGCGAGGGCAAGCGAATCTCCAAAAGCCATTCTCAGTTCGGATTGTTCTCTGCAACTCGAGAGCATGAAGCCGGAATCGCTAGTAATCGTGGATCAGCACGCCACGGTGAATACGTTCCCGGGTCTTGTACACACCGCCCGTCACACCACGAGAGTTTGTAACACCCGAAGCCGGTGGCCTAACCTTATGGAGGGAGCCGTCGAAGGTGGGACAGATGATTGGGGTGAAGTCGTAACAAGGTAGCCGTATCGGAAGGTGCGGCTGGATCACCTCCTTTCTAAGGAGTAATGGAACCGACACAATGGGAGTCTTTGTTCAGTTTTGAGTGTGCTTTACATAAGTAGGACTCAACCTTGATCATTGAAAACTGAATAACCATCATAATATATTCGATGCGAGTATATTATGAAACAAACATAAATTCTTAAAATTGATATAATCAAACCGAGAATTGACCGAGTTTAAGAAAAGGTGAGCGAGTGCGTAAAAAGCGTACGGTTAAGCGGATGACCGGAGGCTCTAAAGAGCCGCAAGTCAGACGCCTTAAACGATAGCTTTAGCACGAACGAACTGGATTGCGAATTAACCGCAATCAACATTAAACCAAATAGCGCAATAAAATACTGTGGTTAAGTAAGTAAGGGCGCACGGTGAATGCCTTGGCACTAGGAGCCGATGAAGGACGGGACGAACACCGAAATGCTTCGGGGAGCTGTAAGTAAGCTTTGATCCGGAGATATCCGAATGGGGGAACCCGGCAGCTAATGGCTGTCACGCGAGAGCGAGGTAGACGCAGAGAACTGAAACATCTAAGTACCTGCAGGAAGAGAAAGAAAGATCGATTCCCTGAGTAGCGGCGAGCGAAACGGGAAGAGCCCAAACCGATGTGCATGCACATCGGGGTTGTAGGACTCTAACGTGGACGTATTGAAGTTAGTTGAACAGGTTGGGAAACCTGGCTAGAGAGGGTGAGAGCCCCGTAAACGAAAACTTGAATATACCTAAGAGTATCCTGAGTACGGCGGAACACGTGAAATTCCGTCGGAATCCGCCAGGACCATCTGGCAAGGCTAAATACTCCCTAGTGACCGATAGTGAACCAGTACCGTGAGGGAAAGGTGAAAAGCACCCCGGGAGGGGAGTGAAAGAGTACCTGAAACCGTGTGCCTACAAGTAGTCAGAGCCCGTTAAAGGGTGATGGCGTACCTTTTGTAGAATGGACCGGCGAGTGACGATAACGAGCAAGGTTAAAGTGAAGAGCTGAAGCCGAAGCGAAAGCGAGTCTGAATAGGGCGAAAGTTCGTTATTGTCGACCCGAAACCAGGTGACCTACCCATGTGCAGGGTGAAGGTGCGGTAAGACGCACTGGAGGCCCGAACCGAAATACGTTGAAAAGTGTTCGGATGACGTGTGGGTAGCGGTGAAATTCCAATCGAACCTGGAGATAGCTGGTTCTCTCCGAAATATATTTAGGTATAGCCTCAGAGTAAGCGTCGTGGAGGTAGAGCCACTGTTTGGACTAGGGGGCCTTAAGGTTTACCGAATCCAGATAAACTCCGAATGCCACAGACGTATCTCTGGGAGTCAGACTGCGAGTGATAAGATCCGTAGTCGAAAGGGAAACAACCCAGCCCACCAGCTAAGGTCCCCAAGTTACTGTTAAGTGGAAAAGGATGTGGAGTTGCACAGACAACTAGGATGTTGGCTTAGAAGCAGCCACCATTGAAAGAGTGCGTAATAGCTCACTAGTCGAGTGACTCTGCGCCGAAAATGTACCGGGGCTAAACAGTACACCGAAGCTGTGGATCCGAGAGGATGGTAGGAGAGCGTTCTATATGGGGAGAAGCGGTACCGTGAGGAGCCGTGGACTGTATAGAAGTGAGAATGCCGGTATGAGTAGCGCAAGACGGGTGAGAATCCCGTCCACCGATTGACTAAGGTTTCCTGGGGAAGGCTCGTCCGCCCAGGGTTAGTCGGGACCTAAGCTGAAGCCGACAGGTCTAGGCGATGGACAACAGGTAGAGATTCCTGTACTTAATATAAACGTTTGAGTGATGGAGGGACACAGGAGGTGACCTCACGCAGGCTGATGGATGCCTGTCGAAGCAACAAGTGGAGATGTGAGTGAAATGCTTATGTCTTTAACCGCGAGTTGTGACCGGGAGTGAAAATAAGTAGCGAAGGTGAGTAATCATACTGTCGAGAAAAGCTTCTAGCGAGTTTATATTAACCCGTACCGCAAACCGACACAGGTAGTCAAGTGGAGAACACTAAGGTGATCGAGAGAACTCTCGTTAAGGAACTCGGCAAAATGACCCCGTAACTTTGGGAGAAGGGGTGCTGGCTCACGCCAGCCGCAGTGAATAGGCCCAGGCGACTGTTTACCAAAAACATAGGTCTCTGCCAAACCGAAAGGTGACGTATAGGGGCTGACGCCTGCCCGGTGCTGGAAGGTTAAGAGGAGTGCTTAGCGCAAGCGAAGGTACGAATTGAAGCCCCAGTAAACGGCGGCCGTAACTATAACGGTCCTAAGGTAGCGAAATTCCTTGTCGGGTAAGTTCCGACCCGCACGAAAGGCGTAACGATCTGGGCACTGTCTCAACGAGAGACTCGGTGAAATTATAGTACCTGTGAAGATGCAGGTTACCCGCGACAGGACGGTAAGACCCCATGGAGCTTTACTGTAGCTTGATATTGAGTGTTTGTTTGCCATGTACAGGATAGGTAGGAGCCTAGGAAACCGGATCGTCAGATTCGGTGGAGGCGCTGGTGGGATACTACCCTTGGCAGATGAACCCTCTAACCCGCGTAGGCAGACTACGGGAGACAGTGTCAGGTGGGCAGTTTGACTGGGGCGGTCGCCTCCTAAATCGTAACGGAGGCGCCCAAAGGTTCCCTCAGAATGGTTGGAAATCATTCGCAGAGCGCAAAGGCATAAGGGAGCTTGACTGCGAGACCTACAAGTCGAGCAGGGACGAAAGTCGGGCTTAGTGATCCGGTGGTACCGCATGGAAGGGCCATCGCTCAACGGATAAAAGCTACCCTGGGGATAACAGGCTTATCTCCCCCAAGAGTTCACATCGACGGGGAGGTTTGGCACCTCGATGTCGGCTCATCGCATCCTGGGGCTGAAGTCGGTCCCAAGGGTTGGGCTGTTCGCCCATTAAAGCGGTACGCGAGCTGGGTTCAGAACGTCGTGAGACAGTTCGGTCCCTATCCGTCGCGGGCGTAGGAAATTTGAGAAGAGCTGTCCTTAGTACGAGAGGACCGGGATGGACACACCGCTGGTGTACCAGTTGTTCCGCCAGGAGCATAGCTGGGTAGCTACGTGTGGGATGGATAAGCGCTGAAAGCATCTAAGTGCGAAGCCAGCTTCAAGATGAGATTTCCCATTGTATGACAAGTAAGACCCCTGAGAGACGATCAGGTAGATAGGCGCGAAGTGTAAGTGCAGTGATGTATTGAGCGGACGCGTACTAATCGGTCGAGGACTTAACCACGATTAGCCAGTGAGTGAAGGTGACCCCTGAGCGAGCTGGACTACAGTTCTTAGTAGGTTATATCCAACAATTTGTGTAGGTTATTCAGTTTTGAGTGATCAAGAGATGACTCAAGGACAATGTATGTGTGGTGATATTGGCAAGAAGGACACACCTGTTCCCATGCCGAACACAGTCGTTAAGCTTCTTAGCGCCGATGGTAGTGGGGTCTTTGACCCTGTGAGAGTAGGTCGTCGCCATGCAGATTGTCGGAGGATTAGCTCAGCTGGGAGAGCACCTGCCTTACAAGCAGGGGGTCGGCGGTTCGATCCCGTCATCCTCCATGTAAATAAGACTCGTTAGCTCAGTCGGTAGAGCAACTGACTTTTAATCAGTGGGTCGCAGGTTCGATTCCTGCACGGGTCATCTTTAACCAAGCGGGTGTGGCGGAATTGGCAGACGCACCAGATTTAGGATCTGGCGCCTTCGGGCGTGGGGGTTCAAGTCCCTTCACCCGCATAGCTTCCCCGAAAGGTTAAAGAGACGAGGGAACTTGTCACAGAAGCAGAAGCCGGCTTAGCTCAGTTGGTAGAGCATCTGATTTGTAATCAGAGGGTCGAGGGTTCAAGTCCTTTAGCCGGCATATGCGGAAATAGCTCAGTGGTAGAGCACCACCTTGCCAAGGTGGGGGTCGCGGGTTCGAACCCCGTTTTCCGCTTAACTAGGATGTGAGCTTGCTTAGCGCTTAGTGGTTGCGCGAGCGAACAAGCCTTTGTAGGCAGCACCTAGGAACATCCTATGCCGGGGTGGCGGAACAGGCAGACGCACAGGACTTAAAATCCTGCGGGAGTTACATCCCGTACCGGTTCGATTCCGGTCCTCGGCATTGTAGCAGAAGCTACAATATAACATATTGCACCCTTAGCTCAATTGGATAGAGTGCTTGACTACGAATCAAGAGGTTACAGGTTCGACTCCTGTAGGGTGTATGTAAACGGGAAGTAGCTCAGCTTGGTAGAGCACTTGGTTTGGGACCAAGGGGTCGCAGGTTCGAATCCTGTCTTCCCGATAACTAGAAGGCACAGAGATGTGTAGACTAGAGAATGGGGGCTTAGCTCAGCTGGGAGAGCGCCTGCTTTGCACGCAGGAGGTCAGCGGTTCGATCCCGCTAGTCTCCATATGATGGCGGTGTAGCTCAGCTGGCTAGAGCGTCCGGTTCATACCCGGGAGGTCATGGGTTCGATCCCCTTCGCCGCTATTATATTTATTGTATTAACTGGTCCGGTGGTGTAGGGGTTAACATGCCTGCCTGTCACGCAGGAGATCGCGGGTTCAAATCCCGTCCGGACCGTTGTTATGCGGGTGTAGTTTAGTGGTAAAACTACAGCCTTCCAAGCTGTTGTCGCGAGTTCGATTCTCGTCACCCGCTTAGCTGAGGTTATAAGCCGAAGCGAATCATTATAAGCATCGGGCCTGTAGCTCAGCTGGTTAGAGCGCACCCCTGATAAGGGTGAGGTCGGTGGTTCGAGTCCACTCAGGCCCATTGTTCTAAATGAACACGACTGCGTTGCAGTCACCTTGGTCAGATGAGCCACTTTTTTGGAAGATGGGGAAGTACTCAAGAGGCTGAAGAGGCGGCCCTGCTAAGGCTGTAGGTCGGATTTTTCCGGCGCGAGGGTTCAAATCCCTCCTTCTCCGTTCTGCTTTGCAGTAGTATACAAACTGGCCCGTTGGTCAAGTGGTTAAGACACCGCCCTTTCACGGCGGTAACACGGGTTCGAATCCCGTACGGGTCACTAATTTAATAATATGTTGGAGGATTACCCAAGTCCGGCTGAAGGGAACGGTCTTGAAAACCGTCAGGCGTGTAAAAGCGCGCGTGGGTTCGAATCCCACATCCTCCTTTACACAAGTTCTTACCTTAGCGATTTGTTAAGGTTTTTTTCTTTGCCTGCTGTAAAAGCGTTTTCTTTTGTTGTTGTAGATTTTGACAGCATTACCAAGAGAATACTTTGCAAAAGGACACTAACTACAACTTCGAACATAAATTTATTGGCGTCACATTATAATTATTCTAAATATAATCTTCTTTTTTCTCACACAATTCTTAATTTAAATCCTTCTTATCAAGTAACCACTCTTAAATAGCGGCATTAAACGAATTGTCTTGATTTCTAAGCAAATTTAACCTATACTAAAATCTACAAAAACATTCGTTTGATTAGAAAGAGGTAATAACTATGAAGAAAATTTTTCGTTTTTTTATTATGTTATTGGTTTTTTTCTTGCCATTTGCTTCTGCAAATGCTCAAGATACAATCACGATTACTGATATTCACGGTGAGGTAGAAGTCCCGAAGAATCCAGAGCGGGTCGTTTCTTTAGATAATCGTACGTTTGAGACATTGGATCAATGGGGCGTGAAACTTTTGGCTGCACCTAAGGGCTTAATTCCTCAGGAAATTTCCTATGCTACCGATGATGCTATCGAGGATATTGGTAATCACCGTGAACCGAATTTAGAAGTGATTGCTGCGGTAGAGCCAGATTTAGTGATTGTTGGGCAACGTTTCGCGAAATATTATGATGATATCAAGGCCCTAGTGCCGGATGCGGCGGTTATCGATTTAAATATTGACCTCGAAACGCCAGTTGACGGCAATTATGGGCAAACACTGGTTGATGGTCTGAAGACACCGGTTCAGCAGTTAGGGGAAATTTTCGACAAAAAGGCTGAAGCAGATGCATTAGTTAGTGACTTTGAAGCCAGTGTCCAAGCAGCAACCGACGCTTATAATGGTGAGGATACAGTGATGGGCGTTATTGTCTCTGGGGGCGATGTAGGTTATTCAGCACCAATCACAGGACGTGTTTGGGGGCCACTCTTCGATTTATTTGCCTGGAAACCGGCTTTAGAAGTGGAAGGGGCGACCAGTGATCATCAGGGGGATGACATTTCTGTTGAAGCAATTGCTGAGAGTAATCCAGCTTGGCTGATGGTCTTAGATCGTGACGCCGCAGCCAATGAGGGTGAAGAGGCGATTACTGCAGTGGAAGTCATCGAATCTTCGCAAGCTTTAAATACGACGGATGCTGTCCAAAAGGGTCAAATAGTTTATGCCCCCTTAGATACTTATACGAACGAATCGATTCAGACCTTCACTGAACTATTCCAAAGCATCGCAGATGCTATGAAGGACTAGACGGTGGGTCATTGAATCCACGAAAGCTAAGGTCTCAGAGGGCCTCGGCGACATTCATTATTGGAGTAATAGGGCTAATGTTACTAGCCCTATTCTCTTTATTTACCGGCGAGTATCAACTAACAGGTCATGATGAAGGGTGGCGTATGTTGTGGATTACTCGCTGGCCCCGTACGGCTTCTTTAATACTCTCCGGGATTGCGATGGCAATGAGTGGGTTAGTGATGCAGTTAATGAGTCAGAACCGCTTCGTCGATGCTAGCACCAGTGGCACTTTGGAGTGGAGTAGTCTGGGGATTTTGTTAGCGTATGTCTTATTCAAAAATCCCACCATCTTTGAACGCATGACCTTGTCTATTGTCATGGCTTTTGTCGGTACCTTAATCTTCTATAAATTATTACAGAATATTCGCTTAGAAGGTCCATTAATGGTACCGATTGTCGGCATGATGATTGGAGCGGTTATTTCAGCTTTGGTGACTTTTATGAGTATGGCTATGGGCTTGGATCAAGTCGTTCAAACTTGGTTTGTTGCATCTTTCTCCTCGATTGAAATGGGTCGTTATGAGTATTTATGGCTAATATTAGGTTTGGTTCTGCTTCTTTACCTCTTTGCGGACCGTCTAACCTTAGCTAGTCTTGGAGAAGAAACTGCGACAAGTTTGGGCTTATCCTATCAATCGACGGTTTTAGTCGGTGTATGCCTGGTAGCTTTTGCGGTAGGCTTGACTTCTGCGGTGATTGGGCAACTTCCATTTGTCGGACTCATCGTACCAAATTTAGTTTCTTTATACCGGGGCGATCATTTGCGATCGAACTTACCTTGGGTTTGCCTGTGTGGGGCCGGGATTATGTTAGTGAGTGATATTCTTTCTCGTATTCTCATCAGGCCGTTTGAAGTACCGGTGTCGATTCTGTTGTCAATCTTTGGAGCCATCGTCTTCACGGTGCTCCTCTTCCGTAAATATCTCACGAAAGGAGGCTAAGTATGAGCCAGAAAACTCTTGCTTTCCAGAAAGCCATTAGTCAAAAGCGTTACCGTGTCTTACTGGGAACTTTGTTGTTTTTAGCAGTGGGATTGAGCTTGCTCTATTTGATAATTAATATCCCGGTGGCACCAACTTCAGCTTCCTTCTGGCCGATTGTGAAGAGACGCATTGTCTCGCTTTTAGCAATGTTGGCGGTGTCGATTGGGCAAAGCGCTGCGACGGTTACTTTCCAGTCCTTTACCCAAAATCGCTTAATTACACCTTCCTTGCTAGGATTTGATGCTTTATATGCGTTGATTAATACCATGATTATCTTCTTCTTGGGGACCCGGAGTTTCCTTGAGGCGAATAATTTTGCCGGGGTAATCTTGAGTATTCTGATCATGATAGGTGTGAGCTTGTTCTTATATGGTGGTTTATTACTTCAAGAGTTTGCCGACGTTCAGTTCGTGCTTTTGATTGGTGCCGTCATCGGTATCGGCCTGCGTGCTTTGACGAATTTCATGCAAAGTTTGTTGTCGCCGTCGCAATTTGACATGCTCAAAGCTAAACTCTTAGGCTCGGTCAACAATGCCAATGCTACGGTGCTTCCGCTCGCTTTGTTGGTGTTAGTGTCGGGTCTAATTCTTTTAATGCGCCGCACGCAGACGCTGAACACACTTAGCTTAGGACGAGATATTAGTATTAATCTCGGACTTCATTATAAGAAGGAACTGTTGTATTTCCTAACACTTGTGACGCTGTTTATGGCGGTTTCAACGGCCTTAGTTGGGTCGATGAATTTCTATGGTTTTTTGGTAGCGATGTTGACTTATGAATGCGTTCCAACTTACGATCATCGCTATTTATTACCGGTGGCTTGCTTGTTAGGCTTTGTGATGCTCCTTGCAGCTTATCTGGTGATGAATCACCTCTTCCAAGCCCAAGGGGTGGTTAGTGTCGTGATTGAATTGGTGGGAGGATTTGCGTTCTTGAGTGTACTACTTAGAAGGGGGCGGAGTCATGCGTTTAACAAAGGTTGAGAAGCGCTTTAACACGAACCGGATTATTGGTCCTATAAGCCTTGACTTCCCCAAAGGTGAGCTTACGTCAATTATCGGTCCCAATGGCGCCGGTAAGACTACGAGCTTACTGATGATGGGACGTCTCTTAGCCATGGATAGTGGGCATATTACTGTGTCTGGTTTGGATATTGACAATACCCCATCAGAGGAATTAGCTAAAGTCTTAGCGATTTTGCGCCAGGAGAATCATTTTGCGACGCGCTTGACGGTTCGTCAATTAGTGAGCTTCGGTCGTTATCCTTATTCGAAGGGCCGGCTGACAGCGGAAGATGAGGCAATTATTACAAAGTATATTCATTATCTTGGTTTGGCTCCTTTGGAAAATCTGTATTTGCATGAACTTTCGGGGGGACAGCGCCAGCGTACTTATGTTGCGATGGTGCTCGCTCAGGAGACGGACTATATTCTACTGGATGAACCATTGAACAATCTTGATATTGCCGCTAGTGTGCAGATGATGAACTATTTGCGCGAAATGACGACTCAGTTGAGTCGAACGATTATCGTGGTGATTCATGATTTGAATATGGCTGCCAAGTATTCTGATAACCTGTGCCTGATGAAGGACGGGCAGGTGACCCATTTCGGTAAGGTTGAGGAGATAATGCAAAGCGCGTTATTGAGCGATTTATACAATGTATCGATTCAAGTTATTGATGGTCCAGATGGCCCCATCGCAATATATTAAATTATTTAAGGCAAAATATTTCTTTTCTTGCTAAAAAAACGTTATAATGTATTTATAAAGAAAAAGGAATGAGGAGATCATTACTATGACAGATACATGGGAGAACATTAAAGGCCAAAAGGACGAGATTGTTGGGAAAGTCAAAGAGGTTTACGGAAAAGCATCGGACAATGCTGAATTACAAGCTGAAGGCGTTCAACAACAAGTAGAAGGTGAAATTCGCCAAGCTGCTGCTAAAGGTCGCCAAGACGAAGCTTCATTGAAAGCCGATGCAGAAGCTAGTGCAGCTGAAGCGCAAGAATCTGTGAAGCGTCAAAGCCAACAAACACTCGAGAATGTTCAACAAAAAGCAGACGACAACTTGAAAGATGCAATTCAAGAAGGAAAAGAGCTCAAAGAAGAAGCTGCACGTAAAGCTGAAGAACTTCGTCAACAAGCTATCCAAGAAAACAAAGAAAATCTCCAAGAAGCTCGCGACAAATCAGCAGAAGCACACCGCACTGCAGAAAGTTTCGACGACGCAGCCCGAGCTACCGTTGAAGACTCCCTCAGCGAAGAAGAAGCTGAATAGTATGAATAATGAACCCCCGCTACTCACCATTTGAACTGCCCTCTGTCAAGTAGACAGGCAAATAAACAAAATATTTTGTACCATGCGTGAGTGTTCTCGCATGGTTTTTTTATGCTGGAATTTTGAGCCCCATAGCTAAAGTCACTCGCTCATTATTGTAGAAATCAATATAGCGTGCAATATCTGCTTCGAGTGCTTCAAAACTGTCATAAGTATTCAGTAGGTACATCTCAACCTTTATAATGCCCCAGAAGTTCTCCATCGGCCCATTATCAATGCACTTTCCAACGCTTAACATACTTTGGATTAATCCATGCTCATCCACAAATTTTTTGAAGAAGTAAGAAGTATATTGGAACCCTCGATCACTATGAAACAGGGTTTCGCCAGAAATGATTTCATCCTCAATTTGGACAACTGTATCTTCGACCAACTGATTATTGTTACGCTTCGATAGCTTGTGGGCAATGATTTTGTTGTCCCCATAATCTAAGATGGCGCTCAAATAAGCCTTGCAATTTTCCCCATATTTAAATTCGGTAATATCTGTCAAAAGCACTTGTCTAGGTTCATAATCCTTATCAAATTGGCGATCCAACACATTGTCAGCCACATGTTGGGGCTTGCTTGGTTTATACTGGTATCCTTTGCGTCGGATGACCGCTTGCAGTCCCATGAGTTTCATTAAGCGATAAACACACTTATGATTGACCTTAGCGTCTTTATAATAATTAAGATAGATGGTTATCCGACGATAACCATAAGTCTCATTATAGTTGTCATAGACTTCTTGGATTTGTTCCCTTAGCCATTCTAGGCGCAACTGGGAGGGCGATGGTTCGCGTTTTAACCATTTATAGCACGGTGAACGGCTGACTCTCAAAACCTCACAAAGATAGCTTATTTTATATCCTTCTTGCTTAAGTTTCTCAATCGCCTTGAATTCCGCTTGGTATTTTGTTCTTGTAACATCAACTCTCTTTCCACTTCTTGCATTTTTTTAAGGCAGCGTTCTCCGTTTCTAAATACTCATTACGAACTTTTAAAGCAGCCATTTCTGTTCTAAGCTTCTCTTCCTCTGTTTGAATGCTTTCTGGCTTTCTTCGGCCTCTGCCATCTATCAGGCCATCTGGCCCATGTTTTTGATACTTCTGGACCCATGAATAGACATTGTTGTAGGATACGGCGAATTTCTCAGCAGTTTCTCTATAGGACATCCCGGTCTCTAGATAATCTTTGACGATCTCAATTTTTTCTTCTTGTGTTTTCTTCTGGCCTTTCATTGTATACACCTCGGGTTTAGGAACAACGTCCTTAATTTCTTCCCCTTTAGTATACTTGATAATCCAGTTTTTTACAGTGCTGTGGGAAGGTATATTGTATTTTAGAGCGAGTTGTCTGATAGGTTCTTGATGATCAAGATACTCTTCAACAACAGCTAACTTGAAGTCATGACTGTAATGATTATTGGAGGACTTAGTTTGGATACCAGAATAGCCATGGCTTCTATATTTAGTGACGTAATTAGAAAACGTTTGCTTGGATAAAAGTAGTCCATATTCTTCTCTCAACGTTCTATAGGATATACCGTCCTCTAAATACAAACGAATATATTTCTCTAGTTCACTATCTGAATGTTTCCTGCTTGAACGCATAAAACTCCCCCTTAAGTAGATTTACTTTTTTAAGTGTCTACTTTAGGGGGAGCATATCATTAAGCGAGTAGTGGGGTTTTTGTGGTTTAGTGCCGATTAAGTCGTTATCGTGATAATCGGGAAGCAAATATTTTTTTAGATGTGTAGGCTTATTGATACAAGAATCGATTTCTAGTATTAGTAAACAGATTTGCTACTGGCAGAGTCGGATCCTAATATTAGTAAAGACGACGTTGATGAATATTACTATTTGCGGAGCAAGCTACTATTACGAAAGAGCCCCTGTAAGGCGTGAATCTTTCAGAGGCTAAGTTAACTGATTTAATTAATTAGTTACTGAATACTTGAGTTGAGTAAACGACAAGGCCGTTACCACTTTGATAGGAATCTACTTGAAGGGCGTGGGTCGTGTATGATCCGTCCATCATATTCTGATAGTGACCTGGTGATTGCTTCCAATTGTCAAAAAGTCTTTGAGCAATTTCTTGCGCTGTTGCATCTTGGGAGAAGTAAGCTTGTTGTAAGTTCTCACCGACAACGGAACCACCTTGTTCGAATCCTGGAGCAGTGTAGAATGATGAGCCGTCTGGACGTGTGTGTGAGAATTGGTTTGTAATTTCTTGGGTACGGTTTTGAGCAGCTGTTTGTAAATGGTTGCCGTATGCTAGTTGTGTACCACCATGAGCTGCACGTTCTTGGTTAACGAGCGCGTGGAAGTGTTCAGTGACAGCGTTCATATCAACCGTTCCACTGTTGCTTGCGTTAGCATCCACTGGTGCCAGCTCAGCTGGAGCAGTATCTGCTACTTGACCGTTTGTTGCTTCCGTTGGAGCTTGTTCAGCAGCTTGCTCAGCTGGTTGCGTTTCATCTACCGACGCAGGATTAGCTTGTGAGCTGTCTGCGATAGTACTCTCAGTGGGTGCACTTTCTGCATTCGTGCTTTCAGACGCAGCTTGCTCAGCTGGTGTCGCTTCCGCTGCAGTACTCTCAGCTGGCACTTCTGGTGTAATTGTGCTTATTTCAGCGTTTGCTTCTGTTGTTGGTAATTCGCCTGTAGTTTTCGGGGTGTGACCTGGAATATTGTTAGGGTCTTGATAGAAACTTTCTAACCAATCACTATTGTTTTGATCACCGAATGTATCTGCTGGGCTTTGTTCAGTTGGAGCTTGCTCTGCTGGCATTGCATCTGTTGTATTGTCATCGTCATCATCATCCCAGTCATTATCGTCTACATCATCGTAGTAGTCATCGTCCCAGTCGCTGTCGTCATCACTGTTGTCGTCATCACTGTTGTCGTCATCATCGTAATCATCGTCGTAATCATCAAAGTCATCATCGTAATCATCATCGTAATCATCAAAGTCGTCGTAGTCATCATAATCGTCATAATCATCATAGTCATCATAGTCATCATCATAATCATCATCGAAATCCTCATAAGCGCCGGCAATTTGTTGATCATCATTTAGGATTCCAGCCAACACATCGCCTGGTACAACTTGAGTATTCTCATCCATCCCGTTAATGGCGCGTAAGTTTTCTACCGTTTGACCAGCCGCCTCAGCAATGTTTGCTAAGGTGTCGCCCCATTGTACAACATAAGCGATTGAGCCAGCTTCATCTTGACGTGAGATTTCGGACTTGATAGCATCTGGCTTACGCTCTTCCCAACGATTGATAGATGTGTTCAAAGCTTTTTCTTGTTCAGCTTTAACTACCGGGTGATTACTATAACGTCCTCTTTGATTTGCAGCTTCTACTTGAGCTTCAGGAGAATTCGCTAAGACTGACTCAAGTGCCACCTGTGAGTGACCTAACACTAAACTCATACTAGCCATTACACTGGCTGAGATTAAGATACGTTTCATTGATTTTTTCATAAGATAAATCCTTCTTTCTTTAATTGTATAGATAGTTTTTTGCCAACGGTTTGGCCCGTCGATAGATAATACGCAAACTTTTGTAAATTTCGGGCCCTTTTTCCAAAAAAATTTGCCATTTCTTCAACTGACTTCGCCGTCAATAAATAATACGAACCAACGGAACAATTTTGGGACCTTTTTTGAGAAAAGCCTTAAGTTCTGCCGCGGTCTAATAGATAATACGTAAATTGAGAGTGATTTAGGTACCTTTCCTCTCAAAAAAAGGATAATTAACACAATAGCTCTGCTTAAAGATGGGATAAAATTATTGCAGAAGCAACAGTGCCTTCTCGGGGCTATGTATTTTGTGAAACTGAAAAGGTGTCGCATAACGATTCTCTCGATCAAAAAAGGGCATTCACTGACATATAATAGAAGCTTTCAAATACTTCCTATAAATTTACGTTAGATTTACATAGGTGAAACTATCATGAAATATAAACATATCGTGATGTACCTATGTTATGATCATGCATCACTCAATGTAATTCGTTAATAATATTTTACTATACTGTTATATATAGTTATTATAGAGGTATAAGAACTCTAAAGTATACAATAATAATTTTTCTAGGTATAATTAAAATTAACTGCTCCAAAAAGTCCCTAAATATGCATGGAGCTACGTATTATATAACAGATGGGAGGAATTCATATCGACCAAGATATTAATCAACTCATTGAAGAGCATTATGGCTTTATTATTCAAGTTGTTAGCGAGACGACGAATCGCTATGTGAATGTGAAAAGTGATGATACCTTCTCAATTGCTTTGTTGGCTTTTGAAGAAGCAGTGGAGAAGTATGAAGAAGATAAGGGAGCCTTTCTGGCTTTCGTTCGGCTAGTGATTCGTAGCCGTGTCATCGATTACTTACGTAAAGAGCAAAGGAATCAACATCAGTCTTTAGAATCGATGAGTGAGGATGGCGTGCAGTTTGAAGACAGTAGGCAAAAGTCTGATACAAACCTCAAGTTCGAAATTGAAGACTGGAAGCAAGACATCGCAAGCTTTAATATCAGCTTGGAGCAACTCGTAGATGAGTCGCCTAAGCATCAAGATAGTCGCGAGCGAGCCATCCGTATTTCTGAACGATCCAGCAAACATCCACCCATTACAAAGCCCTTGTTCGAGAAGAAACGTCTCCCCATCAAACTGACAGCAACCTATAATAACGTGACGGAGAAAGTCATTAAAGGTAACAAAATTTTTATTATCTCCGTTATCGTAATCTTTAAGAAAGGTTACTCGTCACTCGTAGATTGGATCAAGGGGGGATAACATGAGTCAAGACAAACCAAGCAAGACACTCGTCATCGATATTCAAGACGACTATATCATCGGCCTTGATCCCGACGGCACATTCCACAAGCTGAAATATAAAGAAGGCTTGGATGTCGGTGACCAAATTTATTATTTAGATCAAGATTTATATACAAAGCCATCCAACATTCGCCACGTGAACTTCCGACCGATTGTTCGTACGTTACTTGTGGCTGCGATTGCGTTACTTATCGTTGGTATTGGTTTCCGTAATTGGGGAACTTCGGACCAGGTGTACGCAGCCCTTTCGATTGGTAGCCAACAAGGGGTACAAGTGGAACTCAATGATCAGCAGGAAATTATTCGACTTCTCGACGCCAATGGTCATCCATTTGAGGATTCTTCATACCTTGGCCAACCTATCCAGAAAGCTGTGCCAAGTCTATTGAGTGAATATGGCTCAAGGACAGCTGCGGCTGATACTGTGGTCGGCCTGTCTTCGGATGATCGCCAGTGGCTGCAAGAGATGGAGCAAATTCTGGTTGAGACCATTCAAGGAGATAGCTATCAATCTAACCTTGTTATGGTGAAAGGGAACTTAGACGACTACAATACAGCTCAAGAAAACCAACGACTTCTCGGTGATTATCAATTAGCTCAAGGCGATGTAAATCTTTGGAGCAAAGGAGAGAGTCGCGTCCTATCTGCCAAAGAGAAACGTCAGCGCCTCTCGGGTACATCTGCCCAATACTATCAGGCTCACCCAAGCATCGAACAAACGTTTAAACAGTTGCGTGAGTTAAGAAATAGCGAAAAGTTGCAAGCTATTGAAGACAAGGTACGTCAATACATTCGCTGGCAACAACGCGGTCCGGTAGCTGATAACAGTGAGTTCATCTCAGGTGAAGATTGGTTCAATTTCTTCTATGAGCACCCACCAGCAGAAGAAACACCGTCTTCACAAAGTCCTACACGTAATAATTGGCCAAGCCAGAACCATCAACCAGACCAAAATCAAATACAAACACCAAACTATCCGTCACATACACCGGTATATGACGATGACTGGGATGACGATGATGACGATGATGACGACGATGACGACGATGATGATTAGTCGCCCCATCACTAAACCGCCGACAGCAAAATTTCTGTAGGCGGTAAACTTTAACCCTCGCCCATGACGCCATATGAATTGATGGTACTTTAACAGGCGACTTTTCGAAGAATTTATCCGAAAAGGTCCCTAAAAATATTGGCCACTTCGTATTCTATAATAGACGCGAAAAGGCGTTGGGAATCTTGAGGAAGAAATATTTTATAAAAAGTCCCTAAAATTTATGTCGGTTACGTATTATTTAATGGCCCGGCAGAGGGATAAAACAAAAGGAGAGAAAGATGAAGAAATTACTATTACTCAGTGCATCTATGCTTGCGCTTAGCTCACAAGGCTTTGCACCAAGTGTTCATGCTCAAAATAACGCAGATGTTATGGCTGTGACACAAACACAGCAAAGTCAAATTCAAACAGATTATGATCAGGCTATTCAAAGCTTTCAAAGTCAATATCCTAATACACATATTACAGATGTAGATATTCACTTACATCAAGAAACCGGTCACTTTGTTGTCCGAGTACTTGGTGCTGATCAAAGCCAAGAGTACCAATTAATTACTTATAATGGCGAACAGTTTAATGCTAGTCGCCCGCTTGAAGAAGCCAATTCAACAAGCCAAACGTTAAACCCGGCAGAATTGGCGAGCTTAGAGACTGTGACCCAGAATGCAATCCAACAAGCGCAGAGCGATAAAGCAGTTAACTGGAGTTTAGAAGGCCACGAAGATACAGATGCACCAAGATGGGATGTTACCTTCATAGAGGACAATCAGGAGAAGAATGTTGCCGTTGACGCTACCACAGGTGAAGTCATTGACAGCACTCAAGATTCAGCTACTCAAGAATCAGCAGACACTCAACAAGCACCAAACGCAAGCCAAAATACGGACCAAGATCGCAGTGATAACTCTGACGCACGTCACTTCTATCGTCAGTTCTACTCAGACTACAACGGAACACGCCCAACCGTTCGCGATGCAGGTTACCAAATCCGCAATACACCAAGCAACTCAAGCCAAACAACGGGTCCAGCAACATCAACAGTCGGTCAATACGACGATGATGACTGGGATGATTATGACGACTATGACGATTATGATGATTACGATGATGACTGGGATGATTATGACGACTATAATGATTATGATGATTATGACGGCGATGATGATTAATCCAGGCTAAATCATAAAGTTACCTTTATCCAACCATAAAACTAAACCACACCAAACTGGAATCACCTGAACATTGGAGCTGTTCGGGTGGTTCCAGTTTTTAATTCAGTCGAGTTATTGTGCAGCTTGTGTATAAAATACGGGAAAAATGATGCGTGTGGGTGTATTGTGATATTCAGACGAGTAATAGAAGGTGGGCATAAAGGCTCTGAAAGAAAAATACACAAAATTAAGTGCAAACATTTGTTCCTACCATAGTTATCTTGTATAATGAACTTATAAGTATTAAAATAAACTTATAGGGAGGTTCCCCTGATGAAAGAGAATCGTGATGACGTCATTGAAAAGTTGAATTTGATGGATGATTTGTTTATGCGACAAGTATTTAAAGACCGGGATACGGTAGAATATGTTTTGCGGATACTTTTACAGCGAGATTCCTTAACCATAGAGAATTCTGAACTCCAGAAGACAGTCGATTATATTCATTCGAGAAATGCGACCTTAGATATTTATGCAGAAGCCGATGGCGAGCGATTTAACATAGAGATTCATCGGGATAACCGTCAAATCATTGAGAAAGCTCGATATTATACCTCCGCCTTAGAAGTTGAATCAGTAGCTAAAGGTGGTAAAGATATTGTCCTACCGAATATAATTCTAATATTTATTTGCGAGAAAGATTTCTTTAAAGCAGGTCACGTTAAGTATGATATGGTTACAACGATTAGGCAAACCCAAAAGGAGTTTGATATGGGACGGCAGTTTATACTCGTAAATTCCGAAATAGTTGATGCGGGTAATCCAATCAGTGAATTGATGCAATACTTTGCTAACACGGATCCGACTATCACAAAGTTCGGTCGATTATCAGAGCAAGTAAGATATTATAAAGCGACACAAGGAGAGGGGCGAACAGAGATGACGAAAGCAATATTAGATTGGGAGTTAGCGATAGCGGAGCGTAATAAACGGGAAGGCCGAGAACAAGGCCGAGCAGAAGGCCGAGCAGAGGGTCGAGCAGAAGGCCGAGCAGAAGGCCGAGAACAAGGTGAGATAATTAATCAGCATCATCTGGTAACCAACATGCATAAAAATGGCATGACAGTAGAACAGATAGCGGACGTAACTGAATTAACGGTAAAAGAAGTTGAGGCAGCTTTAGAGGAGCCGGTATTCGAAGGGTTACAAGAAGCATAAGAAGTTTATAAAGCGAAGAGGACTTAGGTTTTTCTTCGCTTTTTTAGTTGACAGAATGGCTAACTTCTGCGATTATCGAGGTGAAAGAAGAGCAGTACAAAGCCGACTATCACAAAGTTCGGTCGGTTATCAGAGCAAGTAAGATTTTATAAAGCGACACAAGGAGAGGGGCGAACAGAGATGACGAAAGCAATATTAGATTGGGAGTTAGCGATAGCGGAACGTAATAAACGGGAAGGCCGAGAACAAGGCCGAGCAGAAGGCCGAGCAGAGGGTCGAGCAGAAGGCCGAGAACAAGGTGAGATAATTAATCAGCATCATCTGGTAACCAACATGCATAAAAATGGCATGACAGTAGAACAGATAGCGGACGTAACTGAATTAACGGTAAAAGAAGTTGAGGCAGCTTTAGAGGAGCCGGTATTCGAAGGGTTACAAGAAGCTTAAGAAGTTTGTAAAGCGAAGAGGACTTAGGTTTTTCTTCGCTTTTTCAGTTGACAGAATGGCTAACTTCTGCGATTATCGAGGTGAAAGAAAAGCAGTACAAAGCCGACTATCACAAAGTTCGGTCGGTTATCAGAGCAAGTAAGATATTATAAAGCGACACAAGGAGAGGGGCGAACAGAGATGACGAAAGCAATATTAGATTGGGAGTTAGCGATAGCGGAGCGTAATAAACGGGAAGGCCGAGAACAAGGCCGAGTAGAGGGTCGAGCAGAAGGCCGAGAACAAGGTGAGATAATTAATCAGCATCATCTGGTAACCAACATGCATAAAAATGGCATGACAGTAGAACAGATAGCGGACGTAACTGAATTAACGGTAAAAGAAGTTGAGGCAGCTTTAGAGGAGCCGGTATTCGAAGGGTTACAAGAAGCATAAGAAGTTTGTAAAGCGAAGAGGACTTAGGTTTTTCTTCGCTTTTTTAGTTGACAGAATGGCTAACTTCTGCGATTATCGAGGTGAAAGAAGAGCAGTACAAAGCCGACTATCACAAAGTTCGGTCGGTTATCAGAGCAAGTAAGATATTCTCGATTGTCAATTTAAGTTAGAAATTTTTATACTATATGATGAGTGATTGAACTTGGTGACATACTTGTGCTAACCAGCTTAAACAGCCCCCTTCATCAAACTATTGAGGAGTCAGGTTCTTGATGAAATCATATTTCTTAAGTGGCTGGCATAATAGCCAGGTGTTTGATCCAAAAGATGGGCCAAGAAAACCTCCAGGGGAGTGTAGTCGTTAAGAGATTTACGTGGAATGATATGTCGCTTGAAGGTTACTTCCTTAAGAAAGTCTTCATCTACTTCATTAAAATCAGTACCTTTAGGCAGATCATCTCTTCTTAACCATCCGTTGGTATGCTCATTCACTCCTCTTTGAGATGGGCATCCTGGGTCTGCAAAGAAGATATCGATATCAAATTCATTGCTTAAGTCTTTCCAGTTAGAAAACTCTTTGCCATTGTCCAAAGTAAGAGATTTAACCAGATCAGGATATCAAATAGAGTTGAATACCACCACTCAAAATCCTATTGCTTACATTATATAAATAAGCAATAGGATTTTTCGATGTCTAAATTATTCATAGGATGCTTTTGATAAGTTATTAATTAGAAGGAATAGAAATCTAAGTGAAGCTATCAATCAATATAGCTTAAAACTAATCACTAAAAAATTATTCATACTGAATAACAATATAATGTTTTCTAACTAACTCCGGATGTAGGTAGAAGCTTGTGAATACTAAACTAGGGTTACCAGATTCTGCTAAATAAACGGAGAAATTAATGCATTCATCCCCTCTAAAGTTATAAACTCGTCAAAAACATTCAAAACGAAACAAACTTTGAGGAGTTCATCAGGGTGAGCATGCTTTCTTCACCCATAATTGCACATAATTGCATAGAATTGCACAACAAAAGTTGCTCGAACAAGTAAAAAAAGACTAGTTCCGAAAAGATACACATTCTTCTAGAACCACAAACGCTGATATAAAGGCATTTGCATACCGTGTACAAACTCTTCAAAATCACCTTTACAAAAATAAAATCTGGTGGTTTAAAACTTGATTTAAAATTGGGGTGTAATATAATATTTTATGTGTTTAATTTTTTAAACAGTTTCATGGTTTATTTTTTGAGATTTTTTTAGAGAGGAAAATGTATATGGTTGGCAAGAACAATCAATACTTAAAGAAACAAAAACAAGGCAACAAAGTGAATACGTATGCGATTCGTAGACTTAGTGTTGGTGTAGCCTCAGTTGCTGTGGCTGCTGGTATTTTCTTTGCTAGTGATGCAGCACTTGTACAGGCACAAGAAACAACGGACACGAGTATTTCTGATATTCAACCAGAAAACGAAGTGCCAGTCGTCGAAGAGGAAACTCAGCCAGAAGCAGAAACAGTTGCACCTGAAGAGGAGACTCAACCGGAAGCAGAAGTGACTGCACCTGAAGAGGAGACTCAACCGGAAGCAGAAGTGACTACACCTGAAGAGGAGAGTCAGCCAGAAGCAGCAACATCTGCAGAGGATGTAGATGCTGATAGTGCATCTGAAAATAAAGTTGAAGCTGAAGAACCGAAAGTTGCTTTAAGATCAGCTGATTCAGCTTTAAACGAGGAAAAAATCGATAACGCTGTTTCTGTTAATAACAGCGATATCAACATTTCAACTTTTTCAACAGATGTTGAAAAAGTTCAAGAAAATGCTATTTATTCTCCTGGACAAGAAGGTGACACACAATCTTATTCTGGTATTGCATATGTATACAGAGATAATAGATTAAACGTACCAAGTGAAGAAACAATTGGTGGCGTTAATGTATATTTGCAGTGGGTAGATAAAGATGGGTATGTGTCTAATGTCTATAAGACAACTTCTAGACCAGATGGAACATATACATTTAATTTTCAAACGCCTGAAGTAGATCAGTATGGTAATGTTCATCATTTCCAATTAGCAGGTAATCCTGATTTTGCAATTCGTACATGGGTTGAGAATCCTGATCCTGAAAAATACAATGTTATAAAACCAGGTGACCATAAGTATGGATTCCATAAACGCTTGGATCGTGTGAACGAATCTTGGGATTTCACTGCTGGAGTCAACCGCATAGTTGGTGGACAAGTAGCACTTCAAGAAAAAATTATGAGGAACGATTGGCTAGTTAAACCTAGAGATCAATGGACTACATCGCCTAACCAGGATGGTATTTGGCCAAAAGATGGTAATTATGGACGTGTAGCAGGGAATGTTTGGTATGAAAATGGTGACCCTCAGGGTTCGATTGCTGAAGGTTGGAAAAAGAATACTTGGGATGTGAATGCTACAGGTGCAGAAGTTGTTGCATCTTATGTGAATGACGAAATTGCTCGTCGTTTTGATGCATGGAAGGAAGCTAATCCAAATTATGGTGTAGCGGACTTTAGAGCGGCTCAAGAATCTATCATTCGTGAATATGAAGCAGAACATGGTAAAGGCTCCCATATAGCTGAAACTGTTGTTGGTAAAGTTGATAGCAATGGTGAATTTTATCTTCCATTTAGAGGGTTATACGGTGTAGATCATAAGAGCGCAAATGCAGTTGCTCAGCTATGGAATACAGTTTCTACCGAAGAGCATGGAACTTTAGTTAATGATGAAGAAAAAAATAATAATAATCTTGAAGAATGGGGTAGAACGGGTAATGTTCGTCACCGTCACATTAATAAAGATTATATGTATGTTGCTCCGTTGATTGACAATTATGCAATTTGGGGCAATACTTCTCAAAACAACATGTTTGAAACATTAACTAACAATTCGACACTACCGGTCGGAGCTGTAAACCTGGCTTCTGGTAATATTTATAATATAAACTTTGCTGCATTAGCTGCTCAACCTATGCATGATGTTAAAGTGTATGATACACAAAGTAATTTTGCTAAACCTGGAGAAACTGTTCAAAACGAAACTGGTGGATTGCTTCCAAGTCAAGCCTACAAGATTAGATGGTTTAAAGACGGTAATCCAATTGGTGAAGCTGTCGAAAAAACAAGTAGCGATGTAGGTACTATTGATTCTGTACCAATAACAGTACCTAAAGATTTAGCAGTGCCATCAACATATACCTCTGGAGTATTTTATGGCAACAGTGATGCTTCAGATTTAGGTGAAGCTCTAGCAGCAGATGCTTTCATTGCTGCACCTGGAGTAGAATATGAGCCTATCGAAGTAAGCTCAGGTGAAAAAGCTGATACCGGTACACCAGACTTTATTGATAAAGATGGCAATAAATATAAACCATACTATGAAGGACAAAAAGCACCAAAATATGAATATGTTGAACGAGTAGTTTTTACAGATACCAATGATCAGACACAAGTCGAGTATAGACCACTGGAAACTGTGAATGTTGACGGACAAGATATCAAGGTTTCGGTGGATCCAGAAACCGGTGTTGTTAGTGTTGCTGCTTCTGAAACAGCTAAATTAAATCCTGGTCAAAAGATTACCGTTCCAGTGTCTATTGTATTTGAAAATGGTTTGAGATTAACGGCTGATTCTGTCATTAACATTATAGATGATCGTGCTGAAAAAGATAAATTCGAGCCAAATTATGCAGACAAAAACGCTGAATACGGACAACCTGTGACAGTTGATGCACCAACATTTAACAAAGTTGATGGTACCACTGAAACACCAGTTGAAATTAACGATGTTCCTCTATCAACTGATCCTGCCAAACCAGCATTCAAGATTACAGAACCTGCAAACGGTCAACCAAAATTTGATTGTGCGGAAGTTGATCCTCAAACCGGAGCTATCACTATTCCTGCAGATCAAACTAATAAACCAGGTGAAACAATCAAAGTGCCAGTGACGGTCACTTATGAAGACGGCTCGACAGATGATGTTATTGCTACAGTTACAGTTTCTTCCCCGGATGTGATTGATCGTTCTGACGATCCGGATGCAGTAACTCCAGACGGTTACCACCGTGTAACACTTAAATCTGGAGAAGGTGTTGAAGACTTTGGCGCCAAAGCATATGATGTAAAAGACGGATCAAGTATCCCGGCTGACAAAGTGCCTACACCTCAAGCTAAAGAAGGCTACGAAAATCCAGTATGGAATGGCGATGCAGATGTTAAGCCATCAGAAGATATTATCAATGGTCCTAAAGAGTATGTAGCAACTGCTAGCACAGTCCAACCTGTCGAAGATGAAAAAATTGCTGACCAACTAGATCCATCTTATAAAGATACTGAAGTGATTCCTGGTAAAGATGCAGAAACAGAATCACCAGTATTTGTTGATAAGAATGGCAAAACTGTCAATCCTGAAAACCCTAGCTACTCAATCGATACACCAACAAATGGTGCAAGCATTGATCCAGTAACAGGTAAAATCACCATCCCAGCTGAAGAGACAGCTAAAGTTCCAGGACAAGACATCAATGTACCGGTGACTATCACATATGCTGATGGTTCTACAGATCAGGTGACAGCTAAAGTTAAGGTAACTGCGCCAGATGTCATTGATAACACTGATGATCCTAATGCCCCAGTTCCAGCAGGATATCATAAGGTAGACTTCGCTGCAGGTGAAGGTGTTGAATCATTAACGAATAATAAAGTTTATCATGTCAAAGATGGAGTAGCTTTAACGGAAGCTCAATATCCAACAGCTAACCCAGCTGAAGGTTATGAAAATCCTGAATGGAATGTGAAACCTGGTACAGCAATTACTACACCAACAACGATTACCGCTACAGCGACAGCAGTTCCAGAAGATGTAGCCCGTGTGGATGCTAATCCAAGTTCACAAAATGTCCTAGAAGGTAAGGATATCACTCCAATAGTACCTAGCGTTACCAACCGTCCAGAAGGTTCTACTGTTAAGGTAACTATCGGTGATGGTCAAACTGACTCTGGCTTAACTGTTGATCCAGATACAGGACGTGTATCAGGTACACCTACTATTACTGATGAACAATGGGGAACGGATGAAGTTCGTGAGATTCCTGTCACTATTGAATTAGTTGATAAAGATGGACAACCCGTTCTTGATGAAAACAATGAACCTGTTAAAACCATCGCAACTATCGATGTATACCGTGATACTGATAAAGATGGCAAAACAGACAAAGATACAGGTATGCCAGTTGATCCTAATAATCCAGATGTCCCAGCTGTAACAGGTGACGACGACGATGATAATGATGGATGGACAGACCAAGAAGAAAAAGATCGCAACACTGATCCTAAGAACAATGAGGATTATCCTAAGGTATCTGAGCCAGATGCTAACAATGATCCTAATAAAGACACAACCACAGTAACTGGCAAAACAACGCCAGATACTAAAGTGGAAGTCAAAGATAAAGATGGCAACACGATCGGTACTGGTACATCAGATGAAAATGGTAACATTACTGTTGAAGTGCCTAAACAAAATCCTGGTGATAAAGTAACGATCACTCCTGGTAAAGATGATGAAAATGGTAACTTCACACCTATTACGGATGAAAATGGTAATCCTAAAGGTGAAGCTGAAACAGTGGTAACTGAAGCACCTCAAATCACTGAATCAACTGCTACAAATGAACCAGATTCAGATACAACTAAAGTTGAAGGTAAAACATCTATTCCTAATTCTAAGGTGGAAGTCAAAGATAAAGATGGCAATACTATCGGAACAGGTACATCAGATGAAAATGGTAACTTTACAATTGAAGTGCCTAAACAAAATACCGGAGACAAAGTCACAGTAACACCATCTAAAGAATTCACTAAACCTGATGGAACAACAGAATCAAAATCTGGTGATCCTGTTGAAATTACAGTTACTGATAAACAAGTGACTCCTGAGGATGCAACGGTAGAAGTAACACCTAAGTCTCAAAATGCACTTGAACATAAAGAAATCACGCCAGTGACGCCTAATGTGGATAATGTCCCTGAAGGTGGATCTGTGAAAGTAACGATTGATGGTCAAGATGCATATCCAGGTCTAACAGTAGATCCATCTACTAATCAAGTCTCAGGTATTCCAGAAATTAAAGACTGGAAAGATGACGAAGAAACACGTCAAATTACTGTTGAAGTGACTGTTGTAGATAAAGATGGTCATCCTGTGGTGGATGCAGACGGTAATCCAATCAAGGGTGAATCAATCATCACTATCTATCGTGATACTGATAAAGATGGCAAAACAGACAAAGATACAGGTATGCCAGTTGATCCTAATAATCCAGATGTCCCAGCTGTAACAGGTGACGACGACGATGATAATGATGGATGGACAGACCAAGAAGAAAAAGATCACAACACTGATCCTAAGAACAATGAGGATTATCCTAAGGTATCTGAGCCAGATGCTAACAATGATCCTAATAAAGACACAACCACAGCAACTGGCAAACCAACGCCAGAAAAACCTGATACTAACGATTCTGAAAAATCAGCAGAACCAGCAGGACAAAAAGATGCAAACTCAGCTGATCAATCAAGTGCTAACGTACTACCAGCCACTGGTGAAAACGATGGCTTTGCGCTTTATGGATCTGCAGCTCTTGCAATTCTTGCAGGATTAGGCTTAGTTGGATCTAAGAAACGCGAAGAAGAATAATCATTTATTGAGTATCTTCTCTAATGTAATGTAAATTACATATCTTAACAGTCTGAATCTTAATGATTCAGACTGTTTTTTAATATTCCAAAGGCAAATATTTGACAAAGAGCCGAATAATCCCATAAACCCCGGGCCCACCTCGCTATTCGCGAGTACCATGCCTCAGCTCAGTGTCAAGGGAGGCTTCGTCGCCGGCAAGCACATGATTTACATTGTGTTTATAGCTCAGATGACCTAGGTAGAAAATGAGTCTCACTTTAACTTGCAATTAGCGCTTTCGGTGGATATTGAGTGGATAGTTCCAATGTCATTTGATTTATGTTTTAATGAGTATGCATTTTGGGTAGTCCTTTTTGGATTATCTGCGACAGAGGGCTCCTGCCCTCTGTTTTTTCATTTTCATTAACTATATTATTCTACAAAACCACCAAGAATGTTGATTTAACAGCATTCTTGGTGGTTTCTGTGGTTGACTTACCTTACAGCCTCTTCTTGATAATTAAGCTTCTTCAAAGATTTCGTCTAATTCATCGTCATCACTTTCATCGCAGTGTTCATCATCTTCTTTGTCAGGGATGAGCTTGCTTAAATAGTCATTTTTTTTGCGTTCATCAATGATTTTAATGACGATTTGGTACAATTCATAAAGTGACTCAACCGAGAAGAGGCTCGGATTATAGGAAATATGCTTACCTTCGATGGGTTCAATTTCGAAATTTGAGACGAGAATATCGTAGTTCGATTGAGCAATCGTATCCCGATCGAAATGAATTTCATCGTAGATGTCGATGTTCATTTGTTGAGTTCCACGAAACTCCATCATATCCTTAATGAGCCTAGAATATCCTTCGTCATACTTCGTAAGAATCAGGACATTAATCTTCTCCGCGCGATTAGCTAATTGGCATATTAAGTATCTCCATTGCACAATCAGCGTATAGGTTAAATGCCTTTCCATATAATAGTCAGGTTTCTCCAACATATGGTTGCGGTAGCCTTGCATGGCTTTAAAGGCTGCTTCATAGAATTCTGGATATTTGGCCGAGAATTCGCGCACGAAGCCACCTTTCTGGTCGTAGAGGATAGGGGTGACGTTGAGGTCGGCTTTGTTAAGAACATTGGTATTATGTAGTTCATAAATCAATTCTTGTTTATTATCCAATTCCAAGTCAAAGTCACGCATTAAGCGGGAAATCATCCAATCCAAATAAGTAATGGAACTATTGATTTGATCGTTTAGGCGTGTTTCTAAATAGAATGAGTCAATTGTGAAGAAATAATTCGGACTCAAGAAACTGATGAACATCTGGCCAATGAAGTCAATGTCTAGTTCCCGGTCATAATGCTCGCGAATATATTTCTTCATTTCTTTAAATGTATGTTGATCTTTAATCACGTTGTAAACTGGTTCAATATGGGAATTATCTGTTTCGATAAAGAAACCTTGGATGGTTCGAATGAGGCTAATTGCGGTCAATATCTTGACGAAATAATAATAAGAAAAGTTCATACCAATATTTAATTCACGTGTAAAATACTGAATAAATGTTTCAAGGACCCGCTCATCCACCTCTTTGAAAGGCCACTCTTCTAGAGGATATCGTTCAGCGAAATATTCAGCTAGAAAATAGCGAATATCTCGCTCATCACCGCCGAAACGATAAGGTCGCTTATCTACCTTCACATTAAAGACTTCTTCTGTTCGTTTATTCAAAGTATTGATATGCCGATACACGGTGGACGGGCTGATAAATAGTGCTTCCGATAAGGATTCCGTCGTATGATCGGGCGTATTAAATATTTCCTCCACAAGATTTAAAGCCGGAGAGTGCCGGTTGAAATCTCGATAGATTGTTTCAATTGTTGGACTATTCGTTGTATCAAGGCGAACTTTAGCACGCTTCGTAATTATCGTTACACCTAATTTGCGTAAACCGAAGATATCATTCTTCAAGTTCAAAGGTGTAGTTTTTAGATATTCAGCGACCTTGGGAAGGCTTACCCAGCCACCGTGGCGACTATAAAGAATTTCAATAAATTCCAGCCGTCTTAATTGCGAAGCTTGAAGGACCTGTCTCATAATACCACGTCTTTCTACACAAATTTTGACTGGACTGTTAATGGTTGTCAATAAAAGCCGAAGAAATCTAAAATAATTGCTTGGAAATTATAGGCTCTCTCAATTTAAGTGTCAAACCAGTAACAATGCACCATCTCTAAATAGTTTACCACATCTTTTATTATTTTTAAGTGCAAAAATTGATAATTGCACACAATTGCACTTAATATTTCTAAAATATATTCTGGAAACTAAAAAATATTAACATCAAAGCACCCTTATCGCAAGACCTACAACGCATATTTAAAGTATATTTTTAAAAGGTCCATAGAGATACATATAATCTTAACTTGCCATAGAGGAGGAGACAATAAGTTATACAGAAAAATGAAAATTATCTGAATGCAATGTCGAGCCAATTATCTATTACTTGGGCAAGCATCATTAATTTTGAGCTTTTGATTCTTGGTAACAAGAAAACAAGGATGCGCTCTCAAAGAACACCTGGTATGCTTTAGAGGCAGGTCTCGCAAATTTTACAGCAGTTTCTTGTGAAATGCGCTGATGTAAGGCAAAGATGATTGGCGCACCAATCCCACCAGCCTCTACTAAACCTAGCGTGGTCGCGCTACGCATGTTAATTTCAAAGTGGTTGAGTATGTGCGAGGTTGCAAGGGGCAGGACTTGAAGTAAGCGAGCGTATTGAAAAGCTTACATCTTTGTTGAACCAGTGGCTAACTTGGTCTCAATTGGCGTTTCGTCAATGCGGTCCAATTCGTCACCAATCAATTTCCCAAGCATCCCAATGAGCTGGATGCCTAAGGCTGAGGCACCAGCAAGGAGTCCTGGGCCGACGACGCGGACAAAGAGAATTGCGCAAATTAAGGCTGGTACGGAATACAGTAAGCTTAACAAACCGCGGACTAAAGTCGCAAGCCAAGTGTGTTTCTTCCAGAGGTTTTTGGCACTGAGGAGGGCGAAGGGTATAGAGAGCACGAAACCAAGGATGGTACCGTAAAAGTGATGAACTTCGTCTCCCACAGTGGATGGGCTAAGTCACTTCCCTTCGTTACGCATTCAAGACTGTAAGTTGCTTTGCAACATACTGTACCATTAGCTACGCTCAAAGGCTCCGATATACGCTAGATTATCCTATTCCTGCAGGAAAACCTTCGAATCATTCCGTAAATTATTTGTTTGTGCAATTTTGTGAATAGAAGGTGAGGTAAGTTGTATAAGCAAATGCATAAGCATAAATGAAAAAATCAGTGAATACGATATGCTAAATAGCGACCAAACCATTAGTAAGGAGTATTCACTGACATGATAAATTCTACCACAACAGGCTGTCGATTTAAGCACTTCACCCCTGAAATGCGCGGCCGATTAGAGCAGATGTATCAAGAAGGGACGTATTCTCAAGTCCAAATGGCAGAGATACTCGGCGTTAGCCAATCTGCTGTATCAAGAGTGGTAAAACGCGGAAGAGTTCGCCAGAAAGATTATAACAGCAAGTACTACACCACTTATATCGCTGAAGTCGGTTCTCGTGTTTATCAAGAAAATCGAGCTAATTGCCGTGTTAAAAGCATCTATCGCTATAGTCAGCATTTCTTTAGTGAACTTGAAAAAGCTTTGTTAACACCAACCAAAGGACGCATTTTCAGTGTTGACACCTTTGTTCATTCCTACCGAAGAAATAATCCATTAGAGCTTGTGTCCTGCACCAAGACTGTCTATCAATACATTGATCAACAGCTCTTGAAAGTCCGCAACATCGATTTGCCAATGAAAACACGCTTACGTCTCCGAAAGCAACAGTCACCCCCATGGATCTAATGTAAGCGGTCTATTATGAGGTATCTATCAAATTTAAATCATCTCCATTATTCTATAAGTAATAGAAAGGAGATGATTTTTTGATTCGACTAACTGAAGAAGACAGTTATTACATCGTCTATGGTAAGACTGACCTGCGTAAAGGGATCGACACCTTAGCAATTCTCCTTCAACATGATTTTAATCACGACCCTTTTGATGGGGCTTACTACTTCTTTTGCGGTAGTCGCTCCGATCGTTTCAAAATTCTACATTGGGATGGTGAAGGCTTTCAGTTAATCTATAAACGATTGGAGAATGGTAAGGTCCACTGGCCCAGAGCTAATCAAGCCTGCTTAGAGCCCATGAGTTTGATGGAGGTGACCAGGTTATTAAAGGGCTTTCCCCTTAAATCTTCAATCTCAGTTTCGTCAAAAAAGTTATTTTATTAGTGTTTTAGTGGCTGCTTTTTGGAAGCAAATCTAGTAGAATAGGGGTATCTATTTAAGGAGGAGGTGCCCCAGATATGGTTGATACCTTAACACGCGAGGAATTGCTTTCAGAACGAGAAGAATTACTTGTCCGTCATGAACAACTCGCTAAGCAATTAGAGTTACTCCAACAAGAACTCCACTTGAAGAATGAGGAGAATCAGTACCTGCGCCACAAACTCTTTGGCCGGTCCAAAGAGACCCATCAGGTCGCAGACGGTCAGCTATCTTTATTTGATGGGGTGCCTCCCATTGAAGAATCTCCAGACTTGCCAGATGAAGAAGACCTGGTAGTTCCTAAAAAGAGAAAGAAACAAAAAGGACAAAAGCGCAAAGTCTTGGAACAGTTCGAAGAAGTTCCAGTGGTCCATAAGTTAGAGGATAAGACCTGTCCTTGTTGTCAAGACGAAATGGTGGAAATTGGCAAGACCAAGGTCCGGGAAGAAGTAGTCTACCAGCCTGCTCATTATGAAAAACAAGTCCATTATGGGACCTCTTACAAGTGCTTAACTTGCTCAGAAGAGGAGCCTCAAGATGTAATCGTCAAAGCTCCTGTTCCAAAAGCCCCGATTCAAAATAGTCTGGGGTCTGCTTCGGTGATCGCTCAAACCATTCAACAGAAGTATGTCCTCAAAGTTCCCGCTTATCGGCAAGAAAAGGTCTGGAAAGAGGGAGGGCTACCGATTAATCGCCAACAGATTAATCGGTGGCATATTCTGTGTGCCCAATATTACTTTGGTTATCTTTGGGAAGAATTGGCCAAGGAGCTTCTATCCCAAGACATTATTCATGCCGATGAAACCAGCTATCGAGTGATTGAAAGCGATAAAACCAATACTTATTATTGGCTCTTTCAATCTGGCCGTCATGAGGCCCACCCCGTGGCAATCTATCTACACGATGAATCACGAGCTCATCGGGTGCCTCAGGAATTCTTAGCTGATTTCAAGGGCCATCTCCATTCGGACATGTACAGCGCCTATTTGAATCTGCCGGATGAGATCACGGTAGTGGGATGCTTTGCCCACCTTCGTCGCAAGTTCTATGAGAGCCTGCCCAGCAATGCCCCTCCTGATTCAGTTGCGGCTCAAGCGGTTGCCTACTGCGACCAAGCTTTTGCCTTAGAGAAATCTTGGAGAGATTTGCCGGCTGAAGAAAGGTTTCAATTACGCCAAGAGGAACTGTCTGTGGTGTTGACCAACTTGTTCGATTTAATCGAACCCTACAGTTACCAAGCGACAACAGGCAAACTCTCCAAAGCCATTGCTTATGCGACCAAGCATAAAGAATACTTTATGAATGTCCTCAAGGACAGTCGCTTAGAGCTAAGCAATAATCTGGCAGAAAGGTCCATCAAAGAACTGGTCATCGGCAGGAAGAATTGGCTCTTTTCATCCAGCCTGCAAGGAGCTCAAGCTTCTGGCATCATCCTATCTTTGAAAGTGACAGCTGACTTGAACGGCCTCTCTCCGGTGGCTTATTTCCAACTGCTCTTAGAAGAATTACCCACCCTGTATGCCGAGGGAACTTTACTCGACCGTCTACAGGCTTATTTACCATGGTCTGATTATGTAAAAGAAAAACTCGGTAAAAAAGAATCATAATAACAAAGCAATGCCCGTTAGAGAGCTTAACTTTCTAACGGGCAATTTTATTTAGACTTTCTGTAAATTGCTTGAGATCCTTGGTTTTGGTGTCCAGGTTGTCAGAGAATTATCAAGTTACCTGATTATCGACCGCTTACGATCTAATACAAAAGTTTTGGGTCCTAGTATTGAGTTGCGGTGTGAAATCGTACAATCTCGGGAAGAGTTTGCCCACTGGGAACTTGATTGAGTTCTCGGCAAGAAAACAAAAGGAGAACCATGTGTCATCACGTTAGTTGAGCGTAAGACACGTAAACTCATAACTAAAAAAACTGGAATCGAACTGCTGAAAAGATTGAGGTAGCCGTATTAAAGATGATTGAAAAAGAAGGAGTTGAGCGCTTTAAGACAATGACATCGGACAATGAATCTGAGTTCTCTACGTTATCGAATCTTGAGCATCAATGTGAAGAGACTAAAATTTCTTTTACCCATGCTTATGCAGGTGGGAGAAGGGAACGAATGAAGGTCATAATCGTATTTTACGCGAATTCTTACCTAAAGGAGAGAGCCTAAGAGAATTAACCTATCGAGATTTACAAACAGATACAAACACCATTAATAACCGTTACTGAAGAATCTTAAACTATCAATGTCCAAATGAAGTATATAAAGAAGAATGTGCGACGTTGGTAGCGTAGGGAAAAGCGCTCTACCAATCACCTTGTGTTCATTTAAGAGCTAACGCTTCATTCCTCCAAAACGGAGTGGGAACATTGGTCTAACCAGCTTTTTAGATCGTTATTGTTACACTGGGATTTCTCAAAATAATTATGCATTTACCACTTATTAAATTTCGAAATTTTTATTTTCATGTTCTTTGACGTATTTAGCTTATCGCCAGAATAAGTCCCTCATCCAGTTTTTGGGACAGGGTCGGCAACGCCCTTATAAAAAAGCGGATTTGTATCACCTATATATATATTGTAAACGGTTAACTGGTTTCTGTCATGGCTTTGAATGCGAAGCATTCGCAATTTTTTTGGAGGAAAGATTTAGATTTCAAAATGGTTATAGATTTAATAGTTTTCAACAGTGGAAGTTGCAATGACCAGATGGTTGAGTTACCACCGTATTTGAGTAAGGTAGGACGTTTAAAATCCTAGAGATCAGACATCTACTAGCAGTTTTATGACGTAAATGGAAGGTTTCTCTGCTTCAAACCGGTTGATTGATGCAGGTTGTATGCGAAAGGCTATACGGCGATTTTCCTGTAAAGCACTCAGTCGGTTTAACAGCCTTTTTGTAGTTATAAATTATAGTTCTAGCTGCTCCAAGTCTTTTAGTGACATTACTATCGTATAGCGTGATTTTTGACGAAACAAAGGGGTTACTTACAGAAATGTCTTCAAACTCTTAATGTTTCATAGCGAATACAGACTTAAATTTTGCTACGAAAAACCACGGGATGTACCGTGGCTTCGACATCTATTAGAATAAATAACTCAAGGCGTACAACAAAGTAAAGCAGAAGTTTGCTGAGCTGAGGTAGTTCAGCTTATTCTGTGCTTCGTGCGGGCGTTTAGTCTTCATCATTAATGGCAGGAACGCAGCCGTTACAATGACGACGTATAGAACTTGCACGATGTAGAATGTGTGGCTCGGACGTGATAAGACGAAGCCGAGAATAACCGCAATTGTGAGCACAAGCAGACTGAGGGTATGCAGCATTTTGCCTGCTTTGAGTGGACGGCGACGCATGAGCATGAGTTCCAAATTCAACGTCTGTAGTTCTACTGCGGTGACGACGAGTATCGCTGGTACGAGTGCCCAGAGCAGTTGAGTGGTAACCGTGTTCACTTGCGAAAAGTAGGCGATACAATTGAGAACAAGACCATTGAAGAGCACGCTCAGCAAGATGTCGTATACGCTGTGCGCGAAATTAAAGGGGAAGTAGCGCACATGCAGGTAAACTAAGTACAAGCCGAGAAGAAAGCCAACAAGCCAATGGTGGCGGAAGAGGAAGACAGCGCTGCTTACGAGTAGAACAGCTTCACAGACAATTAATAGAGGAAGGGGCGTACGGCTTGTCTCCCCGCGGTCATATTTCAAGTAGAAGAAATGATCCACGAGTTGGCCACTTAAGACTATAAAGACCAGCAATAGCATACTGAGCCATTGAATTTGATTGGCACGACTCATTCCCACAATTAGTCCGAAACCAATAGTTGACAGAGGCGTGAGACAAATTTTGAGTAGGGGTTTTTGGAGAAATTTAATCACTTGTTGCATAGATGAAAGACCTTTCTTTTTTGGTAAGGGACTAGTATAATACCTATGTCCAGCCGATTTATTTGGTTGAATACGACCATTATACCATTAAAATACAAAATTTAAACAGGAGGAATCATGACGACTCAAACCCATTTATTTACATCCGAATCTGTAACCGAAGGACACCCTGACAAAATAGCTGATCAAATCAGTGATGCAATTCTTGACGCTATCCTTGCTGAGGATCCCAAAGCGCGCGTAGCCTGTGAAACGGCGGTGAATACGGGCTTCGTGCTTGTTTTTGGCGAAGTGACAACAACCAGCTACGTTGATATTCAACACGTCGTACGCGAGACGATTCGTGAAATAGGCTATACCGACCGCCGATACGGCTTCGATGCAGATAACGTAGCTGTCTTGGTGTCCTTGGACGAGCAGTCACCCGACATTGCTCAAGGTGTGGACGATGCACTAGAAAGCCGCGATGACGATAGTCAGGCTTTAATTGGAGCAGGGGACCAGGGGATTATGTTTGGCTATGCGAGTAAAGAAACCGACAACTACATGCCCCTGGCGATTGATTTAAGCCACCGCCTGGCCCGTCGCCTAGCAGAAGTGCGCAAGAACGGGACACTCGCTTATCTTGGCCCCGATGGCAAAACCCAAGTAACCGTCGAATACGACCAAGATAAGAACGTTATAGCGATTGACAACATTGTAATTAGTACCCAGCACGCCGAAGGAATCGAGCTTTCTCAAATCGAGACTGACGTCATCGAACATGTGGTGCGGCCTATTGTACCAGAAGCTTGGTTGACGAATACAAAATTCTACATCAACCCAACCGGCAAATTCGTCATCGGCGGTCCTGTCGGCGACTCCGGCTTAACCGGCCGCAAAATCATCGTCGATACTTACGGTGGCGCAGCCCGCCACGGAGGTGGTGCCTTCTCTGGGAAAGACGCCACCAAAGTCGACCGCTCCGCCAGCTACGCCGCTCGCTACGTTGCCAAAAATATCGTCGCTGCCAACCTAGCAGAACGTTGCGAAATCCAACTAGCCTACGCCATCGGGATGGCTGAACCGACCTCGATTGCAATCGATACCTACGGCACGTCTGATTATAGCGAACAAGCTCTAATCACAGCTGTCCGCCAAGTATTTGACTTAACCCCAGCAGGCATTATCGACATGCTTGACTTGCGTAAGCCTGTCTTCAAACAGACTGCTGCTTACGGTCACTTCGGCCGAACAGAGCCAGGTTTTACTTGGGAGAATACTGACCGCGTCGAAGCCTTGCAAGCAGCATTGGAAAATCTATAGCGATTGTGCTATTGAAGTTGGATTTAGTGTGCTGGGCAGGGTATGAATAGACTGAAGATTTCTGGCCGATGATTGAGGCATGATTTGTCTAACACGGGCGTCGGGCAGTTTGAATAGCTTTGCGTTCAGCCGGCTATGCGTAAGAGAAGTGTATAATATCTCATATAAAAGAAGCATCAGATTGGTCTTACAGAAGGCTGAACTGATGCTTTTCTTGTTCTGGGAGTTGGAACGAGGCTTGTCGTTTGGTGAAAGATAAGTGAGATAAATTGAATAAGCGGAAGTCACGTCGCGTGTCGTGGAATCGACCTTAATTTAGATACGATGAGGATGCTTGAGTGTCGTGGTAGGGTTGCACGTCGTAAGTGAATAGCAGTTTGACTATCGTGGTAGGGTTGCACGTCGTAAGTGAATAGCAGTTTGACTATCGTGGTAGGGTTGCACGACGTAAGTGAATAGCAGTTTGACTATCGTGGTAGGGTTGCACGACGTAAGTGAATAGCAGTTTGACTATCGTGGTAGGGTTGCACGACGTAAGTGATTAGCAGTTTGACTATCGTGGTAGGGTTGCACCACGTAAGTGACTAGTAGTTTGACTATCGTGGTAGGGTTGCACGACGTAAGTGACTAGCAGTTTGACTATCGTGGTAGGGTTGCACGACGTAAGAGAATAGCAGTTTGACTATCGTGGTAGGGTTGCACGACGTAAGTGATTAGTAGTTTGAGTGTCGTGGTAGGGTTGCACGACGATAGTCAAAGAAGATCAAGCCACTGTGCAGCAGGGTCAGCGTTGAGTGACTCAGTGCAATAGTAATCGTCGTTTTTAAGTTAACAAGCAGAATCCCTAGCACTAACTCTGTATCTGCCGGGAGTCAGACTTTCAGACAGCGTTTTAGCGCTATTGCTGAATTATATATTTGCCTTAGAGGTTCAACGAAGTCAATCCTTACTAAGAATTAGCGATCCCGAAGTCGCTCCACCGCCACCAATAGTGGTGGATTATTCCGTTGATTAATAAATCCGTACTGCAAGACTTGGAACTGCTCTTGGGGCCACGTGGCTAATTCAGCTAAAATCGCATTCTTTTCTTCTAGTCCACCTGGATGGCCGTAGTAAATGACTAGGATGATGCGTCCTTTGACTACCAATTTCGAGCGCACTTGTGCTAGGCTAGTCAGCGTTGATTCAGCTAATGTCGTGACGCTGTGGTCGCCGCCGGGCAAGTAGCCCAAATTGTATATAGCGCCGTGAAAGACGGGAATATCGGTTAATGTGTCCGCTATCCTTGCATGACTCGCCTTATAGAGCGTTAGCCCCGGGTGGTCAACTAGATTTTTTTGCCTTAGAAGGTCTCGGGTGGATTCAAGGGCTTCACTTTGAATATCGAAGGCCGAGATGGTGCCGGCGAAGTTGGGGCGGGTGAGGATGAAAGCGGTGTCGTGGCCATTGCCAAGTGTGGCATCAATATAGTGTCCAGCTGGAAAACGCTCGATGGTTTCCGCGAGCAGTTGGTGGCTGTAACGCAAAGCATTATACATGCTGTCAGCTCCTTTAGTGAAATTTAGCGTATTATAGCATAGATTTGCCATTTCGTCTGGCTATTGTTGGGGATAATCAAAGGCGGGCTATGATTAGGTTTGTCGAACGGCGGAAGCCGTTCTTACAATATAATAGGGTAATTTTGTCCATAGATGAGACATTGCATTGGCAGCAGCAACCTTCTATAGTGACTGAATTTCCCTCGCTACAATTCCGCACGAACATTATTCTGCAATCATCGCAGAAGAAGAATAAAATCTTCCTCATGCGTACCCGGAAAGTACAACAATTCTCACTATAGATGCACATATAACTACGGAGTTTTGTTCAGGAACAAGCGAAGGTTTTTGTTACAAAGATATTTCAAATATTAAGAGTTGTCGACAGCGACGAAATAAACATCCGTTCTAGGCGGAAAAGATTTATAATAAAGACATTGAAAAATAAAAAATGATTATCATGAATATAAATTAATTTATGGAGGTAAGACGGTTGAATTCTAGAACGAAATTTATTGCTAAACAACGTCTGAATGCAAAGTATGATTTAAGGAAAACTGTAATGAAGAAGGTCAATACGGGCTTGGTGTTCTTTGCGACTGGGGCTGTAATTAGTCAAGTCCAAGCTGAATATGCACCTGTAACAGTTCAAGCACAAACGACTGGGACGAAGCAATCACAATTTCTGAACTTGATTTCAGGCTATGCTACTGACATTGCAGCCAAGAATGATTTGTATGCATCGGTCATGATTGCTCAAGCGGCTCTTGAATCTGGTTGGGGAAGCAGTACGCTTTCTCAAGCACCGAACTATAACCTATTTGGTATTAAGGGTGCTTATAATGGCCAAAGTGTGCGTAAAAATACCTTGGAAGACGATGGCTCAGGGAATTACTACAGTATCCAAGATAATTTCAAACGTTACAATCATTACGGTGAGTCACTTGAAGATTATGCAGGAACTTTGACCGGTTATAATGATGATAATAGCTGGCGTGCGAAGTATTATGCGGGTGCACGTCGTTCAAATACGAACAGCTATAAGGATGCAACAGCGCACTTAACAGGCCGTTACGCTACAGATACAAGCTATGCGTCTAAATTAAATCGTATCATCGAAGAGAACAACTTAACTCGCTTCGACGTTGCCGGCGTGCCGAACACAGCAGTTCGCTCAAGCACACAAACACAAACAACAAAGGATATGGTCTCAACCCCAACACCTTCAGCTTCAAGTGCTGGTAGTTACACTGTGCAAAAAGGGGACACCCTATACAGCATCGCTCGTCGCAACGGCTTGAGCGCTAACAAACTAATCGCAGATAATGGCGGTTCAACGTTAATCAAAGTCGGGCAAAATATTAACTTTGGCACAGCAACTGACAGTAACACAGTAGCTACCGCAAGTCCAGCTGCAGCGACAATGGCATCAACAAGCACTGAGTCTTCTGAATCAGCAACACGTGCAAGCGCGCCTGCTGCGACAACTGCTGGCAGTTATACTGTTCAAAGAGGCGACACGCTTTACAGTATTGCTCGTCGCAACGGGTTAAACGTGAATGATTTAATCGCAGCCAATGGTGGAACGAGCTTGATTAAAGCTGGCCAAACATTGAACTTAAGTGGAGCAAGCTCAGTGAGCACCCCAGCTCCAGCTAGCCAAGCAGTCGAAGCGCCTGCTTCAGTCGAAGCGCCTGCTTCAGCCGAAGCGTCCGGTAATGCTTACGCAGTCCAAGCTGGCGACACGCTTTACAGCATCTCTCGTCGCACTGGCGCAGACTTAAATACATTAATCGCTCAGAATGGTGGCTCAACCTTAATTACAGTTGGCCAAACGTTGAACTTAAGTGGAGCAAGCTCAGTGAGCACCCCAGCTCCAGCTAGCCAAGTAGTCGAAGCATCTGAAGCAGTTACATCTGATCCAGTACAAGCAGAATCTGTAGTTGCAAGCCCAGCACCTGCTTCAACGGAAGCTGTCGGCAATGCTTACGCAGTCCAAGCTGGCGACACGCTTTACAGCATCTCTCGTCGCACTGGCGCAGACTTAGACACATTAATCGCTCAGAATGGTGGCTCAACCTTAATTACAGTTGGCCAAACCATCCAATACTAATATTTCCCAGCCGAAACCAACCTGCACGGGTTGGTTTTTTCATTTTGTCATCTTTTAATTTTTGGCGAGCTTAAGTCGCTTTAGTGTTTCAATAGTTATATTCGGACCCCATTTCGCATAGAAACATAGAAGCTCTTCAAGCCACACCACATCTACACACTCCAACATGTCGTTTCTGCATTAACCGCTCTGTTATCCCCAAGACCCAGCTACACTTCCTGACGACCCAGTGACGAATCTAGGACGAGCGTTCACGCCGACTTCATCCTAATTTCTTCTAACCAGCGTTTCAAGCCACTTAATCGATACAAAAGCTTAAACAATCCGCATTTTTATGCTAGAATAGGGACTAACGATACTATTTTATGGAGGTTGACAATGGCATTTAATCATCACGAAATCGAACCCAAATGGCAACAATATTGGGATGAGCACCATACATTCAAGACAGAAAACCGTGGCAAGGGCCACCCGAAATATTATGTCCTTGACATGTTCCCGTATCCGTCTGGTCAAGGCTTACATGTAGGTCATCCGAAAGGCTACACGGCAACGGATATTGTTGCACGTATGAAACGTGCCCAAGGCTATGATGTCTTGCATCCAATGGGTTGGGACGCTTTTGGCTTACCGGCGGAACAATATGCATTAGATACAGGTAACGACCCAGCTGACTTTACCCAGGAGAATATTCAGAACTTCAAACGTCAAATTAAGTCGCTCGGCTTCAGTTATGACTGGGAGCGTGAAATAGATACAACCGATCCAGACTACTACAAGTGGACGCAGTGGATTTTTACGAAGCTTTTTGAGAAGGGCTTGGCTTACCAGGATGATGTGATGGTTAATTGGTGCCCGGCTTTAGGAACGGTGCTGGCTAATGAGGAAGTTATTAACGGTGTATCTGAGCGGGGCGGTTACCCAGTGTATCGTCGTCCGATGAGGCAGTGGGTACTGAAGATTACGGCCTACGCTGATCGTCTACTGAAAGATTTGGATGATCTGGATTGGCCGGATAGTGTCAAAGAGATGCAAAGAAACTGGATTGGCAAATCTGAAGGTGCTATCATCAAATTCTCGGTCGAAGGCACAGATATAGTGCTTGAGTCCTACACAACCCGTCCGGACACCTTGTTCGGCTCGAGTTACATTGTTGTTGCGCCAGAATCTGAGCTTGTTCAAGCCATTACAAGCCCCGATCAAAAAGCTGCCGTCGATGCTTATATCGAAGAAGTAGCTACTAAGAGCGAATTAGAGCGCACAAGCCTGAATAAAGATAAAACCGGCGTTTTTACAGGTGCTTACGCCATTAACCCAGCCACCCAAGAACCAATTCCAGTGTGGATTGCGGACTACGTTATTGCTTCTTACGGAACCGGTGTTGTTATGGGTTCACCGGCTCATGATGAGCGTGACTTTGAGTTCGCTATGAAGTATGACTTGGCTATTACACCGGTAATTCAAGGGCCGGACAATGAAATTCCATATTTCGGTGAGGGGCCGATTATTAATTCTGACTTCTTGAACGGTATGAGTGTTGCTGAAGGCATTACGGCCATGATTGACTGGTTGGAAGCGAATGGCCACGGCGAACGCAGGATTAATTACCGCCTGCGGGATTGGATTTTCTCACGTCAACGCTATTGGGGTGAACCGATTCCAGTGATTCATTGGGAAGACGGCACGACGACTGCGGTACCGGAAGCAGACTTGCCTGTCCGCTTACCGAAAACCGATCATATTCATCCAAGTGGGACCGGTGAGTCGCCACTAGCTAACATTGACGAATGGGTAAACGTCACCGATCCAGAAACGGGCATGAAAGGACGTCGCGAGACGAATACTATGCCTCAGTGGGCAGGTAGTTCTTGGTACTTCTTGCGATACATGGATCCGCATAATGATGATGCTCTCGTTAGTGAAGCAGCCATTGAGAAGTGGGGCAATGTGGACTTATATATCGGAGGAGCCGAGCATGCGGTGCTCCATTTATTATACGCCCGTTTCTGGCATAAATTCCTTTATGATTTAGGTGTAGTAAACACGAAAGAGCCTTTCCAACGCCTCTTCAATCAAGGTATGATTCTAGGCTCCAATAATGAGAAGATGTCTAAGTCAAAAGGCAACGTCGTCAACCCAGATGATGTAGTCAATGAGTACGGGGCAGATACCCTTCGCCTATACGAAATGTTCATGGGACCTTTGGACGCATCCATTGCTTGGAGCGAAGAAGGACTCGAAGGGAGCCGCCGTTTCCTAGACCGCGTCTGGCGTTTATATGTAGACGAAGCAGGTAATATCCGGGATACCATTCAAGACCAAGGCAATACCAACTTAACTCAAGTCTACCACCAAACCGTCAAGAAAGTGACCGAAGACCTCGACGCCTTGCACTTCAATACGGCTATTTCACAATTGATGATCTTCCTTAACGAAGCGCGCAGTGCCAAAGTCTTCCCGCGTGAATACGCTGAAGGTTACTTGCAACTCTTGGCCCCAATTGCACCTCATATGAGTGAGGAAATTTGGGCGAAGATGGGTCACGATGCATCTATTACCTTGAAAGCATGGCCAAGCTTCGATGAAACCAAGACGGTGGCAGAAGAAGTCGAAATTGTTGTACAAATTAATGGAAAAGTACGCGCCAAAGCAATGGTTGCAGTAGATATGGCCCAAGACGAGATGGAAGCCATTGCATTGGACTTGGCAGAAATTAAAACCGGCTTAGAAGGCTTAACGGTGCGTAAAGTCATTGCAGTGCCAAATCGCCTGGTAAATATCGTAGCGAATTAATGATTTAAACAGCTAGGGTGGTGAAGTGCGACACTCTAGTCATGGTGGGAATACTTCCAGCTACCTTTCGTGGTAGCTTGGGAATCCGCCTGGCTATGGCTAAGATGCTAAGGCACATTTCAGCCACGGGCTGTAACAGAACTTGGTGCGTGAATCCTGAATTTCAGGCAACCTAAGCTCAGCGACCGGTGGGAAGCATTTAGTAAAGATGAGACAGTTAAGTAGAATTTAAGGACAATAGGAGGTGCTGGTTTGAATAAGACATCGTCCAACGAACCAAAGCAACCAAATAAGCAAGATAAATATCGTCAGAGTTTTGATGAAACGCGGCGAATTGATAGGCGTGATTTAGAGACGCATCGGCAGAAAAATCGAGGTTCCACTCAGCGGTCGGACTTCGACCAAATTTACTTCGATCTGGAGGATTTGGATCCGATGTCTAGTTATAATGAATTTGACAGGAGCGACGATGGATTGTCCTTTGTAGACCGTGTTCGCGCAACAGCAGGGGAGGCCAGTCAGAAGCTGAAAGCCCGCCGTGCCGAGCGCGATCGACAAAGAGAAGCCAAGGTCGAGCAGAAAGCGGCCGAACGCGAAGCTAAGGCTCAGCAAAAGGCAGCGGAACAGGAAATCCGTGAACGGCAAAAAGCGGCAGCACAAGCCGAGCGTGAGCGCCAAGCCGAAGAAGAAGCCCGTGAGCGGACGATTCAAGCCGAAGAAGAGGCCGTTCTCGCACGGAAACAGGCCGCTGAAGAAGCGGTGGCTGCGGCGGAGCGCGATCTTGAGGTGGCTGAAGCAGCTGCAGAGCGCGCTATGAAAGCAGCCCGCGCTGCTCAAGAGCGTGAGCGTCAGCTTCTGGCTGAAATAGAGACCTTACGCAAAGAACAGGCTGGTGAAGCAGCAACTGATTCTGATGTAGTGGCTGGCGCTGAGGCTGAAGAAGGCGGCGAAGTAGAGAGCTTGCGTAATCAAGCTGTTCAAGAAGCAGCAGACCGCAATCAGACCCGTGAAGTTGCTGCAGGTATTTCTGAAGAAGCAGATGAACAGGGTAATACGGCTGAAGCCACTGAAGTAGAATCATTAGCTAGCTCAGAGGACACAACCAACAAAGAATTCGCTGCTTCTTATAGCGCTGAAGCTACTAGGGAAGCCGCTTTGTCAGATGATTCTGATGAGTGTGTACATTTGATGAATCGCTTGATGCCGGATGAGAGGGTCGAGAAGGTTCGCGAGCAATTTTTCTTTCAACAGGATGATACAGATGTAGATGATGAGGTGACTCTCGATGAGCTCGAGGAGATTATCGGTTATGATGAGGATGAAATTGATGAATTAAGTGAGCAGATTACTTCCAAGACCCAGCGTTATGATGGTCCAATTCTGACCGACCAGGCCCTGCGTGAGTATGGTATTCGCCGAGATATCGAGAGCAAAAACCATGAAGACTTGGATTGGGATCCGGACCGCGATGAAGCCGAAGAAGACGGTGATTCGGTCGTAAGTGGAGCGGCCTGGCTGACTGTCGGAAATATTATCTCCCGGGTGCTGGGAGCACTCTACGTCATTCCTTGGGCAACGTGGCTTGGGGATGCCTATACGGAAGCTAATGTACTCTATAGTGTGGGCTACAAGCCGTATTCTCTCTTCCTAGCGATTGCGACAGCTGGTTTCCCAAGTGCGATTGCCAAGCAAATGGCCTATTATCATTCCATGAAAGAGTATCGGGTCGCTGACAAACTCTTCAAGAATAGTGCCATTATTATGGGCGTTACCGGCGCCTTCTCAGCCTTGCTGCTTTATGCATTGGCGCCGTTTCTGGCGGTTAATTCCGCAACTAATGACCCCGGCGCTGCCATTCTAGTGATTCGCTCATTAGCGCCTGCACTCTTAATCTTGCCAATTATGAGTCTTTTGCGGGGGTATTTCCAAGGCTTTAGCGATATGAAGCCAACCGCTGTTTCGCAAATTATTGAACAAGTCATGCGCGTTGTCTATCTATTAGTTGCAACCTATGCAATTATGCAGATATTAACCGGCAACGTGACCGATGCCGTGGTGCATTCAACTTTTGCTGCCTTTGTCGGCGCATTGGCGTCACTCATTTACTTATTGGTTATCTACTTGCGCCGTCAACCAGTAATCCAGCAACTCAAGTTGCGTTCCCTTGACCGTGTCGAAGTTGATTTTAAAGCCAGTATTAAGATAATGGTCATTGATAGCGTGCCTTTTATCCTACTGGGATCTGGGATTATTATTGCCCAATTAGTAGACACTTACAGCTTCCGTCAAATTTTGGAAGCAACAAGTATCTTGTTGACTTCTGAAATTAGTGAAATGTATGGAACCATCAGCTTAGACGTGGATAAATTATCGATGATTATCGTTTCTCTAGCCGTGTCCTTGGCGACCGCCTTAGTGCCAACTGTGACCAAATATTTCGCCAATCGCGATATTAAAGGAACGAGCCAATTGGTCACCCGAATTATGGAGATGTTCACCTTGATTATGCTACCAGCTGCCTTGGGCATGGCTGCCATTGCGGATAATGTGTACACCTTCTTCTACCCAACTGGTAGCCTGCACGGTCCAGCTTACTTGGTGACGGCGTCCCTGACGGCGATCGTGCTTGGTCTGTATACCGTTCTATCGACTATTCTACAGTCCATGAACTTCCGCCGAGCCGCTGTTCGTTTCCTAGTCGTTGGTCTTCTTGTTAAGCTAGTGCTACAATTCCCATTCGTCGCCCTATGGAAAGGGCACGGCGCCTTGCTGTCAACCGGTGTTGCCTTCTTAGCCACTTCCGTGTTCAGCTGGATTAAACTCAAACGCGAACTCGACTTTGACCATCACTACTTACGTAGAGAATTAGGCAAAATAGTAATCGCCGCCATTATTATGGGAATTGTTGCCTTCATGTGGAACAACGTTCTCAACGCCTTATTCGGACCGGTTGGACGCATGTTAACTCTGGTGAAGATTCTACTCGTCGTCTTAATGGCTGTTCTGATCTACGCGATTATTCTGGGGCTTTTTGGCAAATTAGAACTTATCTTGGGAGACCGTTATAAAGAGCTCCAAGAAGAAATGAAAATCTTGCCATGATGCGACTGGATAAACTCTTAGCCCATGCAGGCTACGGTAGCCGTAAAGACGTCAAGAAATTAATCACCAGCGGACATATCGCTATTAACGGCGAAACATGCACCAAAGTTGGCCAAAACGTCGACCCGGATACCGACCAGGTAACCTACCTTGGCGAACCCGTCAACTATCAAGAATACTATTATATTATGCTTAACAAACCCGACGGCATCGTCTCCGCTACCGAAGACCGCGAATACGAAACCGTCATCGACTGGGTCGAATTGGACTACGCCCACGTAGACCTCTTCCCCGTCGGCAGACTCGACATCGACACGATTGGCTTACTGCTCTTAACCAATGACGGCCAACTCGCGCACCGACTTACGTCTCCGCGCCACGCCGTCCCTAAGCGCTACGCCGCGATTGTTGAAGGCGAAATCACCGCCGAGGCCATCGACCAATTTGCGGCCGGCCTCGACCTTGGTGATTTTACCAGTCAGCCCGCTGAATTGATTGTATTAAGCTATGACGCAGAAAGTGATACGAGTCGTATCGAAGTCGTCATTACCGAAGGCAAATACCACCAAGTCAAGCGCATGTTCGAAGCTGTCGACTCGCAAGTTCTCGCCCTGCAAAGACTAGCCATGGGTCCTTTGGAATTGGACCCAGACCTTGAACTCGGTGAGTACCGCGAACTCACCCCAGCAGAAGTTGCCGCACTTCAAGCCTTGTAAAGCATATAAAACGAAACCCCCAGCTCCTTTGATTGAGCTGGGGGTTTGGTGTTTGGGTCTATAAGATCATTGAGCTAGTGTGTATGGAAGTGACTTATATGGTTGATGTGATAGTGTGTAAGCCGACGACCATGTCCCGTGCATGTTCGCGGAAGTAGGCTCTATAGTTCTGATGATCCTATTTAATCAGAAATTGTGTTAGGAAGTGCAGTTGCTACCAAAGTGTAGATGGTGTTACAAACTTGAGTTTGAGCTTCCTTGACTATCCTGGTGGAGTTCTACCACGATAGTCAACAGCCCTTTCACTTACGTGGTAGGCTTGCACCACGCAAGTCAGAAAGGGAATGAGTTACGTGGTAGAGCTGTACCACGCTAGTCCGAAGGGATTTGACTTACCTGGTAAATTCTACCACGCAAGTCACTTCTCGATACAGATAGGAAATCGGTCCCTTTTAACAAAAAGAGCTGCAACTTTTCATCTTTCAGCACAATTGCTGAGCAAATAAGTTACACTTGCAGCGTTAGGAGCACCTACAAGAGCCAAACACTTTCTCCGGATCAAATAAAGGTTGATGCCACGGTCAGCCCGTGGCTTCCTTATTTAAATTATAAACTGAGTTTCGCACCGCAGTTGCTACCAAAGTGTAGATGGTGTTACAAACTTGAGTTTGACCTTCCTTGACTATCCTGGTAGATCTCCACCACGCTAGTCAACAGTCCTTTCACTTACGTGGTAGGCTTGCACCACGCAAGTCAGAAGGGGAATGAGTTACGTGGTAGACTTGTACCACGCTAGTCCGACGGGATTTGACTTACCTGGTAAATTCTACCACGCAAGTCACTTCTCGATACAGATAGGAAAAGCGGTCCATACTACAAAAAGCTGCAACTTTTCATCTCTCAGCACAATTGCTGAGCAAATAAGTTACACTTAGCACCTCCAAGAGCCAAAGACTCTCTCCGGATCAAATAAAGGTTGATGCCACGGGCAGCCGTGGCTTCCTTATTTAAATTATAAACTGAGTTTCGCACCGCAGTTGCTACCAAAGTGTAGATGGTGTTACAAACTTGAGTTTGACCTTCCTTGACTATCGTGGTAGATCTCCACCACGCTAGTCAACAGCCCTTTCACTTACGTGGTAGGCTTGCACCACGCAAGTCACTTCTCGATACAGATAGGAAAATCGGTCCATACCAACAAAAAGAGCTGCAACTTTTCATCTTTCAGCACAATTGCTGAGCAAATAAGTAACACTTGCAGTGTTAGGAGCACCTACAAGAGTCAAACACTCTCTCCGGATCAAATAAAGGTTGATGCCACGGTCAGCCCGTGGCTTCCTTATTTAAATTATAAACTGAGTTTCGCACCGCAGTTGGTATCAAAGCGAAGAAGGCGCTACAAACTTGAGTTTGACCTTCTTTGGCTATCGTGGTAAATCTCCACCACGCTAGTCAACAGCCCTTTCACTTACGTGGTAGGCTTGCACCACGCAAGTCAGAAGGGGAATGAGTTACGTGGTAGACCTGTACCACGCTAGTTTGAAGAGATTTGACTTACGTGGTAAATTCTACCACGCAAGTCACTTCTCGATACAGATAGGAAAATCGGTCCATACCAACAAAAAGAGCTGCAACTTTTCATCTCTCAGCCTAATTGCTGAACAATAAGTTACTCTTGCAGCGTTAGGAGCACCTACAAGAGCCAAACACTCTCTCCGGATCAAATAAAGGTTGAAGCCACGGACAGCCCGTGGCTTCCTTATTTAAATTATAAACTGAGTTTCGCACCGCAGTTGGTACCAAAGTGTAGCTGGTGTTACAAACTTGAGTTTGACCTTCCTTGACTATCCTGGTAGATCTCCACCACGATAGTCAACCCCCCTTTCACTTACGTGGTATGCTTACACCACGCAAGTCAGAAGGGGAATGAGTTACGTGGTAGACTTGTACCACGCTAGTTTGAAGGGATTTGACTTACCTGGTAAATTCTACCACGTAAGTCACTTCTCGATACAGATAAGAAAATCGGTCCATACCAACAAAAAGAGCTGCAACTTTTCCCTCTATAATGGACTCATAGTTTCGTACAACTATTGAGAGCAGATTTTATCTTGTGTACAATTCATGACGCTAAAAAATTTTTAAGAACAGCCCCTGAGAACAGAATAATTTCTATGAACAGGGGTAAAAAATTTTGCGCACAGGCGAAGACATAAGGAGCGATCAATAGTTGTACGAAACTATGAGTCCATAATAATAGATAGCCTCGTTTCCTGGATCAACGGCGGAGTTTAGCTTCAATGCCCAATTCTAGTGGTCCAACAGCTCACCTCGTCTGGGCCACAACTGACATACCTTCCTGATTCCTCGATCCTGTGATAATCTGACACATTTTCCCGCAGGAGGCACCCCTCATCAATGCAATTTAACACAATCAATGATAAAATACTCAGTAGATAGAATGGAGGTGGGGCCGTGGCCTTACTCAGACCCATAGCAGAAAACTTCTTTAAATTCGACTTTCTTATCATTATCTTGGCTATTGCCACAGGCTTTCTTTACTGGGCCTGTCTCAAAAGCTGTCAAGACCTTAGACGCATTCTCTTACCTAAAGGCAACCTTGCCCTTGGGAACAAGACGAAAGACCAATTAATCGGTCACTTCGAGTTTTACCTCGACCCCGCCGGTGAACAAGCAATTCTTGACCGAAGGCAGAAAATGAATAGTCTCTATGTGCTATTTCTCAATGTCTGTGCCATCTTCCCCTTAATGGGACTTCTTGGTACCGTGATTTCCCTTATTCCCATGGTTGAAGCGATGCAGACGGCGCTCTTTTTCGATGCTTTGACGTCTACCTTCTGGGGGATTGTCTTTGCGATTCTCTTCAAAGGCTTAAACGGCTTCCTGCAAGCGCAAGTGGAAGAAAACATCGACTTAGTAAACACATATCTTGTTCGCATGGATGCCATGGAAGCTCGTCACGCCGTGCAAGAAGAGCTGGTGAATTTGGATGAATAAGCGCGAAATGACGATTGATCTGACTCCGCTGTTGGATGTCATCCTTATTATTCTCTTCCTTGTATTGGCCAATCAGACCAATGTCCAGCATGCAGAAGTTACCCAACTGGAGGCTGAAGTGAGTCGCCTACAAGAAACCCAATTACCACAGACAGCCACTGAAGAAGGGTGGTACCGCACTTACCAAGAATCCATTGGCAAAGTCAACTTAATCTACCCCGAAGACTTCAGTGATGAGCCCTTGAAAGCTGTCTTTGAATCGGGTGAAATAATTGCGAAACCGCCGGCTCAAGATCTCAAAGCATGGCTCAGTGAAATTTTGGCACCTATTGAAGAAGACATTATTATTGTGACCTTCACTGTCAACCATGACGACATCTATAACCAAGAATACCAAACCATGCTCCGCGTTCTCACCCAACTGGAAACGACCACTGAGCAGACGATTGTCTTTAACGAAGTACAAGCCAACTAGAAAGGAACCCCATCATGGCCAAAAATCAGCAAAAAGAAAAAAGCTCTAACCGCAATATCATCCGCTGGATTATCATCATCCTCATTATCCTTCTTGCCGTTTACCTCTTCGGACGTGGCGGCTTCGGTAACGGCGGAAGTCGCGGAAGCAACACAGGAGATACTAATACCACACAAATAACAGGCGAGCAAGCCGGCATGGACACTATTGACATTCGCGTCAACGAAGACAGTATCTACTGGAACAATGAGAGCATTACCAATGAGGAGCTGGAGAACCGACTGGCTGATTTAGAAGAAGGGACAAGCATTACCCTTATTGACGATAATGCTATTCTCAGCACCTATGAAACAGTACAAGATGCTTTAGAACAACATAGTATCCAAGCAACTGAGACAATACAAGAATAGTCTAGGCGATCAAAACACGGCATTTGCCGTGTTTTTTATTATGCTTAATTCGTTGAAAACTGGGGCGTGCTGGGGGAATAAATCTTAATGGATTTAGCCTTTTTCTGATGTCTTACAGTTGAGTTTTCTCCGGTGTTAATTGTTGAATAGAAGTGCTACACTATTGAATTTGAATTATTTAGGTGAATACATTTAAGTATCAACTAATTCATCATATGTCAAGAGTTTTATAGCTCCGTTAGTTATGTTATTATTGAGCTGTGTCATATATTTTTAGCTTCTCATTGTTTGCGATAGCAAATGTGGAAAAAACCATTTTATATTTATGCCAATATGGTAAGATATAGTAAAATTATAATTTTTGGGCTAATAGGATTAATTCTCTTGGAACGTGTTTTTCTAAGATCCTAGTCTTCTTTGAATTCAGAACTAGGTATAATGAACAGCACAAGTAGTTCAGAAAGTAGTAACATAGATAATGTGATTGAAGCTATGAGTGATGAATTGAGAGAATCTGCTGAGAGTAATGAACATGATGAATTAGCCACTAGCGAAAGGGAAGCAATAGCTGTCATTGATGAGTTGTTTACCAACAATGCATCAGTTTATAACGGTGAATCATTAGATTCTATTAAGGATATCGCTAGTCATCTTGATACAGACGATTTAGCCGCTTTAGAAGCAGCTTATGCTGATAATCCAGAAACGGGAATTGCTCAAGCTATCAACTAAATGATTGATGAAATATTAACTAATAGCGATTATGTTGAATTGATTGAGTAATATCTCAACGAACTCTCTTTTTATGAGTATAATTATAATAACATATATTAAACGTTATATTTACATGTTGCTATCAAAGAGATTATCTTCATGATTTCAGTAACTCGACTACAACAAAAAGCTAGCGCTCAACTTAATCAAGAGTTGGTAAGATTTGTCTCTTTTATTAGAACATTAGATTGGGAAGCTTTGAGTGAGATTGAAACATTGTAGCTGAATCTTAGATGCTTACACAAGAAGTTCAACGTCTTATGGAGGAATTATAATGGGGAGTGAAACATTGAATGGATAGTTATACGAATCATTTATTAGGATATATCGAAAATCTTTCTTCCAGACAAAGACGAATAGGATGGATGGTTCTAGATATTTTCTGCTTATTATTAGGAATCTTGACAAGTTACTTTATCCTTTGGAATATAATACCAAGCAATTTTTCCCAATTTATTTTATATGGAATTGTGACTTTCATCGCTTATGAGATAATGGGAACTTTTCTCAAATTGTACTTAACTTTTAATCGTTATAGCAACATATCGACTCTATTCACTTTATTTTTGATTATGTTTCTAGCCAATGTAATCGGCGGTATTGTTATGTTGGTCTTTATGCGAGCCTTTTCCATACGATTTATCTTCTTAACTGGACTGATTTCGGGAATTATGGTTTTTGCACTAAGGACATTATGGCAACTGATATACTCTCGACGTAAAAAGTATCAAAAGAGTGAGGACGAACTTGAGCGGGTTGTAGTTATCGGAGCTGGTGATGGTGGTTCCATCTTTATGGATAACCATATCCGAAATCCTCAAAACCTTGAAGTTATCGCGATACTAGACCAAAATCCTGCCAAACATGGTTTGTTATTAGGCGGCGTCAAGATCTTAGGCGATATTGATTTACTTCCTAGTCTTGTTAAGGAATTTGGCGTAACTAAAGTAGTCGTGGCAATTCCAACCATTAAGCCTGAAGAATATGAAAAAATTCTAAAGATAACGAGTCCGTTAAAAATCAATTTATACAAAATGCCTAATGTTGAAAAAGTTGTACAAGGAACATACAAACCACTACTCACACAAAACAGAGTGAATATCGCTGATTTACTCGGGCGACAAGAAATCGCACTAAATGAGTCTAAATTGAGAAAAGAAATAGAAGGAAAAGTCATTGCGATTACAGGTGCAGGTGGCTCCATTGGTTCAGAAATTGCTCGGCAAGTATCCAAACACAATCCTAAACGAGTTATCTTAATTGGTCATGGCGAAAACTCTATTTATCTAATTTATCAAGAGTTGTCTAAATTAATAAATATGGTAGAATATGCACCAGTTATTGCGGATATTAAAGACTATGAAAGAATATTGGGAATCTTCCAGGAAGAGCAGCCAGATATTGTGTATCACGCAGCGGCCCATAAACACGTGCCACTGATGGAAATGAATCCAGTTGAAGCATTCACGAATAATATCTTAGGGTCTTATAATGTAGCGAAAGCTGTTGACGCAGCCAAAGTCTCTAAAATGGTCATGATTTCAACCGACAAGGCCGTTAATCCGCCTAATGTGATGGGAGCAAGTAAACGTGTTGCCGAGTTAATCGTGACCGGTTTTGATAAAATGAGTGAGTCGGTATATTGTGCTGTACGCTTCGGTAATGTGCTCGGCAGTCGAGGGAGTGTTATCCCAGTCTTTGAGAAACAAATTAAAGAAGGTGGGCCCGTTACTGTCACAGATTTCCGAATGACTCGATATTTCATGACTATCCCTGAAGCTAGTCAACTTGTGATTTATGCAGGGGCATATGCACAGAATGGGGAAGTCTTTATCTTAGATATGGGAGAGCCTGTCAAGATATTAGATTTAGCACGTAAAATCATCTTATTAAGCGGGTATACTGAAGAGGAAATTGAAATAGTAGAAAGCGGTATTCGACCAGGAGAGAAACTTTATGAAGAGTTATTAACAAGTAGCGAGCTTGTGGATCGACAAGTTCATGAAAAAATATTTGTAGGGAAAGTAGCGGACATTCCACTTAGCGAAACATTAAAATTCGTTGAATCTTTGAAAACAGATGACTCAGATCAACTCAGAGATAGTATTATTCAATTTGCAAATAATAGCATCAATTAAAGGATGCAAACATGAACACAAAGCATACATATTTCCATTTGACATAATTCATTAGGAAATACTTTTTTAAAGTCTTTCTAACGAGATTAATTGGCTCAAATATAGGTGCAGGATTTATGATTCTAGTTGTTGATGAACAATACTCATCTTCTGCTCAATTTATTGTTAATCAATAATTATCTCAAGAACAATGTCTTCAATTGAATCCTAAATTGTCGTAATATATAACGATGAAACCTCAACAAAAAATCAATAAAGGAGCCTCTCATGAAGAACATTCTTATAACAGGATTAAATAGCTATATTGGAAACAAGACAGAAACATGGCTTAATCAGTGGCCAAATCAGTATCAAATTGACAAACTGAGCTTTCATGGGGATGATTGGCGACAGAAAGATTTCGCACAATATGATGTTATTTTGAACGTGGCTGGGATTGCCCATAATTCAAATGATGCGAACTTGGAAGATTTGTACTATCAGGTAAATCGTGATTTAGCGGTTGCTATAGCAATAAAGGCGAAAGAGGATGGTGTACCTTTATTTATTCATCTATCCAGTATTATAGTTTATGGTAGTCGTGTGGAAGAGATTACTCGTGAGACACCTTTTGACCCGGATAACTTTTATGGTGATAGCAAAGTTCAAGCTGAGAAGAGATTAGCGAAACTTGAGGATGATGCCTTTACGATTGCGATTATTCGACCGCCGATGATTTATGGGAAAGACTCTAAAGGTAATTATCCTTTGCTTGCAAATTTTGCTCGGAAATCACCTGTCTTTCCGAAGTATGATAATAAGCGTAGTATGCTTCATATTGATAATTTAACGGAATTAATTCGGTTAATCATAGATTCCAATCAAGGCGGTATTTATTACCCTCAGATGGAAGACTACGTCTCGAGCAAAGCGATTGTTGAGGGTATTTCTAAGCATTATCATAAGCCAATTCTCATGACGAAGGTATTTAACCCTGCTTTAAGACGTTTAACCGGGGTTAATATTATTAATAAGGTCTTTGGTAATTTATACTATAAGCAATCGTTGAGCCAACATTTCGGCGGCAAATATCGGGTACGATCCATTGAAGAATCTATACGACTATCAGAACCAGATCAAAGCCAAATGATCAATAGGAATGCAGAAAAGTCGTAAAAAAATCTATTGTTATAGCTTATCTTATGGTAAGATAAATGAACTGAATTACTTAGAGAGAGTCGGAGGAAGATATGGAAAATGAAATTAGCTTAATAGATTTATTTAAGATACTGAAGAAGTATCTTTTTGTTATTGTTTCGAGTACGTTGCTTGGAGCGGTGCTGGCGGGGCTCTTCATGTTCCTGTTAGTTGATTCGCAATATAGTTCAAGAGCGCATTTAATGGTTAGCCAAACAAATAATCAGGAACAACTTCAGTATAATGAAGTTCAAACCAATATTACACTTATAAATACTTATTCAGATATTATCTACACCGATCAAACATTGCAAACCGTTAGTAACCAGCTAGACGGCATCTATTCACCAGCAGAACTTCGGGATATGATTACGGTTGAACAGCAGCCAAACTCCCAGGTTTTCTATATTCAAGCAACGGCGTCGTACCCAGAGAATGCACAAACTATAGTTCAAACAGTAACAGACGTGCTGATAGATACGATGAAAGAGATTTACGGCAAAGATGATATAAAATTAAACGTCATCTCACCGGCGACATATAATCCGAATAAAGTGTCACCTAGCTTACCACTCTATATTATTATAGGAGCTTTAATGGGTCTCGCTTTGAGTGGTACCTATGCTTTGATTAAAGAGTCAATGGATAGCCGGGTTCGAGATGATGAGTTTGTTCAGTCATTAGGTTTGACCAACTTAGGCGCCGTCTTTGAGATGTCAGGGACAGAGTTAGATAATTCGCGTATTTCAACGCAACGACGCTCAAGAAGTTCTAAATCAAGGGGGATTTAATTGATGGATTGGAGATATAGGAGAAAGCGTAAAGAGGAACGCCTGATGAAGGAGCAAGCCAAAGGGGCAGGGCTGATTACTTACTTTAGCCCTCAATCTGTTCAAGCTGAACAACTGCGCACTATACGAACGAATATTCAATTTGCCCAAATGGATCAGCCTTTACAATCCATTGTCATTACCTCAAGTATTCCAGCAGAAGGCAAGTCAACGATTGCGGCGAATTTAGCATTTCTGATGGGAACAACTGACCAACGTGTCTTAATCGTAGATGCTGATATGCGTAAGCCAACTTTACATAAGACGTTCACGCTAAGCAATGAACAAGGGCTCACGGGTCTTCTGTTAGACCGAAAAGCGGATATTAATGACTACATCTTACGCAGCCCAGAATTGAATCTTTATTTATTGCCTTCAGGACCGATTCCACCTAATCCATCGGAGTTATTATCTTCCGGGCGTATGACGGAAGTTATGCATGAGCTGAAACATTACTTTGATATCATTATTTACGACGTCCCGCCACTCACCGCCGTAACAGATGCTCAAATTATGGCTAATAAGGTTGATGGGACAGTACTTGTCGTACGAGCTGACTATGTTCATAAGAGTGAAGTACGCAAATCTGTGGAGCTACTTAATAATGTGAATGCGAATATTATCGGCTATGTTATGAACGGGGTTGCCCGTAAAGATGGAGTAGGATACGGTTATGGCTATGGATACGGCTACAGCCAAGAAGATACAGAATAATTGACTAATGAACGAAAATTCATCCGAAATTGCCATGTCTATCAATTTGATGGGAGGCTATTATGTATATAGTTATCAAAAGGATTATCGATTTTCTATTATCGTTGTTGGCGCTCATTATTCTAAGTCCAGTATTTCTCATTCTGGCCATTTGGATTAAATTCGATTCGCCCGGACCAATCTTCTTCAAACAAAAAAGGGTTGGCATTGACAAAAAACATTTCCAAATATACAAATTCCGAACGATGCGCATTGACACGCCCGATGATGTACCTACGCATCAATTGAGCGACCCAGCAGCCTTTATCACCAAGTCAGGAAACTTCCTTCGTCGAACGAGCCTTGACGAGTTACCACAACTATTGAACATCATTAAAGGTGACATGGCTATTATCGGTCCAAGACCCGCCCTATGGAATCAATATGATCTCATTGAAGAGCGCGACAAATACGGTGCGAACGATGTCCTCCCTGGATTAACCGGCTGGGCTCAAATTAATGGCCGCGATGAGCTGCCAATTCCGGTTAAGGCAAGACTAGACGGTGAATATATTGAACAAATGGGTCCTGTGATGGATTTGAAGTGCTTCTTCGGCACCATTGTGAGTGTATTTAAGAGTGATGGGGTTATGGAAGGTGGCACGGGGATGATGGAGAAGAGGAATGAGAGTCGAGACGAGATGTAACTCTTTATTGCTAATAAAACAAGATATGAGGTGACTAGAAGTATTGGCTGATATAACAGTTGTCGTATTAACTAAGAATGAAGAAATTAATATAACCGATTGTCTAGAGTCACTGAATAATTTTGCAAAACGGGTAGTTGTCGTTGATAGTGGTAGTGAAGATCGGACGGTTGAAATTGCTAAGGAATTTGGAGCAGACGTCTTTAGCCATCCATTCGTGAACTATGCCACTCAATTTAATTGGGCCCTGGATAATACAAATATTTCCACGAAATGGACGATGCGATTGGATGCGGATGAACGACTTACACCAGCTTTAATCGATGAGTTAGAGTCATTGATGAATGAACACGAGCATGATGATGTAAATGGGATCACAATGGAAGCATGGCTATATTTCATGGGCAAAAGATTAAAGTATGGAGGCCCTCAAAAGCGCAAGTTAATGGTCTTTAAAACTGGTATTGGTCGAATAGAAGATCGAGAAATGGATGAACACACCTACTTAACAGAAGGAACCTCAGTATCAGCAAAAGAAAAATTTCTTCATTATGATTTTAAGAACCTTACCTTCTTTATTGATAAAATGAATTGGTACGCTTCAAGAGAAGTTAAAGATTATTTCGATTACATCAATCATAAGAATGAAGATGATAATCTAAATGATACAACAATATCAAACACAAGAAGGAAAAAGTTTGGCATCTATTATAAGCTCCCTAAATTTGTGCGTAGCTGGTTATTGTTCATCTACGTATATATTTTTAGGTTAGGTTTTTTAGATGGAAAAGAAGGCTATATTTATCATTATATGTATAGTCGATGGTATAGATTATTGGTAGATGCGAAAATACATGAGGAAGAAAAGTTGTTGAAAAGAGGATGGTCGAAATGAATATTTTAATGATTTCTACTGTGAACTTTGGAGTAAATGGTATAAGTAAAGTGATTTTACAGTATCAAAAATATATTGATTCCGAAAAATATAAATATGATTTTATTTTCCCTAATAGTATATCAAGCGAATTAAAGGAAAGTTTATTTGAGAAATCAAGTGTATATCATGTCCCAAATAGGATAAGGAATCCATTGAAATATTATAAAGAAATACATAAAATTATGAAAGATAAGCATTATGATGCTGTTCATGTTCATGGTAATAGCACGACCATGGCGTTAGAACTGTTAGCTGCAAAAAAAGCTGGTATCGAGAAATTAATAAGTCATGGACATAATTCTTTTACTAAATATCCTATTATCCATAAAGTATTTAAACCGATGTTTGACTCATTGTATACTACTGGTTTAACGTGTTCTAATAAAGCAGGTGAAAGCCTATATGGATTAGATTATATAGTTATAGAGAACGGAATTGACATTAAAGCATATAGATACGATGAAAATATAAGAAAAGAATACAGAGAGAATATTGGGTATTCAAGAAATCATTTAGTAATTGGAAATATAGGAAGACTTTCAGAACAAAAGAATCACGAGTTTTTAATCGATTTAATGCCTAGTTTACTTGATTATAATGATGATTTTCGGTTGATGATTGTCGGTGATGGTCATTTGAAAAATAAACTAGAGAGTAAAGTTAGGGAATTGGAATTACAAAAACATGTAATTTTTTTAGGAGAGAGAAAGGATATATCAAATTTACTTTCGGCTATAGATGTAATGGTTATGCCCTCATTGTATGAAGGTTTACCGATAACCTTAATTGAGGGCCAAGCTTCAGGACTTTCTTGTATAGCATCTACTAATATAACTAGAGAAGCTAATGTTTCAGGTGAAGTATTATATTGCAATCTTAATAACCCAAATGAGTTTATTGAAGCAATAAATTATTCATTAAAAAATAATAGTCAAAAGGATAGAGTTATAATGAATGAAATGTTAATGGACTCTAACTATTCAATAATTAACTCAATTAATAAGCTACAAGATATTTATCAACAATAGGCTTCTGGAAGAACTAAATCTTTCACTATGAATTATTAACGGCTTTTGTTTATTAAAAATGTTTGAAACATTTATACTGATTATTTGCTATTCTAGAGCATAAAGAAATTAATGATGAAACTTGAAAATTAGGGGCGTAATAGATGAAAAATAATAAAGTAAGTGTGGTTATTCCTACCTATAAAAGGGAGCCTCAACTAATAGAAAGAGCAATATTCAGTGTATTAAATCAGACCTATACTGATTTAGAAGTAATCATTGTAGATGATAGTCCTGACTCCTATGAGGTGAGAGATGAGGTTAAAGCTTACGTTACAGGCATAAATGATCAGAGAGTTAGATATGTTCAACATAAAGAGAACATGGGTGCGAATAAGGCGAGAAACACGGGTGTGAGAAATGCTTCTGGAGATTTTGTTGCTTTCCTAGATGATGACGACGAATGGCTACCTTATAAATTAGAAAAACAAATTAAAGCATTTAATAAGGAGGAAGTCGCCTTAGTTTATTGTGAAGCAGTTGAGGTTTACGAAGAGACTGGAAAAGTAGTTAAAATCATTAATGAATTACATTCAGGTCGGCACTATAAAAGATTATTAAAACAAAATTTTATTGGTTCAAATTCATTCGTTGTGGTAAAGACAGATGTTTTTAAAGAAATTGGAATGTACGACGAGAATCTTTTGTCCAATCAAGATTATGATTTATTTTTAAGAATAGCAAAGAATTATGAAATAAATTATGTCGATGAAGTTCTTGTTAAGTATCATATTCATACCGGGGAGAGAATTTCTACCAATAGTACAAAATTGTTACAGGGACGAATGGCTTTATATGAAAAGTATAAAGAAGACATTGAAGCCGACTCAGAACTCTCTAAAATCTGGCAGATAAAAAGTGTGCCGTTATATTATGGATATGGAGAAAAAGGAAAAGCGTTAAAAATATTCTTTAAATTATTAATAAAGGATCCATTTTATGTCTTAAATTACCTGAAAGGGACCCTAAATTATATGAGAAAGAAAAAGGTAGCTTATGGAGAATAAAAAACACTGGCTAACTATTCATAATACTTCGATTTAGCAAAGAAAGCAATATTAGAGTATGGCTACCCTATTCATATGACACACCAACGAAATATTAATAAGTCCATCATTTATTGAAACCCTTTTTTAGTGTTTTTTTACAAAGTAGTCTGCTTGTGAAGTTAGTAGACGATTTTTTGAGAAATCAATTTTTGAAATAATACTATTTGTTATTAAGACTCAGAGATTTAATTTTAATTTATAAGGGTGAATAACAGATAAAGCCCATATAATTGTGTAAAAGATAAAAGGCCATGTAACAGCCCTTTTACGGTACAATGTTTTTAACCACAAAAACATACCCAGGAGGACGTTACATGACCCAAGTACATTTCACACTGAACAACGAAGAGGTTCAAAGTATTATTGAACATTCGGTAAAAGATGAAGTTTCTAAAAATATTTTGACCACTGTTTTCAACCAATTGATGGAAAATCAACGAACAGAATATATTCAAGCCGATGACGATGAACGTTCAGAAAGTCGTCAGAGTCAAAGAAATGGCTATTATGAGCGAGACTTTACGACTCGTGTGGGCACACTCGAATTAAAAGTGCCTAGAACACGTGATGGTGAATTTTCACCGACGGTGTTTGAGCGTTATCAGCGAAATGAAAAGGCACTGCTCGCTTCAATGCTTGAGATGTATGTTTCAGGCGTTTCGACACGTAAAGTTTCAAAGATTGTTGAAGAGCTATGTGGAAAAAACGGTATCGAAATCTTTTGTTTCTAGCCTGACTGAGCAGTTAGACCCGATGGTCAACGAATGGCAGAACCGTTCACTCTCAGGTACGAGTTATCCTTATCTGATGACTGATGTTCTCTACATAAAAGTCCGTGAGGACCATCGAGTACTTTCTAAAAGCTGCCATATTGCGATCGGGATAACAGAAGGTGGTGATCGTGAAATCACTTTCTTCATGATCCAAAAATAAAGAAAGTGATGACATATGGTCCATCTTCTTTGAATACTTAAAAGAACGCGGTCTACAGGGGACAGAACTCATCATTTCTGCTGCCCATAAAGGCCTAGTGTCTGCAATTTGTAAGTCATATACCAACGCAAGTTGGCAGAGATGCCAGGTCCATTTTTTAAGAAACATCTTCAGTTCCATTCCAAAAAAGAATTCAAAACCGTTTAGAGAAGCAGTAAAAGCGATCTTTAAGTTTACGGATATTGAACTCGCTCGAACAGTTAAGAATGCCTTAGTCGGTGAATATATCGACCAGTCTAAATATACAAAAGCTTGCGAACCATTGGATAATGGCTTCGAAGATGCCTTTCAATACACAGTTATCGGAAATGGTCACAATCGGCTAAAAAGCACCAACCTTCTTGAACGACTGAACCAGGAAGTCTGCAGAAGAGAAAAGATTATTCGGATTTTTCCCAACCGAACGTCTGCCAATCGATTAATTGGAGCTGTCCTTATGGACCTTCATGACGAATGGCTCAGTTCTACAATAAAATATATTAAGTTTGATCAATGAGAGACCGGTGAAACATTGTATAGTATTTTACACAGGATTATGGACTTGACTTGAAAAAGGGTCTAAGATTCATGTTTTAAAGAATAGAAATTCTAATCCTATTTTATATATGCGAGATTTAAACCAAATAATTCATGATAATAATTATGATATAATACATATTCACGGTAACAGTCGAACATTGACTACAGAACTATATGTATGTAAAAGAAATAAAATAGAAAAAAGGGTTGTTCATGCACACAGTTCATCGACCAAACACCCTTTATTACATAAAGGATTAAAAAAACCATTCGAGAGTTTGACTCAATATAATTTGTCCGTGAGCAAAGAGGCTGGTAAATTTCTATTTGATCAACAATGTTATCAAATTTTGCCTAATGGTATTAATGTCAAAAACTATAAATATAATGAAAATAAAAGAAAGAGTTTAAGGAAAAAATATCAGATAAAAGATAATGAGATTGTTATTGGACATGTAGGTGAATTGAACAAAAATAAAAATCAACAGTATCTTATTAATCTTATAGAGATATTATCAAAAGAAGATTATAGGTTAATATTAATAGGAGAAGGTGAGGATAGAGATTTTCTTGAAATGGAAATTTCTAAAAAAGGCCTCGACAAAAAAGTTAAATTATTAGGGAAATTAGACAACGTTTATGATTGGTTAAACGTTTTTGATTTATTTGTATTTCCATCTCTAACAGAAGGATTAACTTTAGCTGTTTTAGAGGCTCAGGCTAACGGTTTAAAATGCTATGTTTCAGATACAATATCAGAAGAAGTAAATGTTACTCAAACATTAGAAATTTTTAACTTGTCTGATTCTATTGATGTGTTAGCTAATAAAATTAGAACCAATAAAAGAGCGAAAGTGCGGTCACATGTTAAAAAATGTATAAAAAAGTTTTTGAATCAGACTTTAACATAGATAATTCAATAAAAAAATTAGAGAGATATTATGAAAAATTGAGGATGGATGAGTAATGGCAGATACACCGTTAGTTAGCGTGGTTATACCCACGTATAAAAGGTCACCAGAATTAATAAAGAGAAGTATACAAAGTGTGTTAAATCAAACATATAGAAATTTAGAGCTAATAATTGTGGATGATAGCCTAGTGATTTTATTGTTCGGGACAAGGTAGCAAATTTCGTGAATGAATTAGAGGATGATAGAGTTGTATATATTCGTCATGAAGAAAATAAAGGAGCGAATATAGCTAGAAATACTGGAATAAAGTTTCTAAAGGAAAATACTTGGCTTTTCTAGATGATGATGAGTGGTTTCTTGAAAAACTTGAAAAACAAGTTCAAAAAATTTTAAATAAAAATGTTGGATTAGTTTATTGCAAAGCAATTGAGATTAATGAAACAACCGGAAAAACCACTCAAATTATTAATGAAATGCATAAAGGAAGTCAATATAGAAGATTATTAAAGCAAAATTTTATTGGGTCTAATTCATATATTCTAATAAGTAGAGAAGCTATCGAAAAAGTTGGATATTATGATGAAAATTTACCTTCTCATCAGGATTACGATTTGTTTTTAAGGATTTCAAAAGAATTTAAAATAGACAATGTTCCAGAACCTTAAGTTAAATATTATGTTCATGATGGAGAGAGGATATCTACTAATCCAGAAAAAGTATATAGAGGTAGACTTAGTTTGCATAAAAAATTGCGGATGACATTGAATCTGATCCTGAATTAAGCTTGATTTGGAAGATAAAAAGTGTACCATTACTTTATAATATTGGAAAAAGAAAAGAAGCGATTCATCAATTTTTTTCAGCTTTAAGTAGTAATCCTTTTTATACACTTAATTATCTTCGTGGAACTTTAAATTATATCATAAAGAAAAGAAGCGGATGATTTAAATGAAAAACAACAATAAATTTAAAAAAATAAACAGAACAAGTGATTTATACATAGCTATTGCATTGACTATATCGATGTTTTTATTATTATTTTTCCCTCAAAATGTATATTTTAATTTGCTGTTTATTATAGTTGTTTTTTTGCTATATATTTTGTTTAATTTACCTAATTTTAAAATTAATTTAAATGCATCAATATTTTCTTTATTATTGTTCATTATAATATCTATTTTCGGGTTGTTAATGGGAAGCAGTCCTGCTGATGGAGCAAATACTTTTATTTTACAACTTTGTGTAGTCTTTCTAGTTCAAATATCTTTAACTGGTAATATAGTGAATTTTTCTTATATAAAAAATGGATTTTTATTTCTATGTATACTCATAATAATAGGCAATATAATTCAAATCATAAATCCGGAATTCTTAATAACAATTAACCAAATGCATTTACATGATTATTTTTTAAATTCTACGACTCAATATATTAGGGAAGGACGCTTAAATAGTTTCACTTTCAATACTGGTGTTAATGCATTTTTTATTATGATTTTGTTATTTGCTATTTTGAATAATATGTTAGCTAGTAAAAAAACTTCTAGGAAAATTATATATGCATTTTTTTCTTTGTTTTTATTGTATTTACTAATTGGTACACACCGTAGGACTCATCTGATAGCCTTTGTAATTGTTTTCGCTATATCCATGATTCTACATTACAAATTTAGTTTTAAAAGTTTTTTCAAGATATTATTTTTTATAGGTTTATTTATTATTCTTTTTCTAAATACAGAGATTGGTCAAGCTATGATTCAAAGGATATTACTAAATAACGATATTAATGATATTACTACCGGAAGATGGCCAGTATATAAACAAATGTGGTCAGATTTCTTAAGTAAACCTTTATTGGGTCATGGGACTTATACTACAAGTCAAAATATTTATTTATCTTTTGGACATAATATTTATTTGCAGGTTTTAAGAGAAAATGGAATCATTGGCTTCTTAGCGTTTTTATCATATTTAATTATTAATTTATATTACTCAACAAGAATCTTTTTTATTAACACTACTAAGAGATTAAGAAAAGAGAATCTATTGTTATTTCAAATACAGTTATCTTTTATTATAATTGGGGTTTCAGAAAATCCACTATATGAACTCTACACACTTTTAACATATGTAATCGTTGTTTCTGTAATGTATACAATGATATCTAAGAAAAATATGATTAGCTCAGAATCTAGCTTAGAAGTTTAATTTAATAATAAACTTCTAAGCTGAATGTTTCTAGATATTTAGGAAATATTGATATCTTTTCAATCAATTACTTTTTCTTCCTAGGTTCAATTGACTTTATTATCGGATTTATATAATCCATTACATGCGCTATTTGCAATATGAATTTATAGGAACATATCGGTTTTGGTAAGCATCATTGGTTATCGACTCAGTGCTAATAAAATGATTAAAAAAGTTTCTTTAAAATAAAGATTAATACCTTAAAAGGAGAATTGCAATGAGTAAACATGCATTTTTAATTTTGGCTCATCGTCAGGATGAAACCCTCCGTACTTTATTAGATATGCTTGACGACACTAGAAATGATATTTTTCTACATTTTGATAAAAAGTCTGGGCCACCCTCTTCTTCTTTTTATAGTATGAAATGGAGTAATATCGAAATATATAATACTATTACTGTAAATTGGGGGGGATACAGTCAAATTGAGGCTGAATTATTTCTATTGAAGCAAGCGACAAGCAAGAAAAACTACGAATATTACCATTTGTTATCAGGGCAGGATTTGCCTATACAAACACAGGATTACATCCATGCTTTTTTCAAAAAAAATAGTGGTAAAGAGTTTGTTAACCTCAATCTTGATAACTTCATCTATGATGAAAGAGTGAGATATTATCATTTCTTTCAAGAAGGGCTTGGAAAGGCGAAGATTACTGTTCCTCATGTTTTAAATAAATTACAACGTTTAATTCAAAAAGTCGTTGGAATTCATCGTAATGAGAAAATCATTTTTCGATCTGGATCTCAATGGTTTAGTATTACCAATGAATTAGCTAAGTTTGTTATTGAAAATGAGAGTTGGATTGAAAAAACTTTTAAAAATACTCTTTGTGGCGACGAAATTTTTTTGCAAACAATTGTTATTAATTCTGATTTTAAAAATAATTTATTTTTTCCTGATCAACCAATAGTAAGTAACAATTTGAGATTCATTGAATGGGAAAATAATAAACAACCAAGTCCACGGACATTCACATCTGATGATTTCGAAAAATTAAAGAATTCAAATATGCTATTTGCGAGAAAATTTGATTATAATTATCAATCTGAAGTAATACAATTAATTAATAAAGAGTATTCATAAAGAATATTTTGGTGTCTTTTTTAAACTTCTTAAACTATTAACAGAAAAGGTGTCTGAATGAGCAATGAATTGTTATTATCAATAATTGTACCGATATTCAATACTGAACATTATTTGGCTGAGTGTTTGGATAGTTTATTAAGCCAAGGGATTACTGATTATGAAATCATTTGTATTAATGATGGCTCAACTGATAATAGTTTAGAAATATTGGAAAAATATTCGGAATGCTATCCCTTTATCAGAGTTTTTAATCAATGTAATAAGGGACTCAGCGTAACACGAAATCGTGGAATTAATTTAGCTAAAGGGAAATATATATATTTTATGGATAGTGATGATGTTTTAGAGGAAAACTCCCTTATCTATATCATCGATCAAATGGAACAAAAAAATCTTGACTTATATGTTTTTGATGCAGAAAGTTTTTTGGATGATTCTGTTAAAGAAGATTTGGAAATAATACGATATGATAAGAGCCAATCATATGGAATCTATGAGACAGGAGTTTGCCTTTTTGAAGAGTTAGTCAAAGATAGAGTTTTTAGTCCATCTGCTTGTCTGTATATCATTCGCAGGGGCGTTTTAATAAATACCAAACTTCATTTTATTGAAGATATTTTGCATGAAGATGAAGCTTTTACAGTCGAAGCTTTTTTGTTTTCAGCAAGGTCTATGCATGAAAATAAATTTTTCTTCAAGCGAAGAATTCGTTCAGATTCTATTATGACGAGAAAGCGAACCGTTAAAAATTTTGAGGGTTATTACGCGGTTTTTAAGAGGTTGAATCAATATAAGTCTTATTCCATTGGCGTGCGAAAAAGAATCGCTATTATTTATAATTCTATGGTTGACATCTACCTTGAACTGAATAATTTCGAGCAAAATAATGTTTATCTTCAGTATGTTGATGCGGTAAATCAAGCTAAGGAAAACAGATATTATACTTTGACTACATGGTTAAAGCATAAGAATAGTATAACTAGATGGGTTTATGAAATACTCATATTTTTAAAAAATAAGCTAATGAACTAACTCAGCTTTGGGGAGGATATTCTTGAAAAATTTAAAGGAAGGCATTATCTATAACGCCATTGGTAAGTATTCTAATGTTATCATTACGTTTTTAGTTCAGGTAATTCTATCCCGATTATTAGCACCTGATGAATTTGGGATAATAGCTGTTGTCAATGTTTTTTTGGTTTTCTTTCAACTGCTTTCAGACTTTGGGATAGGCCCTGCCATTATTCAAAGAAAAGATATTGATGATAATGAAGTTAACCAGATCTTTTCTTTTTCTGTTTATTTTTCTTTGTTCCTAACCCTCGTATTTACTTTGTTAGCTTATCCAATTAGTAGATTTTATAGAAACCCTGAATTAGTTTCTGTAGTCCCTGTCATGTCTTTGGCTTTATTATTCAATAGTCTTTGTATGGTTCCGCAGAATCTTTTGCTTAAGGAAAAACATTTTAAGTTAGTAAATATGGTGCAAATCATTGGAAGTGCTACCAATGGACTTGTCTCAGTTTTACTAGCTTTTAGAGGGTTTTCGTATTATTCTATTATCTTAGGAAACATTTCTAGAGCTTTTTTTCAATGGTTTTTTTATATGTACCATACTCGTTTAAAGTTTTACTTTCGCTTTTCAGTGGCTCCTTTAAAAAAGATTTATAAATTTGCTCGAAATCAGTTTGGTTTTAATGTCATTAATTATTTTTCAAGGAATTTAGATAGTATTTTAATTGGTCGCTATATGTCGGCAGGGCAGCTTGGCTATTATGATAAGGCCTATCAATTATCCTTGTACCCTAATACGATATTTACAAGTGTTATCACTTCAGCCATCCAGCCAATTTTTTCAGAATTTCAAGATAATTTAAAAGCTATAAAAGATGGTTATCTAAATATTGCTAAAGCTTTAGCTAATTTTGGAGTACCTCTAACTGTTTTCTTGTGGTTTACTAGTGAAGATATTATTCTTTTTCTCTATGGAGATCAGTGGCAACCAAGTGTTTTAGCTTTTAAAATACTAAGCTTGTCGGTTTGGATTCAAATGTTGCAATCTAGTACAGGTGCCTTCTTTCAATCTGCTAATCGGACGGATTTATTATTAACTTCAGGTATACTATCAACGCTCTTAAATATAATAGCTATTGTTATTGGAATAAGTCGGGGGAGTATTTATTGGGTGGCGATTATGATCGTCATTAGCTTTTCGATGAATTTTTTACAAACTAATTATTTACTTTTGAATAAGACATTTGGCGGGTCGTTATTAGAGGCTTTCAAAGTTTTAGTTAAGCCAACTATTATGGGAATAGTGACTTTATTTTTCTTGATACTATTACCGATAAATAATTATAGCCCTTTTATTAATCTTATCTTTAAAGGAATAGCCTTCCTCCTATCTTTGATCTTAGGGCTTCTGATTACCAATCAAATGAAGGAGTTGTTGATTCTATTAAAAAGATAAATCATGACCACGAATAAAAATTGATTTTTCGATAAATTAGCTTATTTACAAAGTAAACTTCCTTGTATCCATTGGAAATCTTTTGGCTCTTTGTCAAATAGGGATAATGAGAGATCAGGCAAATTGATATGCTCCCCCTAAAGTAGACACTTAAAAAAGTGAATCTACTTTATACTGACCCCCAAAAGTTAGACCAAAAAATCTAACTTTTGGGGGTATTTTTATGACCAAGTATAGTTTAGAAACGAAACTTCAAATTGTTACTGACTACGAAGCTGGAAAAGGCGGATTTAGGACTTTAGCGAAAAAATATCAAATCGCTCAGTCAATAGTGAAACGATGGATCCATAATTATCAAGATTTCGGCTTAGAAGGCCTTCAAGTTAAGTCAACAAGACAGTCTTATCCTTTAGAAACCAAGCTATATGCGATAGAATTGTACTTAACTACAGAGTTAAGCTATCGCGAAGTCGGTGTCCAATTAGGGATCAATAATCCAAGCTTAATCGCAAATTGGATGCGAGCCTTTAAGGAAGACGGTATTGATGGCTTATCTAGACCAATAGGGAGGCCAACTACCATGTCTAATTCACAGAAAAAGAATCCACAAAATCCCAAAAAGACGCCTTTACCGAGTGATCCAGATGCCTTAAAGGAAATCATTAAAGAACAAGAAGAACGCATTCAAATGCTAGATATTGAGAATAAATTTTTAAAGGAATTGAGGAGGTTGCGGGAAGCAGACAAGCGGCAACACGACAACAAGAAGTGATGGCCATCCGTAATCTCCATGAGTCTACAGAGTATTCTTTGACGCTGATACTGAAGACTTTAGATTTTCCTAAGGCAACCTATTATTATCAATTAGAGTGTTTGAATAGACCCAATAAAGACGAAGCATTAAAAGAAGAAATTCTTGATATTCGTCAAGCACATGAAAACTACGGTTATCGCCGTGTTCATGCGGAGTTACGTCGTCGTGGTTATACCGTCAATAAGAAAAAAGTTCAACGATTGATGAAAGAAATGAATCTACAAGTGACCTCATTTACTCGAAAATCACGGAAATACAACTCCTATCAAGGTGATATTGGTGAGAAAGCACCTAACCGCTTAAATCGTAGATTTACAAGTTCTATTCCACACCAAAAAATTGTGACGGATACAACGGAGTTCCATTATTATGAAGCTGATGATTCAGGACAGTATCAATTGAAAAAGTTGTATTTAGATCCCTTTATTGACTTGTTTAATCTGGAAGTCATTAGCTATAAAATCTCAAAACAACCTAATAAGGAAAGTATGATGGAAGCCTTCGAAGAAGCCGTTGAAGCTACAAAAGATTGCCAATTTAGACGAACCTTTCATTCGGACCAAGGCTGGGCTTATCAAATGAACGACTATCAACAATTATTGAAAGATCATCAGATTTTCCAGAGTATGTCCCGAAAGGGAAATTGTTTAGATAATGCGCCGATGGAGAACTTCTTCGGCATCATGAAACAAGAAATGTTTTATGGGAAAGTTTATCGTAGCCGTAGGGAACTGGAACAAGCTATCCACGACTATATTCGTTACTACAATGAAGATAGGATTAAAGAGAAATTAGGCTATTTAAGTCCTGTTGAATACAGACAACAACAATTACTTTTAAGTGCCTAAACATGTCGCAAATCACCTAACCTCAATGGTTTCACAAACCATCCAGACTTATCAAGAGCCGCTTCGCTCTTCCTCTTGACAAGCTTGGATGTCTGATGAGATGTTTTGGTTAGGTCAATTAGCAGCTTCTCTGTTCTTGCGAAATCGGTCACCTTGAAGCAACTTAAGTTTTATATCTTTATTGAATCTTTCAGAAACACAAAAAAGAGCTACCCATTATTGGGGTAACTCTTCATAAAATCTAGTCTAACTTTTTGGGGTCAGTATAGGGGCTGGGTCTTTTTTGCCTGGAGGGGATATAAATACCGCTGTGGATGTTAGATTAGACGAATCCCTAGCGGTATAGATTTAGTATTCAGAATTAATTAGCGCTGGCTGGAGAAGGCGGGGGTACTATTTGTATGATTTATTTGAATAGTGTATACTTTTAATACTTAATATCTTAATTACTTGCCAGGTAAGTGCGATCCAAGTTAATATTTTAATTTGGATTTTTTCCCGCAGAAGCGGGGGTTGGTTAGTTTCAACGCTATCCTAGGCTGTATCAACTAAGTTCATAAATAAAATTTATAACAGGGTAAATGAGGAGAGGCTATGGAGAAGATCATTTCAAAACTCTGGGCAAAGAAAAAAGAAGAAAACGGACAGTTTAAATGGTTGTCATTAACGCAGCATCTTTGGGACACCCAGAACATCATTGTTTATTTGTGGGATCATTGGTTGAGTGAAGCACAAAGGCAGATTGTCATTCAATCTTTAGCAGTGCCGGCCCCTGAGATTGCTCGTAATTTAGCACGTTTTTTAGGTGCGATCCACGATAATGGTAAGGCGACGCCAGTTTTCCAGGTTAAGAAAGGGTATAATCATTCACCTGATTTAGACGCAGCATTAATTGAAAAATTAGAATTGGCTGGTTTTACAGGAATTTCCACACTGCAACTTGCTTCACCAAATGAGAGTCATCATGCATTAGCGGGAGAGAGAATTATAAGGCAGCTCGGGGTTAAGGAGGATATTGCATCCATCATTGGGGCTCACCATGGCAAACCGGTTGAACACGAAGAGAGAATCGCTCGTGAAGTTGCTTTCCCCCGCAATTATTTCCAGGCAGATTCAGTGGATCATCCGACAGCTCAAAAGTGGTTAAAGGCTCAAGAAGTGATTTTGGAGTGGGCGCTAAACATATCAGATTTTAAAGATGTGAGTGCTTTGCCCGAGGTTTCTCAGGCTGGCCAAGTTATTTTAACTGGGCTTTTAATCACAGCTGATTGGATAGCGAGTAATGAACAGTATTTCCCTTTGAAAAGTCTAACGGATGAAGACATAGACTGGTCTAATCATCGGTCTCAAACAGCCTGGAAAAAATGGTTTAAAACTTATCCTATAGATTTAAGTAATAAAACGAAGGATATTTACCAATCATTTGAGAATCGCTTTGAATTCTCTCCAAGAAATGTACAAACGGAGGTTCTGGAAATCGTTGATAGCGTTGATGAACCCGGTTTATTTATATTGGAGGCGCCCATGGGTTTGGGTAAGACAGAAACAGCTCTGATGGGGGCTGAAGTGTTAATGGATAAAACGCAGCGTTCTGGTATATTCTTTGGCTTACCAACACAAGCAACGTCCAATGGTATATTTCCGAGGATAGAGAAATGGTTAACGCGTTTAAGTGAGGAAAATAAAGAAAGTGTCCAAATTAGACTCTCGCATGGCAAAGCATCTTTGAATGAATCTTTTGCGGGCTTAGCAAGAAATATTGATGATGATGGAGAGGGACAAGTCTTTGTGAATGAGTGGTTCGCAGGTCGTAAAACTGCTGCACTTGATGATTTTGTGGTAGGAACCGTTGATCAGTGTCTCATGCTGGCTTTGAAGCAGAAGCATTTAATGCTTCGCCATTTAGGCTTTAGTAAGAAAGTCGTCATTTTAGATGAAGTGCATGCTTATGATGCCTATACAAATCAATATTTAAGTCAAGCCTTGAAATGGTTGGCTTATTATGATGTGCCGGTCATTGTTTTATCCGCAACGCTACCAGCCCAAACTCGGGTGCAATTAGTGGATGCCTATCTTTGGGGCAAGGGGAGTTATTTGTCAAAGGCTTCGAAAAAGCAAATTCAAGGTGACAGCTATCCACTACTAACCTATATCGATGGCGTTAAGGTTGAACAATTTGAGGCTTTTGAAGAGATAGAGGATAAAAGAGTGCAAGTGAAGTCTCTTTCGGACGATCAACTTGACGCAACGTTACAGTCCTTACTCCATTTAGGAGCTGTCGTTGGTGTGGTTGTTAATACCGTTAAGAAGGCACAGGAATTGGCTGCGGATTGTGTGCGTCAATTTGGCCAAGATAAGGTATGTTTACTTCACTCTAGTTTTATTGCTACGGATCGGGCGAAGCTAGAAGCAGATTTGATTGAAATGATTGGGAAGGATGGGCAACGTCCCAAAGGGCAAATTATTATTGGAACACAGGTATTAGAACAGTCTTTGGATATAGATTTTGATGTGTTAATTACAGATTTAGCCCCCATGGACTTGTTGATTCAGAGGATTGGACGACTGCATCGTCATCTTATTCCTCGCCCCAATGGTTTAGAAAAACCGGTCACCTATGTTTTAGGAATGGGTGATTCTTTTGACTTTGACAAGGGTAGTTCAGCGGTATATGGTGAATATTTATTGATGCGGACGCAGTGCTTGCTTCCAGAATCTATAAACATCCCTTCTGATATATCGCCGCTCGTACAACAAGTATATAGCGACAATGATGAGATTACCCTGGATAAGGATTTAGAGGAAAAATATCTGCAAGCCAAGCAATGCTTTGAAACCGAGTTAAAGATCAAGAAAAGTAAAGCGAATACCTATTTATTATCAGATCCTCAATTTGAAGATCTTCATGTTGGTCAGCAATCGCTTATTGGCTGGTTAAAAGGGCCTAGTCAAGATGTGAGTGATGAGAAATCATATGCCCAGGTAAGGGACATTCAAGAAAGCATTGAAATTATTGCTGTTCGTAAATTATTTGAGGGTTATACATTTTTTGGTGAGGATATAGACATATCACATCAGATCGAAGAATTTACTGTCGGGAAACGACTAGCGAATGAAACAATCAAATTGCCCATGGCTCTGACACAAAGGTGGAACATCGATACAACTATCGAGGAACTAGAAATATACAACAAGAAGTATTTGGCTAATTGGCAAGATCAAGCTTGGCTTAGAGGGAAATTAGGCCTTATCTTTGATGAAGAGGGCGAATGTACTTTGAATGGATATCGTTTGAAATATGATGCCTTCTATGGATTAATGTATGAAAGGGAGGAGCAAAGTGAGTCGATTTAATTTAATTGATGAACCGTGGATTTCGGTAATGGTTAATTTAAGTGGGGAGACCAAAGAAGTTTCTTTAAAAGAATTATTTACGAACGCTCACCAATATGTTCAACTAGCAGGAGACACTAAAACACAAGACTTCGCGGTCTTTCGGGTGTTATTAGCTATTTTACATACTGTCTTCTCAAGAGTAGATGCTGACGGTGAAGCATATGAGTACGTAACTTTAGATGACAACTTTCGAGTGGTTGATATTGAAGAAAATCCTCGCGTCAAACTCATGTATGAAAAAGAATTAATGGATACTTGGCAAGAACTATGGAATTCTGGGCGTTTCCCTGAAATTATTAATCTGTATTTACAACAATGGCATGAACGATTTTATCTATTTGATGAGATGTATCCTTTCTATCAGGTTACAGAACAAGTCGTATCAGCAGATAATATTAATAAAGCGAGGCCAAGCGTTATCTCAGGAAAGAATATTAATCGCCAAATTTCAGAGAGCGGGAACAAAACAGCTTTGTTCTCACCCAAATATAGTGCTAAAAACAATAAAGAAAAATTAACGGAAGCAGAAATTGCCAGGTGGTTAATAACATTTCAAGGATATACAGGTTTATCTGATAAAGTTATTTTCGGTAAGGAAAAGTATGATGTATCCAATTCAAAGGGCTGGCTTTTTGACTTGGGAGGTATTTATCTTGAAGGCGACAATTTATTTGAGACATTATTATTAAACCTGGTTCTAAACCATCCTGTCGATGAATATAAAAGCCTTCAGCAAAAACCTGCTTGGGAATTTTCTGGTGAAGAAGTCGTAAACAGACTTTTGAAGCAGGAGCCTGTAAGAAACTTAGCAGAATTATACACAAATTGGAGCCGAGCTATTTATATTGATCCAAGTACTGATATTGCTGACGCCTTTCAATTGAGTATTGTTAAGCTTCCAGAGATTAAACACCAGAATCAGTTCTTAGAGCCAATGACTCTATGGCGCTTTAACCGGACAGGGACTAATAAAGAGACCTTCACCCCCCGTAAACACACATTCCAGCAAGCAATGTGGCGGTCGTTTGGCTTAATCAGTTTACCTGATGATGATAGTGAGAATCAGCGGCGACCAAAAATTATGGATTGGTATAGAACTGTAAAGCCTTTTATAGGTGACCGGCGAGTGGTTATCAATACTGTAAGTATGCAAGATGATGGGAATGCTACCTCATGGGTGCCGACGAATGAAATTATCGATCGGATGAACGTGGAGGACTTTATTATAGATGATGATAAACCAGAGGGCTGGCTTTATCGAGTTGATAGTATCGTTAGCGAAACGCAGCAAATGATAAACATACATTATAGAAATTTCTTAAGGGATATTGTTCAGATTCGGGGCTTGGATGGAAAGAATGATTATATCCCCCAAAGTATTGCCAAAATTTACGAAGCTGTTGATCGACCTTTTAGGGAGTGGCTAGAAGGAATCGGGACAGGTGATTCCATGGACGAGAAGACTTTTGAGTGGCGAGAGACTTTATTTACAATACTGACAAATGAAACCAATCGAATTATCGATAATGCAACCTATCGCGATTATCGGGGTGTCACGATTAAAGATGGGACGCGAATTCTAAATATTGTGACAGCGCATAATCGGTTGATTTATCATTTAAGAAAAGGACTAAAGATGAAGGAGGCAGATTATGAGTGAGAATCTGGATATATATCTGATAGTCAGTCGTATACTTCGACGAATCGAATCAAATCTTGAGACGAGTTCTGGGAAAGCTATTCTGGCAAATTTGAGACATTCAGTAGGCCGTCCAATTAGTGAAAGTGTCGAAATTTGGCCGCTTGTTTTCGAAGAAATACCAGAACATTATCTGAGCAATCGTGGTGAATTGACAAAGGAGGAAAGAGCAATTATTTCGACATTACAACTCTATGCGATTCATCAGCAATCGAAACCTTTGTCCGTTAATTCATATGATAAATCGGATTCAGTTGGCAAAGCATTAAAAGCATTGCGACAAGAAGATAATCAAGTGGCCATTGATCGTAGATTTAACACAATGATTACCGCGTCCACATATGAAGAATTGATACATCATTTAAGGCAATTGATTCGATTATTACGGAATAAAGCGCCTCAACAAAGATTAAATTATGCAAGTTTAGCGAATGATTTGTATTGGTTTCAGCGAGGATATGAAGAGAGTATTCGCTTAAGATGGGGTAAGGCATATTATCGTGGTCAACAAGTAAAAGAAGATAAAGGAGAAGATTAAAATGCAGAGTAGATTATTTATGGATGTACATGTAATCCAAACATTACCACCGTCAAATATCAATCGGGATGACACGGGAAGCCCGAAGACGGCGCAATATGGTGGCGTTAGAAGAGCAAGAGTAAGTTCCCAATCATGGAAAAAAGCGATTCGTGATTACTTTAACACAAATGGGGATGCTCAGAATGTCGGGGTACGTACGCTTGAAATAGTAAGGTATGTTGCCGATAAAATCCAAAGTATCGATCCATCCATAAGTGAAGAAGCAGCAATGAAATTGGCTGATCAAACGTTTAAGACAGCAAAAGTCTCAACAAAAGACCAACGAGCTAAAGCGCTCTTCTTCTTAGGTGACACGCAAGCGGATCAGTTAGCAGAAGCAGCGATTAATGGCGTTGCAGATAAGAAGACACTACAAGAAATTCTGCGCAATAATCCTGCTGTTGATATTGCATTATTCGGACGCATGGTAGCAGACGATCCGTCTTTAAACGAGGATGCCTCTTCACAAATTGCCCATGCCATCTCTACGCATGCTGTGCAAACTGAATTTGATTTCTATACTGCAGTGGATGATTTAGCTCCAGAGGATAATGCAGGGGCAGGGATGTTGGGCACACTTGAATTCAACTCATCGACTTTATATCGATACGGCAATGTTGCTGTACATGAGCTTATGCAACAATTAGAGTCGAAAGAATCTGTCATTAATGCTTTGAAGTTATTTGTAGAGGCTTTCTCTAATTCCATGCCCACTGGAAAAGTGAATTCTTACGCTAACCAAACGATTCCTGATTTAATTCTTGTGACGCTGAGAGATGATCGGCCAGTGAATTTAGTAACAGCCTTTGAAACACCAGTAAAATCTAATCACGGTAACGTTGTAGAATCTGTCATGAAACTATTTGAAGAAGCGGATAAAGCGCATAAGTTTGTTAAAGAACCACTCACGGCTAATTATGTAAGTATGGTAGATTTAGAGGCTAACAAGATTTCTGCAAGTGAGCTGGCAAGCTTATCGACGTTGACTGAGCAGTTAGGTAATGATTTAACACAATTGATTATAGAAGATTAGGATGAGACTTATGAAAACGATTCTTCTAAAATTCGCAGGACCAATGCAAGCCTGGGGGTCAAGTTCAAGCTTTGAGACAAGAGATACGGATACCCATCCTACGAAAAGTGCTATTATCGGTTTAATCGGGGCGAGTTTAGGGTATCGGCGTGATGATGAGCTGATTCATAAGCTCAATGAACTGAAAATCGCTGTACGTGTAGATCAGCCAGGTAGACGACTTCATGATTACCATACCGCCGCCAAAACTAAGGCGAATGGTTCATTTGAACGAACGTACGTTACAAATCGATATTATCTTGAGGATGCGGTATTTATTGTAGCGATTAATCATCCAACAGATGCTTGGATAACAGAAATTGCTGAAGCTTTAAAGCATCCCTATTTCCAGGGATATTTAGGACGTCGCTCATTACCGTTGACGTATGATTATTTCTTAGGTGTCATCGATAAAGATATCATCCAAGCTATTGAAGAAATTCCCTGGCAAGCTCATAAGAGCTATCAGAAGAAACATAGTAATAAAGTAACGGTTTTTATGGATGCAGAGTTATCGAATGAGGGGCCCGTAACAATGCGAAAAGATCGTGTAAAGTCATTCTCTCAGAAAAACAGAATGTTTGATTACCGCGGTGAAGTTCGTAGATCTGTCTTTGCTCCGATTAAAACTCAGTTATCGAGTACAGAGCATGATGCTTTTGATGCTATTTAGGAGGTGAAGTCAGTGTATATTTCAAGAGTGGTAATCGATTATGAGAATCGTAGGAAAACACGTGATTTAATGCATTTGGGTGCGTATCATAATTGGGTAGAACATAGTTTTTCCGAGGAAATATCGCAAGGTGTTCGTTCCCGTAAACTTTGGCGCATAGACCGATTAGATGGCGAGTTTGTATTACTTATCATTAGCGAGGTAAAGCCAGATATTTCGAAATTAGAACGATACGGTGTACCTGGTACGGGCATGACTAAAGATTATACTATGTTTTTAAATTCTATAGAGCAGGGAATGAAAGCACGGTTCAAGATAACTTTGAATCCTGTCGTTTCAATGCCTACCGAAGGCGCTAGAAGAGGGCGTGTCGTTCCATTAGTAAATATCGAAGATCAGATGAAATTTCTAAAGGATCGAAGTGTAAAACACGGCTTTTATGTTGATGACAATGATTTCCAAATTACAGAACGTAGTTTTGAACCTTTGAAGAAGAATAATGGTCGAGACTTAAGAATCAGCCGAGTAACGTATGAAGGCAATTTAATTGTACAGGATATAGATAAATTTAGAGACCTGCTAATTAACGGTATGGGCCAGAAAAAGGCATATGGTTTTGGCTTAATGACAATTATACCGGTGAAAGAAGATGTCTGATTTCAAAGGAGCCAGAAAGACGAATATTCCAGAATTACCAAGAATTGGTGATCGCGTGTCCTTTATTTATATAGAACATGCCAAGATTAATCGTCAGGATAGTGCAATTACATTTGCCGATAGTAAAGGAATTGTGCGTTTCCCAGCCGCCATGATTGGCGTATTACTATTAGGTCCCGGAACGGACATTACTCATAGAGCCATTGAATTAATTGGAGACACTGGAACTAGTATCGTTTGGGTTGGTGAAAGAGGCGTCAGGCATTATGCTCATGGACGTTCCTTAGCACGATCAACACGCTTTCTCGAAAGACAGGCTAAACTGGTTTCTAACACACGAACAAGATTAGAAGTAGCACGTTTGATGTATCAGATGCGATTCCCGAAAGAGAATGTTTCTAAATTAACGATGCAGCAATTACGGGGGAGAGAAGGTGCTAGAATTCGTAAAGTTTATCGGCATTATTCAAAGTTATATGATGTGCCTTGGAGTGGCCGAGAATACAATCCGGATGATTTTGAGGCGAGTGATCCGATTAATCAAGCGTTATCTGCAAGCAATGTTGCTTTATATGGGGTTGTACACAGTATCGTTGTAGCTTTAGGAATGTCACCTGGCTTGGGCTTCGTTCATACCGGTCATGATTTATCTTTTGTTTATGACGTAGCTGATTTATATAAAGCAGAGTTAACAATACCTATTTCCTTTGAAATCACATCTACTATTGATGATGGCGATGATATCAGCAGATTTGCTCGATTGAAGGTAAGAGATGCAATGGTTGATGGCAAGATGATGAAGCGAATCGTTAAAGATTTACAGGCATTGCTAGACATCCCAGATGATGAAAGGCTATATATAGATACCATTAATTTGTGGGATGATAAAGATCACTTAGTAGACTATGGTGTGAATTATAGTATAGGTGAACTTTGATGCCATTGACTGTTATAACTTTGAAGAATGTTCCGCCATCTCTCAAAGGGGATTTAACTAAGTGGATGCAGGAGATATCAACAGGTGTTTATGTTGGAAATTTCAATACTAAAGTAAGAGAGCAGTTATGGCAAAGAGTTAGAGAGAGCGCTGGGGTTGGTGAAGCAACGATGAGCTACGCTACTAGAAATGAAATCGGCTATCAATTTGAAACACATAACTCGACACGTATACCGATTGATTATGACGGCATACCACTAATTATGATTCCGAAGGAATACAAGGTAGAAGAGTCAAAGCTAAACAGCGGGTTTAGTGATGCAGCCAAATTTCGCAAGGCTAAAAAGCATACCAATAAAGTTGAGAGGTCAGAATCGATGTCTTATGTTGTATTGGATATTGAAACAGACGGTTTAAACCCTAAGGAACATTCAATAATTGAGATAGCTGCAGTAAAGGTTCAGGGCGCAAATCATGCCGAATTCCATTCATTCGTAGCTTATGATAAGAAGTTACCGCCAGAAATTACCCGTTTAACTGGGATAACTGAATCAGTGCTGGAACAAGGCGAAAGAATCGATGTAGCAATCGAGTCTCTCCTTGCTTTTCTGGGAGATTTTGCTATTATAGGCTATAATATTGCTTTTGACATATCTTTCATAAACGAAGTGTTGAAGCGTTTATCGTATAAGCCACTCACTAATTCAATTTATGATATGCAGAAATACGTAAAAAGGGAGCAACCGTTTCTATCTAATTACAAGCTTGAAACGGTACTTGAAGCATATGGGATCGATAAGCATGTGCCACATCGGGCTTTGGAAGATGCTAGGTTAATCTATGAGCTTTCGACAAAAGTGAATGAATTTCACAAAAAATTCAAACTTTATTCGCTTAGCTAAGGGGATCCTTTAATGTCTTTCCCGCATACGCGGGGGTGATCCTGACTGGGTTTTTCAGCAATCCCTGAACACTGTGTCTTTCCCGCATACGCGGGGGTGATCCCGATATTTAGAACAGTAAATACATCTTTGCCCCGTCTTTCCCGCATACGCGGGGGTGATCCTCAAAGCGGTTCATCGAATCACTACCAAGGAATGTCTTTCCCGCATACGCGGGGGTGATCCCAAACAACATTGAACGAACTTACACCTATGCTCGTCTTTCCCGCATACGCGGGGGTGATCCCTATATTATATCTTAAAAAGGAAGATGACCATGGTCTTTCCCGCATACGCGGGGGTGATCCCACCACTCCTTTCTATAAAATCCTAAAGTGATTGTCTTTCCCGCATACGCGGGGGTGATCCCAAACAACATTGAACGAACTTACACCTATGCTCGTCTTTCCCGCATACGCGGGGGTGATCCCAAAAAACCATCCTGTAACGCATAACGATTTTCGTCTTTCCCGCATACGCGGGGGTGATCCCACGTTCGCCGGTCCAGTCATCGCTTGCTTTAAGTCTTTCCCGCATACGCGGGGGTGATCCTGAAAACGACTCTACTAATTTAATAGCTGTACAGTCTTTCCCGCATACGCGGGGGTGATCCAGATAAATATATTTTTGATGTTCACTGGTAAGATTTGGAAGGTGAAAACTACCAAAGACAGATAAATTTAAAGCATCGAGGTGACAAGAAATGGTAATTTCTGTTTATCAATCAGAAACTAATTCATACGAGGATATGACAGTTATAGCTTTAGTGAGGTATGTTGGAGAAAGTTTTGGTGTCGATAGCTTAACCAATGGCAAAATATACAGCGTTGTTGGAGTTGATGGAACGGATATGATTCGAGTCGTCGACGATTCTGAGGAAGATTATTTATACGAAATCATTAATCCAGCTCCTCTTGACGGTTCATCTGAAGGTGGAAAATGGGAAATTATTAAAGACTATACTGGAGAACTTAGCACTTATTTGAAATAGCACTCACTCTATTGGGAGAGAGTGCTATTTTTATGCCTTAAATTAGGAGGTGATGTAATGGTTTGGGTTTATCATCTTTATGTGGATGACCAACGGAATTTTTGTTTAGTTGGCGAGCTTGAGCCGATGATACGTCTTTATGTATCACCCGAAAAAGTTTGCAGAGTTGAGCCTCTCTTTAAAAAGCAGAAAGGTGGTGACAGGCCTTGAAGGCTGTATCTCGGTGCTACTAACGTGAAAGTGGGGGATTTAATGGACAGGCGTTTATTAGATGAATTAAAAAAAGTACGTAAAGCACTCGAAAACATAGCTAAAGCTCTTGAGAAAGCCAATCGGATGGATGAAGAATTTTATAAAAAAGAGCATGGAATCGGCTTAAAAGAATGTACTGAGCCGGAAATACCAGATGAAGTGTTGAAAGAATATATTATCTAAGTCGACTTAAGGTCGGCTATTTTTTATGTCCAATCCTGATAACATAAAAAGCTGAGGGGGGACTCTTGGTCGTCTTTCCCGCATACGCGGGGATAATCTTATAGGTTATGAGGAAATGAAGAAATTTTGTAATGTTTTACCGTGTATATCGGGTATTATTTTAAACATTTAACTTTGGATATAGGCGATAATTAGGAAAGTGGGTGTTTTTATTTTTCTTTAGTTTTACGTTGAGGTGGAATGCTCTTTGTCCAGACAAACGCGATCAATAATATTCTTCATAGGAATTGTTATGATCAGTATAGCTTTATTTTAATCTTCGAGGATGCCTTACGAGGATCAGACTTTGATTCCTATACTGCAGCGTCTTTTGCCGAACCAGCCCTTAAGTGGGTTTTTCAACAGGATTCAATTCTCATATGGAAATGAAGTCATATCAATGGAGAGTATGGGTTACTATAGTCTACTTGAGTTCTTTATTCGTAAAGGTGCACACTTTATAAATTTTGGGTTTCTGGGGTTGATGATTTACTTTTTTCTTAGACCGTATATTAACCACGCCATAATTTTATATGGTGTGGCGATTACCTTGACCTTTGGGCTGGCTTCTTTCGATGAATTACATCAAGTATCAACCCTTAATCGCTCAGGGTGTATCGAGGATGTACTTTTAGACACCTTGGGTGCAATTGTTTTTGTTTCATTGGCTCATTTTTTTATTTCTCTATTTCGGCAAAATAAGCAGACTGATTCGGATTGATATGCTCCCCCTAAAGTAGACACTTAAAAAAGTAAATCTACTTAAGGGGGAGCTTTATGCGTTCAAACAGAAAATATTCAGATAGTGAACTAGAGAAATATATTCGTTTATATTTAGAGGACGGTATATCCTACAGAACGTTGAGAGAAGAATATGGACTACTTTTATCCAAGCAAACGTTTTCTAATTACGTCACTAAATATAGAAGCCATGGCTATTCTGGTATCCAAACTAAGACCTCCAATAATCATTACAGTCATGACTTCAAGTTAGCTGTTGTTGAAGAGTATCTTGATCATCAAGAACCTATCAGACAACTCGCTCTAAAATACAATATACCTTCCCACAGCACTGTAAAAAACTGGATTATCAAGTATACTAAAGGAGAAGAAAATAAGGACGTTGTTCCTAAACCCGAGGTGTATACAATGAAAAGCCAGAAGAAAACACAAGAAGAAAAAATTGAGATTGTCAAAGATTATCTAGAGACCGGGATGTCCTATAGAGAAACTGCTGAGAAATACGACGTATCCTACAACAATGTCTATTCATGGGTCCAGAAGTATCAAAAACATGGGCCAGATGGCCTGATAGATGGCAGAGGCCGAAGAAAGCCAGAAAGCATTCAAACAGAAGAAGAGAAGCTTAAAACAGAAAACGCTGCTTTAAAAGCTCGTAATGAGTATTTAGAAACGGAGAACGCTGTCTTAAAAAAATTGCAAGAAGTGGAAAGAGAGTTGATGTTACAAGAACAAAATACCAAGCGGAATTCAAGGCGATTGAGAAACTTAAGCAAGAAGGATATAAAATAACCTATCTGTGCGAGGCTCTGGGAGTCAGCCGTTCGGCATACTATAAATGGTTAAAACGCGAACCATCGCCCTCCCAGTTGCGCCTAGAATGGCTAATGGAACAAATCCAAGAAGTCTATGACAACTATAATGGGATTTATGGTTATCGTCGGATAACCATCTATCTTAATTATTATAAAGACGCTAAGGTCAATCATAAGTGTGTTTATCGCTTAATGAAACTCATGGGATTGCAAGCGGTCATCCGGCGCAAACGATACCAGTATAAACCAAGCAAGCCCCAACATGTGGCTGACAATGTGTTGGATCGCCAATTTGATAAGGATTATGAACCTAGACAAGTGCTTTTGACAGATATTACCGAATTTAAATATGGGGAAAATTGCAAGGCTTATTTGAGCGCCATCTTAGATTATGGGGACAACAAAATCATTGCCCACAAGCTATCGAAGCGTAACAATAATCAGTTGGTCGAAGATACAGTTGTCCAAATTGAGGATGAAATCATTTCTGGCGAAACCCTGTTTCATAGTGATCGAGGGTTCCAATATACTTCTTACTTCTTTAAAAAATTTGTGGATGAGCATGGATTAATCCAAAGTATGTCAAGAGTTGGAAAGTGTATAGATAATGGGCCGATGGAGAACTTCTGGGGCATCATAAAGGCTGAGATGTACCGACTGAATACTTATGACAGTTTTGAAGCACTCGAAGCAGATATTGCACGCTATATTGATTTCTACAATAATGAGCGAGTGACTTTAGCTATGGGGCTCAAAATTCCAGTATAAGAAAAACCATGCGAGAACACTCACGCATGGCACAAAATAATTTGTTTATTTGCCTGTCTACTTGACAGGGGGCAGTTCAGATAATAAGTCGTTCTGCTTTTTTTGTTGAATGTTGAGATTAGCCTTTTTAGCCTTTTAGGTAAATACCCTGAAAGCAAGACGTATCTTAGTGTACGACGTTACACTATCTCTAAAGTAAACGTATGATGCGCTACAAGTTTCCAGGGCCTGAATCTACAAAGACGATAACTTTAAACGTTTGAGAATTAGTATGCATTGAAATAAATCCAGAATCTACAACGACGCTTCAATCTTACAGCGCTCACCGTAAGTTAGATGTTTGCCTACTTGTTCTTTTGGGCTAACATATATGTAAGTCATGTGATTTCATCCTTCCATTGTTTGTTGTGCTAACTACAATGTTAACATGATATTCATGTGACGTTTTTTAATTTTCACAAATAGGTGACTAAGTTCACTATATATCTACCTTTGTTGAATAGCATCTAAGTAGAGTGAATCAATCCATTTAATATGTAAGAGTATACCTGTACTAATACTTAGTATAGGTTATTTTTATATCCTATATTCACAACCAGAAGCTTCGGGGATGTATGTCAGTGACGCACAAAGTCATCTGGCAGAAGCATCTTTTGCACCAGCAAACACACTTTTATACGAAACATTGCAGAAGCATAGTAGGCAGGGAATAGGGCAAAGTATAGGGATAGATAAATGCATTTGGCTATTGGCTGGAATGGGTCTATTATTTCTGATAATTATTCGTTACAATAGGAGCATAATTTTGGGTTTGAGGGGGTTGTGTGCATGGAGCATTCTAAAGAAGAATTGCCAATGGTGCTATTATTGTTGATGGCGTGTATGACGTTTATGGCAATTGTATCTGAGATGACGATTTCTGGGATTATTCCCAATTTAGTGAGTGATTTGGGTATTTCTGAATTGCAGGCGGGAAATTTGGTTGGCTATTATTCGGTGGCAGCTGCCTTGGTGACGATTCCTGTTTCAATGTGGACAGTTTCTTGGAATCGTAAGCGTTTGTTGCTTGGTATTATAGCTTTTTATTTTCTTGGAAATGTGTTGATTGCTTTTAGCGCAAGTTATCCGACTTTAATTATGGGTCGTTTAATTGGTGGTACGGCGGCGGGGGCTTTATGGCCGATGATTTCTGCTTTTGTAATGAAATTAGTGCACGCGGAGCATCATGGTCGAGCTGTGGTCATTGCCTTATCTGGTGCTACCTTGGGCATTAGTGTGGGCTTGCCTTTGATGACGAGTATTGCTCAGTTTGCGATTTGGCGGGTGGAGATGGCATTCGTGGCGCTTCTGTTCTTAGTTTTGAGCTTAGGGGTGTATTTCTGGATGCCGAATACTCCGGGAGATGAGCGAACGGCGGAGAATTCGCTATCGACTGTTCTAGGTCATGGGTCGGTTTGGTTAGTGATGATGTTAGTTGCTTTAGTGGTGTATGCCAATTATTCAGTGTATACGTATCAGGCCAATATGCTGGAAACATTCGCTTATTCGGGCGGGATTACCTTAGCCCAGTCGCTGTTCGGCTTCGGCTCGCTACTGGCAGTCTTTATCACGGCAAAATATATTGACAGTCATCTGCAATGGGTGACCTTGGGCGTAATCACCGCTTCGATTATTGCTTTTCTGGTGTTCTTCTTTGTCGAAGGAGCTTCGAGCTTGTGGCATGGCGCTTTCATTCTTTGGGGCATGGGCTTTGGTCCTCTGACGACGCTCTTTCAAACTTTAGCTTCACGCCAAGTGCCCGCTTCGGCTACTGCCATCGTCAATGCGATTCAAGCAGCGGTCTATGATGTGTCAATTATGCTTGGCTCATCATTAGGCGGAGTTTTGTTAGTTAATAGTGGGATTGGCCTTGTGCTGCAAGTGGCGATGATTGGGCTATTTGTGGCGAATGAGTTGGTTTTAGTGAGTAGGCGAATTTTCGCTTTAAGATGAGTGGTTAGTTTTTTGAACGAGTTGGCTTCCCTATATATAATAACCCCCCAGGCATCTTAATGAACTGCCCCCTGTCAAGTAGACAGAGGGCAGTTCAATCGTGCTTGGGGGTTCGTGTTTAGTCTGCTAAGGTAACGTGTTTGAGTTGAATGTAGCCGAATGCATTGGGTTCAAGATTTTCGTAGCCTGCTTGGGTGACGAAGTCGTTGGAGTAGAAGTAGAGTGGGATGACGGGCATATCTTCCATCATGACGGCTTCAGCGTCTTTCATGAGTTGAATACGTTGGGCGTCATCTTGTTCTTGGTCGGATTCGTTCATTAAACGGGTAAAGTCTGGATTCTCCCAACCGGTGTCATTATTGCCGGTATCAACGGCACGGTATTGATTGAGGAAGATGGTTGCATCGTTATAGGCACCAATCCAACCGAGTCGTGCGACTTGGTAATCTAAATTAGACACTTTGTCTAAGTAGACTTGCCACTCTGTACTATCTATATTGGTATTAATGCCGAGTTCGGTTGTCCAGCCGGCTTGAATAAATTGGGCCACTGCTGAATGGGCTTCACTGTCGTTAATGGATAGATTAATGGTTAGTTCACTTGGATCGCTCATACCTAACTCTTCCAGGCCTTGGGCAAGGTATTGGCGAGCTTGCTCAAAGTCAGCGTCTTGGAAATAGTCATGTTTCTCTTCGAAGCCTTTGACCACGGGTGGAACGAGTGACATAGCTGGGATTTGCTCGCTTTTGAGAATGTTATCGATGAGCTCTTGGCGGTTGATGGCTAAGGCTAGAGCTTTGCGAATGTTCGCATTCTGCATGATTTCATCGGTGGTGTTAACTTTATACCAGTAGATAGCAGAATAAGGGTTGGCTTGTAGTTCACCATTCGCTCGGTATAAATCCACGGAGTCGAGTGACACGCTACCGAAAGGAGCGCCTAAGTAGCTGAGATTACCTGCTTGATACTCCGCATTCTGGGTGGCTTCTGATTCGATAATTTGAATGAAGGCACTGTCAATTGTCGTATTAGCATTATCCCAATAGGCATCATTGCGGCTGAGGGTTAAGTCACTGTTGTGATTCCACTCGCTTAGGATGTAAGGCCCGTTGGATACGTAGCCATCTCCGGCTTCAGTAGCCCATGCGTCACTCGCTTCGACGGTGGCTTGGTGTACTGGGAGTAAGGTATAGTAGCCTGGTAATTCGATAAAGTAAGGTGCTGGGTGCTCAAGGGTTACTTCCAGCGTATAATCATCTATTGCCTTAATGCCTACTTCATCAGCCGTCCCTTCGCCGGTATTATACGCTTCAGCGCCTTGAATAATATGCAGGACGGTTGAATTTTGGGCAGCAGTGTCCGGATTTAAGACTCGTTTCCATGAATATTCAAAGTCGTGGGCAGTAACAGGGTCACCATTGGACCAAACTACATTATCTCTTAAGTGGAAGGTGTATACTAAGCCGTCCTCGCTAATCTCCCAGCTTTCGGCTACGCCAGGCTCTACTTCGCCGTCCACATTATTCGTCAAGCCTTCAAACACATTGTGCAAGATGGCTACAGACGTACTGTCATTGGTGACGCCGGGATCTAGTGATGGCGGTTCGGAGCTGAGAGTTAAGTTTAAATCCGAGGGTGCTTGGGCAGACGCCAGGGGCACGCCAACATTTAGCGCGAGCAATAGCGCCAAGAGTAATTTAAATAATCGTTTCATCATATCGCCTTCTTTCTTTAGATTTCTTCTATTGTACCATAATGTTCTTTAGAATAATAATAAGCACAATTCATACTATTTAGCTTTTAATTTATCAAGCCCAAAAATCCCGCAAGGTGTGTATTGTCCACCTTACGGGAATATTTATTATTCGACAGTTACACTTTTGGCCAAGTTGCGCGGCTTATCAACATCTAGCCCCCGGCCAAGGGCTGTGTAGTAAGCAATTAATTGCGTCACAACTACACTTACCAAAGGACGCAGTTCGCTGCGAACGCTTTGGATGACGAAGTCGTCGCCGTCGCGTGCGGTGTCTTCCATGCTGATAACCATCGTTTGGGCGCCGCGGGCTTTCGTTTCTTCGAGATTCCCACGGGTATGGCTACCGGTTACTGGATCTGTAATTAAAGCGAGGACAGGTGTGCCTTCTTCGATCAGGGCAATGGTACCGTGCTTTAATTCACCGGCAGCGAAGGCTTCAGTTTGGATATAGGAAATTTCTTTGAGTTTCAACGCGGCTTCCATGGAGACGTAGTAGTCACTGGTCCGTCCGATGTAGAAGGCATTGCGTGTTTCCATTAAATTGCTGTCGGCCCAGCCTTGAATCCTAGACTTCTCAGCAAGGATGGATTCCATGGTGCTTGCCACGATGCCGAGGTCTCGGGCAATCTCTTGGATTGGAATATTACCAAGGGCTGCAGCTAGTAGGGCCATGACGCTAATTTGTGCGGTGTAAGCTTTCGTAGAAGCGACCGCAATTTCTGGGCCTGCATGCAGGAGTAGGGTGTAACTTGCTTCCCGCGATAGGGTCGAACCTTTCACATTGGTAATGGTCAAGGATGGGGCACCCATACAGTTCACTTCAACTAAGGCTTGGCGACTGTCTGCCGTTTCACCGCTTTGACTTAGGAAAATGAAGAAGGGGCGTGCACTTAATAGGGGCATGTCATAGGCAAATTCGCTGGCTAAGTAAACATCGGTTGGGATATTTGCCCAGTTTTCTAAGAGTTTCTTGCCAATCCAGCCGGCATTATAGCTGGTACCACATGCGATGATATAGAGGTGATCAGCTGCTTGGATGGCTTGCAATAAGTCTGCGTCGATATGATACGCGCCATCTTGGATATAGGCGTTAATCAAAGTACGCAAGACGGCAGGTTGCTCATCAATTTCCTTGAGCATGTAGAAAGGATAAGTGCCTTTCTCTAAATCTTGGGCGTCTAATTCCGCGGTGTAAGGGGCACGTTCGATAGGCTTTTTGTCCAAGGTGGTGATGTGTACTTGATCGGCTTCAAGTATGAGAACTTCGCCGTCTTGCAACTCCACGTATTGGTCAGTGTAGGCAATCATTGCCATAGCATCGGATACGAGTCCATTAAAGCCGTCACCGATGGCCAGAAGTAGGGGGCTCTTATGTTTCGCACCATACAGGCGATCTGGTGTGTGATTGTCTACTAGAGCAATCGCGTAAGAACCTTGCACAAGCGCGAGCATTTGATAGAAGGCATCCTCACCACTTAAGCCTTTCTCCTTAGCCAAAAAATCGACTAATGCAACAAGCACCTCGGTATCAGTTTCCGATTGGAAAGGGTAGTCTTGGAGGTATTCCGCTTTGAGCGCTTCATAGTTTTCAATCACTCCGTTATGAACGAGCGTAAAGCGGCCGCTTGCTGATTGATGCGGATGAGCGTTCCGGGTTGCTTTCTCACCATGGGTGGCCCAACGTGTGTGGCCGATGCCCATCATAGCTGGTAAATCATAGTCTACCAATTGGTCCAAGTCAGCAATTCGTCCTTCTGTTTTGAAGAGGGCGTCTTGGCCATCGGTGTCCATAATGTAGATCCCGGCCGAATCGTAACCGCGGTACTCCAACTTCGCTAAACCATCCACCAGAACTTTCTGGACCGGTCCGTTTCCAACAAATCCAACAATTCCACACATATTCAATTGTCTCCTTTACGAAATAAAATTTCGCTTTTAGGTGCGTAAAGCAGAATTTGTCGAGCAACTTGCGCTGCTGTTTTGCCTGCTTTTGTGGACTGCACAAACCCTGAGCCATCCGCCGAAATTTCGATTGACTCAATCCTCGTCACCTCAATGAGGTCTGGCGCTATCCGATTAACCTTTCTGTATTTTTTCTAAAAGCTTAATCAATTTACCACTATTGTGACACTTTTGTCAATGTTTTTATTCGTAGTAAACGTTGACAAAACAAAAACCAGCCCGCTAAGGACTGGTTAAAAATATTCGGTGTTTGTTGCTTCTGCTTCAGAGTCGGTAGCTTCATCTTCTGAATCGTCACTTACTTGCTCATCATCAGTCTGATAATATGTTCGCTACCTTCTTGGGGAGCGAAAATTACGGCAGCTGCTTGACGATCACCAGCATCTCCAGTCGGCTGACTTACATAATCATACGCTTCAGTGTGGATGATTAAACTGCTACCATCTAAGGAATTGAGCGTATGCTCCCCATCTGGGTCAAGCGTCACGCCAGGGATTTCAAAGGTTTCATCAACCTTGCCATCCGCACCAACAACTAAGTTAGGCAAATCGCCTAAATGTGGCCCAGATTCTGACTCACTTCCATGTTCCACATTCGTTGGATTAAAGTGCGAACCAGCATCTTCAAAAGTTGGTGGTGTTGCTAAGCCAACTTCATGAATATGCGTACCGAATTCCCCTTCAGGCAAGCTTTCAACTTGTAAGTGAAGAGTGACAACACCATCGGCGTCTTCTTGGAAAGTCGCCGTGCCAATCACTTCCTCATCTTGATTTATCACATCAGACACCACTTCAAAAGCAACCTCTTCAGCCACTTTTTCACTAGCGGACTTTACCACATCTAATGCGTCTGGAGCTAAAGATTATGCTGCTGAATCCACAGACTATACGACTTCAGACGCTGCTTCTTCCGCAGTACTTTCTTCTGCAAATACGACAACTCCTGCGTTAGCTGCGAACAACAGCGCCGCATTGGAACTGAGCAATACCTTTCTAAGCTTTCTCATAACCATTCCTCCACATAATACCTAAGTAACCTGTACCTATACTGAAAAGCACCTAGCTAAATTGCTAGCAATATGCCTCGGCATTTATATTTAGCAAAAAAGTGTGATGCTAGTGCTCAGTATGGTAGTTAGGCTTATGAGCCAGTGTGTATGCAAGTTACTTGTATGGTTGGTGAGACGGTGTGTAAATCCTCGAACATATAATGGACCCATACCAACAAACAGAGCTGCAAGTTTTTCCTCTCAGCACTAATTCAGAGCAAATAGGTTACACTTACAGCGTCAGGAGCACCTACAAAAGCCAAACTCTCTCTCCGGATCAAATAAAGGTTGATGCCACGGTAAGCCGTGGCTTCCTTATCTAAAATGCAAACAGGGTTTCGCACCGTAGTTGGTACCAAAGCGAAGAAGGTGCTACAAATTTGAGTTTGACCTACTTTGACTATCGTGGTGGAGTTGTACCACGATAGTCAACACCGCTTTCACTTACGTGGTAGGCTTGCACCACGCTAGTCAGACGAGGTATGAGTTACGTGGTAGACTTGCACCACGCTAGTCCAGAGGTATTTGACTTACGTGGTAAATTCTACCACGCAAGTCACTTCTCGAGACAGATAGGAAAAAACGGTTCATACCAACAAACAGAGCTGCAAGTTTTTTCTCTCAGCACTAATTCAGAGCAAATAGGTTACACTACAGCGTCAGGAGCATCTGCAAAAGCCAAGCGCTCTCTCCGGATCAAATAAAGGTTGATGCCACGGGCAGCCGTGGCTTCCTTATCTAAAATGCAAACAGGGTTTCGCACCACAGTTGGTACCAAAGCGTAGAAGGTGTTACAAACTTGGGTTTGACCTTCCTTGACTAACGTGGTAAATTCTACCACGCAAGTCAGTTCTCGAGACAGATAGGAAAAAAACGGTTCAGACCAACAAACAGAGCTGCAATTTTTTCCTCTCAGCACTAATTCAGAGCAAATAGGTTACACTTACAGCGTTAGGAACACCTACAAAAGCCAAGCACTCTCTCCGGATCAAATAAAGGTTGATGCCACGGGGAAAGCCGTGGCTTCCTTATCTAAGATGCAAACAAGGTTTCGCACCACAGTTGGTACCAAAGCGTAGAAGGTGCTACAAATTTGGGTTTGACCTTCCTTGACTAACGTGGTAGAGCTGTACCACGCTAGTCACACCGCTTTCACTTACGTGGTAGGCTTGCACCACGCTAGTCAGACGAGGTATGAGTTACGTGGTAGACTTGTACCACGCTAGTCAACCCTCCTTTGACTTATGTGGTAATTTCCACCACGCAAGTCAGAATGCTCAATTCCATATCCAGCGAATGAGCAATTGCTTCCTGCACACTCCCAATCTTTTCGCACTCAGCACAAACCCGTCAATTCACACAAAGAAACCACGGCGGCTACCGTGGTTCGTATTGGTACTAACATGTATTAGGAATTTAGGCTTAGTTTGAAGCTGCTTCTTCTTCTGCGCTTTCTTCAGCGACAGATTCAGCACTTTCTTTTGCTTGTTCGCTTTCTGATTCGATCACTTCGCCAGTTACTGCATTGATGTTTACTTCGGCAGTTGGGTCAGTGTCAGCTTCGCCGCCTAATTCGACAGTCCAAACTGGGCCGCGTTCTACGTTTTCTTCTGCTTGGAAGTTATCCCAGAAGTCTGTTGCGTCCGCAACTAGTGTCCAGCGGATTGCTTGGCTTTCTGGAGCTGTTTCTAAAGCGGTAGCTGTTGCTTCATCAAGTGAAACTAATTTGTCTAAGTCAAGAGCAGGGCGCTCGTCAGAATCTGCAACTGCATCGGCAGCTGCTGCGTCAGCTTCAGCTTCAGCAACGTCAGCTTCTGTAACGCTAGCGTCTGTTTCAGCTGCTTCTTCTGTGGATTCTGCTACAGATTCAGCTGAAACGGCTTCTTCTTCTTCGCTAGCAGCTTCTTCTGCGTCTTGTGCTTCACCGCCGCCTGTGTTGAATAGGTTTTGGTCATAGCCACTTTCGACTGCAGAACCATTTTGCCATACAACTTCGTATGTTACGTCTTCTTCAGCAGTGAAAGCTTCGACTGTGATTTCGTATAGATCTTCTTCACGGTCGTAAACGACATCAATCTTGTCAAAGGCTGCTTCAGGATAGTCAGCTTTGATTTGTTTAACCGCAGCATCTACACCAGCTTGGGCAGCACTTACTTCAGCTTCTTCTAAAGTCGCCGCTTCTTGAGCAACTTTTGCTTCAGCCTCAGCTTCTGCTTCCGCTTTTTCTGCATCTTCAGCCGCTGAATCAGCATCCGCTTCTACAGATTCTGCATCGCTTGCAACGCTTTCAGCCTGTTCAGAAGCAACGCTGGCATCTGCCGCCTCGCTAGCAGCTTCTTCTTGGGCAGACTCTACGTCTGCGCTAGCACTCTCGGCGAAAGCGACTGGAGCTGCGCTAACCAATACGGACGCACTCAATGATAAAGCTAACAATTGTTTCAAAGATTTCTTCATACAAATCTCCTCCTAAATAAATACGTTTTCTTAAACGGTAATACCAGTATACTCGACATCAATAGAAATTGACAGCAAAATGACTCAATAAACAGCATTTATCTAATAATTTTCATACTTTGTTCAAAAAATTGAGAACCTTTGTTATTTCTGCTAGATAAGTTGCCACCTTGCGACAATAATCGCCTTTGGCACTTAACAAGCTTTCATACATTTATAATACTAGTTCGCCAAATGCATGCGCGAATTCACGCAGAAGCACCGACTATTGTTGCTGCTATTTGCATAATAAAAGTGACGCAATTCCGTGGGAAAGTTGTCCGTCGGAATCGAAATGGCGTAAAATTCCGTGGAGAAGTTTCCCGACGGAATAATTGCCAGAAATCATTTCGTGGAGATTGTTTCCCACGGAATCCGGGTTCAGAAATCCTTGGCTGCCAGTGAAAGCTAAAAAGCCTCACCCTTGGTGACAGACACTTAAAGGGTGAGGCATTATTGATGTTAGCACCTGGTTTGGTGCAAGTTAACTGTTAGTGCTGCTAAGGCGCTAATTTCAATTCTAGGAATAAATCATTGTATAAGATGGTCGTCTCTTGGCCTAAATCTTGAAAGGCTTCCAGTCGGGCGATTTCTTCGTCGTCTGGGTACAGCATTTCGTCTTCGCGTGCTTTGGGATCGATAAGGTCGTAAGCAGCTTGATTCGGGCTAGAATACCAAATGTAGTCGGCATTTTGGGCGGCAATTTCAGGTTCTAGTAGGTAGTTGATTAAAGCGTAGGCGCCTTCTGGGTTTTGGGCGCTGGCTGGAATGGCTAGGTTATCGAACCAAATATTGCTACCTTCAGCTGGTAGGTGGTAGGCTAGGTTTTCGTTTTCCTCCAAGGCCATGGCGGCTTCACCCGAGAAGGTGATTCCTACACCAACTTCTTCTTGGACGAGGTACATCTTGATTTCGTCAGCAAGAATGCCTTTGACGTTAGCCATAAAGCCAGTTAAATCGCGGGCTACTTTGTGTAAGATTGCGTCGTCTTTGGTGTTTAGGGAATGTCCATTTGCCAAAAGACCGATGCCTAGGCTTTCACGGGCGCCGTCGTAAATGAGAATATCATTTTTGAATTTAGGTTCCCAGAGATTGCGCCATTGGGCTACGTCTTCTGGGCTATATTTGCGTGTGTCATAAATAATGCCTAGGGTCCCCCAGAAGTAGGGGATGGAGTACTCGTTGCCTGGGTCGAAAGCTTGGTCCATAAAGCGAGGATCTAGGTTTTCAAGGCCAACTATTTTGCTATGGTCTAGGGGCATGAGTAGGCCTTCGTCGCGCATCATCTCGATGGTGTATTCTGACGGAACGATTAAGTCGTATGGGGTTCCGCCTTGGGCGACTTTGGTCATCATGGCTTCATTGGAGTCAAAGGTTTCATACACGACGCGGTAACCTGTCTCTTCTTCAAATTGGGCGAGAATGTCTGGATCGATATAATCCCCCCAGTTATAAAAGTAAATCGTATTGTTCGCTCCGGCAACCGGCGCAGCGGTGGGCATTAACCACTTTTGCATAAGCAAGAGGAGGGCACTTGCGACAAGGATTATTCCTGTGGCTTGAAGTAATTTACGCATGGCTGCGACCTCCTTTATTTGACCGGGCATCCCGCATTTGAATGCTGTAATATAGGACAACCAGAACCAGTGACAGAAGGAACATGAGTGTGCTAAGGGCGTTGATTTCTAGGGATACCCCGCGACGAGCCCGGGAATAAACTTCAACAGCCAAGGTGGTAAAGCCACCTCCGGTGACAAAGAAAGTCACGGCGAAGTCGTCTAGGGAATAGGTCAAGGCCATGAAGAAGCCCGTTAGAATCCCAGAAGAGATATTCGGCAAAATAACGCGGTCTAAGATTTGTCCAAACGATGCCCCTAAATCTTCTGCAGCCAAGAGCATGGAAGGGTTCATAGCATATAAACGCGGTAGGACCATCAAGACAACAATCGGTATATTAAAGGCAATATGTGACAATAAGACGGACCAGAAACCTAAAGGTACGGGCAAGATATAAGTAAAGAGAATCAAAAAGGATGCCCCAATAATAACGTCAGGCATAACCATTAATAAGTTATTTCCAGACATTAAGTGTTCTCTTTGTTTTGGACGACGAACGGAATAGATGTAAATTGCACCGGCAGTGCCAATCACAGTCGCCACAAAGGCTGATAGAAGTGCCACGAGAAGTGTATCTAAGACAATTGACAGCAAGCGCTTATCGGCGAAAAGATTCTGGTAATGCTCCATGGTAAAGCCGGTAAACTCATTCATCGTGCCACCCGAGTTAAAGGAATAGACAATTAAATACACTATCGGTGCGTATAAAATAAGGAAGATTAGCACTAGGTATATTTTTGCCAGGAGGGAATTTGAGCGTTGCATATTAGGCCACCCCTTTCTTGCGGTCTTTGGTAAGGTTCATGATGAGGAACATCAAGAGCACCAAGATAACCCCTATCGTCGAACCCATCCCCCAGTCTTGGGTGACAAGGTAATGCTGTTCAACCGCCGTACCGAGTGTAATGATGCGATTTCCTCCAATAAGGCGGGTAATAAGAAACATCGAGAGCGACGGAATAAAGACCGTCTGCACACCTGAGCGAACGCCGTCCATGGATAGGGGCCAGATAATCCGGTGGAAAGTCTGCCAAGCAGAAGCACCCAAGTCTTGGCTAGCAATAATATAGCGCTCGGGAATCGCATCCAAAGCCTGATACAAGGGCTGAATCATAAAGGGCAACTCCACATAAGCTGCGACAAAGATAAAAGCCGTATTACTAAAGAGAAAGCCCTCTTCGAAAAATCCAAGTGAAGCCAGCGTGCTTGCAATCCAGCCATCTTTGGAAAGGATGCCGATAAAGGCATAAGCTTTGAGCAAAAGATTTACCCAAGCTGGCAGTATGACCAATAAAAGCCACAAATCCTTACGTTTGGAGCGGGTCATGAAATACGCGAAGGGGTAGGCCACAACCAGCGTTAACAAGGTAATTAAGAAGGCAAATAAGAAGGAATTCAAAGTCATCTGCATGTAATTCCAACTGGTGAAGTACTTGATGTAATTACCTAATGTCACATTCCCATGAATATCAAAAAATGACTGATATACCAAAAGTAGGATAGGCCCGACAACAAAGACAATTAGCCAAAGATAGTAAGGCACAGACAAGCGTTGGTATGACTTATTCATCAGACTCACCTCCCACGCTATACTGCTCAATCCGCGCGTCGAAGGCTTCCTCACTCTCATTAAAGCGCATAACATGAATATCATGTGGTCCAATATTTAAGCCAATAAAGTCTTCTGGCTCAACCCGCGCTGTTGTATGCACTTTCCAGCGGTAATCCTGGGCATCGACCGCGATCAGCTCATTAAATACCCCTCGGAAAAGCACGGTCTCCACGGTCGCATCCACGACGCCTTGGCCAGGCTCAGTCACCTGCAAGTCCTCGGGACGGATAACCACTTCAACAGACTCGCCGGCTGGAATCCCTGCATCCGAGCAGGCAAAAGTTTGCCCAGCGAAATTGACTTCATAATCAGCTACCATGGTTGCCGGAAGAATATTGGACTCGCCAATAAATTCAGCCACATAACGATTGACCGGCTCATCATAAATATCCGTTGGTAAGCCAGATTGCACAATCCGACCCGCTTCCATGACGAAGATCCAATCCGACATGGCCAGAGCTTCCTCTTGGTCATGGGTGACAAATACGAAGGTAATACCAAGGCTTTGTTGCAACTCCCGCAACTCCACCTGCATAGCCTTGCGCAATTTCATATCTAAGGCCGAGAAGGGCTCATCCAGCAAGAGCACATCCGGCTTATTCACAATCGCTCGAGCAATCGCTACGCGTTGCTGTTGTCCACCAGACAAGGCTTCAATCGGACGCTTTTGGAAACCTGATAATTCCACCATCGCCAAGGCCTGGTCTACTTCTTTTTGAATTTCGGCTTTAGGACGACCTTGAATCGCCAAACCGAATGCGACATTATCATACACATTCAAATGCGGGAAGAGGGAATAGTTCTGAAAGACCGTATTCACCTGCCGTTGATTCGCCGGCACCTCATTCACCCGCTGATTGTTCAGGTAAATAACACCTTCTGAGGCTTCAGTAAATCCTGCAATCAAATTCAAAATCGTCGTCTTGCCACAGCCAGAAGGTCCAAGCAAAGTATAGAATTTCCCTTGCTCCAACTGCAAATCCACTTGCTTGAGAATCTGCTGATCTCCATAATTCTTGGAAACCCCTTCTAAAACCACGCTGTAATTGCTCAAGTTCTCTCTCATCTTTCACTCCTTAATTTATTCGCTTGCGCTTTATTTTTCCTTATAAATTTAAGCGATTTGGCCAAGAATTACAATAGAAAATTTCATCATAATCCTGACAAAATATCTCATTGGATTGTAAAGATGGCCACGTTCAGAGACCGCGTGGGTTTGGGGATGATTGGGCTCGGAATGGGTGTTGGCTGGAGAAGGCTGGGTGGTGGAGGGCTTAAGTTGATGTAAAGAGAGAAAGTGTATTAAGTGTGCTTCGGGTATAGGAAAGGATGGCTTGTGGTAGGGGCTGGCGAGTCGTGTTGAAAGTCCGTGATTAGTGGACTTGGATTGTAGACTTACGTGGTAAGCAGCTACCACGTTAGTGAAAAGTGGTTAGACTTACGTGGAGGAAGTCTGCCACGTAATTGGCGGGTGTTTAGACTGGCGTGGTAGGAGTCTACCACGTAAGTGATAGGGGTTTTGACTATCGTGGTAGAGTGCCACCACGATAGTCAAGGAAGTTTAGACGGGGGTTGAATTAGAGATTGTGCTGTCTTATCTGAGTGTGGCTACATGCTGGGTTTGTAATTAAGATGAGGAAGCCACGGCAGGGGTCGTGGCATCAACCTTTATTTGATCCGGGGAGAGTGGAAGGTGCTGTTTGGTGTCGGAGACTGGGGGATGTGGGTAGGCGGAGCGCGTTGAAAGTCTGTGATTAGTGGGACTTGGATTGTAGACTTACGTGGTAAGCAGCTACCACGTAAGTGATAGGGGTTTTGACTATCGTGGTAGAGTGCCACCACGATAGTCAAGGAAGTTTAGACGGGGGTTGAATTAGAGATTGTGCTGTCTTATCTGAGTGTGGCTACATGCTGGGTTTGTAATTAAGATGAGGAAGCCACGGCAGGGGTCGTGGCATCAACCTTTATTTGATCCGGGGAGAGTGGAAGGTGCTGTTTGGTGTCGGAGACTGGGGGATGTGGGTAGGCGGAGCGCGTTGAAAGTCTGTGATTAGTGGGACTTGGATTGTAGACTTACGTGGTAAGCAGCTACCACGTAAGTGATAGGGGTTTTGACTATCGTGGTAGAGTGCCACCACGATAGTCAAGGAAGGTCAGACTGGGTTTGGCTTAGGGCTTGTGCTGGCATACTTTAGCGTAGTTTTAGGTTATCAATAGGCATTCAAATTGTGGGCAATACTAACTTTTTTTGGGATTTCGAAAGCGAAACCCCTTCAAGCTTCAACTAACTTGAAGGGGTAAGAGCTATTTTCTGCGCTTGTAGCGGAATTTTGGTATTTTATCCCAATACGTCAAGCGCTGAAGTGGATTGACGTAAATGTTTTGCGAAGGGTTTGAGATTCTTTCGAAGTGTCGATTGAGGGTTCTGAGAACCCAGGAGTATGGAACGTCTGGTCCGCAAAATTCTGCAATTTCATAGGCTCTGAGTGGTGCTTGGTAGTGCATGATGCCGTAGTCGCAGATGGTGCGGACGAGAGCTTGTTCAGCGGACTCGGTAATGTTGCAGTTTTGACAGATGTACTTGTATCGGCTTTTGTCGGTGTATTCCAGAAAGCACTGAGGGCAGAGAATGCCGCGTTTGGCTTGGGGTACCCATTCTAGGCACTCGAATTCAAGCCCTTGGTGCGATGGGATAGTCCGTGGGAGTAATCGCTCTGCGAATTTATCGGGCGAGAGCATTTTTTGGCCATAGAGATTATTCTTGAGGAAAGCTTTAACTTCCCAGCGTTTGAGATAGCTGTCGCGACAAGCTTCGCCGAAGTGGATAATGTCGTGCTCACTCATATAAACATTGCGACTGATAAGAGGCACTCCGCCGAGAAGTGGTGCCAGAATATCTTCGCCCCGACTGATTTGGGCGAAAGGGTCATGAATCTTAATATCATTCGGACCATAAAGCGTACCGTTTCGATAGTGAAATTCGACTTGGTAATTCTTAATTTCAAAAAGAAACACACAATGTGGCGCAATCACGATACAGTCCAGCTGAATTCGCTGATTGGCACCATGAAAAGTTAGATCTGTGAGGACACGCCAATGCTCTGGTATGCATGCAGTCAGTATTTGCTGAAAAGCCTGCTCACCTCGGTAGCCCATTTCTTGTGAATAAAGTTTACGTTTCGTATAGTCATCCAGTTGGCATCGTTCGTTAAGAATGTGAAGTAGTTGTTCTTCAAGTGTATGGTTCATGGTTATCCCTCCTATTTATATATACTGAAATAAGAGGCGAATTCCATGTGATGAGTTACAAATTGGAACAAATTATTCGCTCAAAAAGATTTAGAGTAGTTAAGTACAGTGGTTTTGATTTGAAAAACAAATAAAGCTGCACACAATTTAACTATATACCAATTGAAGCCACTTTGGCAGGTAAGCTTACATTGGGGGGGAGTGCATTTAAAGTTGGTGCCACAGCGTTTGTCGAGGCTTCTTCATCTTAAATCAATCAACTGTGCCCAAAGCTATATTAGGTTAGGGGCTAGAATTCTGTACATTACAGGTTTGACCAATTCTGACTATCGTGGTGCACATTTACCACGCTAGTCAAACTGAGTTTGAGTTACGTGGTAGAAACCTACCACGCTAGTCAAGCATGCCTAGACTTACGTGGTGCCCACCTACCACGCTAGTCAAACGGATTTAGACTTACGTGGTAGCCTCTTACCACGCCAGTCAGTTTACGCTGAAGAGGCAAAAAGCCGTTTCCGCCACCAAATAGAGTCACAACTTACGACTTTTCAGCACCAACTCCGTACAAGTAAGCCTAAATTTCCATCGTTTGGCCCACAAACAAAGCCAATCATCCACCACCGGATCAGATAAAGGTTAAAGCCACGGCCCGCGCCGTGGCTTCCTCATCTTAAATCAATCAACTGTGCCCGAAGCTACATTGGTTTAGGGGCTAGAATTCTGTACATTACAGGGTTGACCAATTCTGACTATCGTGGTAGAAACTTACCACGATAGTTAAACAAGCCTAGACTTCCGTGGTGGACATCTACCACGCTAGTCAAACTGGGTTTGAGTTACATGGTAGACTCTTACCACGTAAGTCAATTTACGTCGAAGAGGCAAAAAGCCATTTCCGCCACCAAATAGAGTCACAACTTACGACTTTTTAGCACTAATTCCGGACAATTAAGCTTACATTTCCATCGTTTGGCCTGCAGACAAACCCAATCATCCACCACCGGATCAGATAAAGGTTGATGCCACGGCCCGCGCCGTGGCTTCCTCATCTTAAATCAATCAACTGTGCCCGAAGCTACATTGGTTTAGGGGCTAGAATTCTGTACATTACAGGGTTGACCAATTCTGACTATCGTGGTGCACGTTTACCACGCTAGTCAAACGGATTTTGACTTACGTGGTAGACTCTTACCACGTAAGTCAATTTACGGCGAAAAGGCAAAAAGCCATTTCCGCCACCAAATAGAGTCACAACTTACGACTTTTCAGCACCAACTCCGTACAAGTAAGCCTAAATTTCCAGTGTTCGGCCCACAAACAAAAGCCAATCATCCACCACCGAATCAGATAATGCATGAAAGAAGCCACGGCAATCGCCGTGGCTTTCATAGATTAAAGCTTATTTGCGTGTATGTTTTTTGACGGCTGGGACGATGGTCTCGCCGAGGATGTCTAGGGTGCGTTTGACGTCGTCAAAGGCAATGCCGCCGAAGTCTATTTGTGCTACGAAGCGTTGATTGTCAAATAATTCGTGCTGGTGCAGAATTTTGTCAATGATAAGTTGTGGCTCGCCAACGTTTAGGACGCTGTGGGGATCTTTCGCTTGTTGGAAATCCTGTTCAGGGAAGGCGTAATCATTGGCTAATTTCAGTCCATCACGTAAGTGCGGGTATGCTTCGCGCATGGCTTGGTTACCATCTTCTCGGGTATATAAGAAGCCGGAAGCGGTGACTGGAAGTTCAGCGGGGTTAAAGCCGGCGTTTTCGGCAGCTGTCCGGTAGGCTTGGATATTCTCCGCCCAAGAAGCAGCGTCTCCGGATACGTGGGCTTGGTAAATAGGTAGACCGATGGTACCTGCGGCGATGGCGGACTCTTTTGATCCACCGAAGGCGCGCCAAATCGGTAGGCCGCCTGATTCATTCTCTGGCCGAGGATAGATGGCTATATCATTTAGTGGCGCACGGAATTGGCCCTCCCAGGTCACGCGTTCGTTCTCGTTAATTTCTAATAATAGCGCCAACTTTTCATCGAAAAGTGCCTCATAATCATCCAAATCATAGCCGAATAATTCGAAAATACCGAAGCGTGAGGCGCGTCCGGCTAGTAACTCCATTCGACCGTTAGAAATTAAATCCAAGGTTGCAGCGTCTTCAAAGACACGAACTGGGTCAGCTGCGCCAATAATAGTTGCACCAGAGGCTAATTTAATGCGCTCAGTCATGGCAGCGATGGCGCTGAGAATTACCATATGTGATTGGGAAACGAAGTATTCTTGGTGGGACTCCCCAACGAGGAAGATGTCCATGCCGGCTTCTTCGGCAAGTTTGCCGAGTTCGATCATTTCTTGGATGCGTTGGCTAGCAGGAATGCGTTTGCCTGTATGAGGATTTGCAATCCATTCACCAAGGGTATATATGCCAAATTCGATGCCCTGACTGGTATCGATTTGGGGTAGAATATGTGGGTTTTGTCTATACATAGTGGACTCCCTTCAACTTGTCTTTCGTATCACTATACTATCACACACGCGCTTTAGAAACTAGGGCATTTTCTATCAAAAAAGTCTGAAACAAGCCTCTATTGCTTCAAGAATCCCTATCCAGACAGAGGGCAATATAAAAAACGTATTCTGCCATAATGACACTAAATAGAAGGTTCATTGAGAAAGGTAGGGGGTGCAAGAGAATCCAGATTTCTAGCACTGTTAGTGGTAAGGCTCAGACTTACTCGTCCTAGCAATATTCAGTATAGTCAAATAAGAACTGTCTCAAATTTAGCGCAGCGTTTTTTTACCAGCAATTAACAGGTCTGCTGCAGGGATGGGGGTCCTTGCCTTGGCTGACATTGTGGCGTTTATGGATCAAGACGTTATTCAAGCACTCAAGCAGTGGCGGAAATTGGGTGAAATGTTTGCTGAGTTTTCCCAGGAACGTAATTAAGGCTCGTTCTTTTGGCGGGCGTTTGTGGTGAGCTGACGGATAAATTTACGAGGAGCAGTGTTTAAGCGTTTTGATTGAAGGATGATTGATACTTTGTTACATTAAGGGAAAAGAGGAGGGCATGATAATGGGCCAAGAATTAGTTGAAATTTGCTTACGTGTTCGTGATATTGATGCGACGTTGGATTTCTATACGAATTTATTTGATTTTAAAGTGGATGAGGAACGTAAATACCCTGACGATGGCTTTGATTTGATTTACTTGGCGTCGCCGGGAGCATCGGTCCGCATTGAGTTGACTTATAATTATGACGCTGATCCATATGAAGTTGGGAATGGCTTCAGTCATCTCGGTGTGACGGTTGACGACTTGGAAGCGATGCACGACGTGTGTAAGGCTTCGCCTTATGAAACGGGTGACTTGCGCGGTTTATCAGGTGGGACACCTAGCTATTTCTTCGTGACCGATCCTGATGGTTATCGCATTGAAGTGAAGCGCCGGAAATAAGCAGAATAAAGATCTCCATGTAGTTGAGTAGTATAGTGACCCCAAAAAGTTAGACTAAATTTTTATGAAGAGTTACTCTTGTTGGGTAGCTCTTTTTCATTGTGCTTAATTTGTTGCTTCCGACCTTAAGCCACCATCCTCATCAGACATTGAAGCGTGTCAAGAGGAAGAGCGAAGCGGCTCTTGATTCGCTTCGATGGCTGTGAGACACTTAGGCGCTTAAGGAAGCATAATGCTTCTTATATTCCACAGGACTCAGGTACCCAAGCTTTTCCTTGATTCGATCTTCATTGTAGTATCTTATATAGTTGTGGATTGCTTGTTCTAACGCTTCATAACTATGATACACATTCCCGTAATACATTTCTTGCTTCATGATGCCAAAGAAGTTTTCTGCCGGTGCATTATCTAGGCAGTTCCCCTTGCGTGACATACTCTGAAAGATTTCATTATCTTTCAATAATTCCTGATATTCATTCATTTGATAGGCCCAACCTTGATCTGAGTGAAAAGTACGTCGATATTCACAGTCACTTGTTGCCTCGACTGCTTCTTTAAATGCTGCCATCATAGATGTTTTGTTTGGTTGAGCTGAAATTTTATAGCTCACAACTTCCATATTGAATAAATCAATAAATGGATCCAAATATAACTTTCTCAGTTGAAATTGTCCTGAATCATCCGCTTCATAATATCTAAATTTACTCGTATCGGTGACAATCTTCTGATGAGGAATTGTGCTGGTAAATCTGCGTTTTAAGCGATTAGGTGCGGTTTTTCCAATATCTCCTTTATAGGAGTTGTATTTGCGTGATTTACGAGTAAAGGATGTTACTTGTAACTTCAAGCTCTTCATCAGTCGCTGTACTTTATTTTTGCCGATTTGATGACCACGTCGCCGTAATTCAGCACAAACACGACGATAACCATAGTCTTTATGTATCTTGCGAATATCAAGTATTTCATTTTTAAAATCTTTATCTTTGTTCGGCTGATTCATTCGGTTGAGATGATAATGATAAGTAGCCTTAGGAAAATCAAGCACCTTTAAAATAATAGCCAATGTATACGTTGTTTGTTCATGGAGATTACGGATGGCAATCACTGTTTGTTGTCTGGTTGCCGCTTGTCTGCTTCCCGCAATCTCCTCAATTCTTTTAAAAATTTGTTCTCAATATCTAGCTGTGTAATGCGTGCCTCTTGTTCTTCAATGATTTTCTTTAAAGCGTCGTTTTCGTTCTCCAGAGATACTGAATTTTGTTTAGGTTGATCTTTCTTTTGTTTTGACATGGTTGGTGGCCTCCCTAGTGATTTAGATAAGCCATCGATACCCTCTCTCTTGAATGTCCGTAACCAATTGGCGATCAAACTTGGATTATTTATACCAAATTGTTTCCCGACTTCGCGATAGCTTAACGTTGTATTCACGTATAATTCTATCGCATTTAACTTCGTTTCGACAGTATAATGACGCTTAGTCGTTTTTATGTGAAGTCCTTCTATACCAAAATCCTGGTAGTTGTGGATCCATCGTTTAATATCAGATTTGCCTATTTGATATTTCTTTGCAAGTTGTTTGTAGCTTCCAGCTCCTGCTTCATAGTCTGCAACAACTTGAAGCTTAATCTCTAAATTATATTTGCTCATAAATTAACCCCCAAAAAGTTAGATTTTTGGTCTAACTTTTTGGAGGCAGCTCATAGCCACGGTAAATGCCGTGGTTTTTTATATTTACCTAGTAATGGCGGACTTGTTTATATTTTGAACCAAAGGCCAGTATATCACTTCCTTATCTTAATGGAATACTTTGTTAGCTGGCTTTCCATCGGTAACTTTCTAGTGTGAAGAGCTCTGCCTTTTGTAATTGTAGGAGGCGTGATACAATAGGAGCAAGGAATAAGTGACAGACTGAACGTGCATCGTAGTGCGTCTAGCTTTGTCACACAGGAGGTAAGATCATGACAGATTTTGAAGCAGTGAATTGGCTGGAAGAAGTAACCAAGCGTCAAGATGAATTATTGGCGGATTTGTTCCATCTTCTGCGTATTGATTCTGTGCGGAATGATGAGAAGGCAGATGCGGATAATCCGGTAGGTCCGGGACCGAGAAAGGCGATGGAGGAGTTTCTTAAGTTAGCTGAGCGAGATGGTTTTCAGACTGAGCAATTTGGTCCATGGGCTGGTCGCGTAGAAATTGGCGAGGGCGATGAACTCTTTGGTATTCTAGGTCACATGGATGTGGTGCCGGTTGGAACCGGTTGGGATACCGATCCATTTGAGCCAGAAATCATCGATGGTAAGATATTTGCCCGGGGTTCTAGCGATGATAAGGGACCGACGGTGGCAGCGTATTTCGCCTTGAAGCTTTTGCGTGATATGGGGGCGACTTTTAATAAGCGTATCCATCTAATTGTCGGCACCGATGAGGAGAGTGGTTGGCAGTGTATGGATTATTACTTCGACCATGCCGAGATGCCGGACTTTGGCTTTTCGCCAGATGCAACCTTCCCAATTATTAATGGGGAGAAGGGGAATGTGTCAGCTGAATTGACGGTACAGGCAGGTACCCAGCAAGAAGGGGATTTAGCTCTGGAACATTTCGCAGCTGGCTTGCGACCTAATATGGTTCCTCAAGATGCCCAAGCTGAATTGACGATTGAGGCTGCTGGTTTTGATGGGGGAGCTTTCTTGCGGGCTTACAACACCTATCTCGATAATCATGACTTGCAAGGGGAAGCCAGTATTCAAGATGGCACAATTAGCATGGATCTTGTCGGCAAATCTGCTCACGGTTCAACGCCCGAAAAAGGGGTCAACGCTGGAACACATCTGGCTAGATTCTTAGCTGGATTTACCTATACAGCGAATGGAGCAGACGAATTTCTGCGCTTCTTAGGTGAAATCGTTCATGGCAACTTTGACGGAGCGAGCCTGGGCGTTGATCACGAGGATGCTGTTATGGGTGAAGTGTCAATGAACGTTGGTATTATGGAGTTCGCCCCCGCTAAAGGTGGACATATTGATATTAACTTCCGCTATCCAAAAGGTACCAATCCTGACCAGATGTTGGAGCATATTCAAGACCGTTTATTGCAATTCTCCCAAATTGAAGTGACAATGGGCGAATTCAAAAAACCGCATTATGTTCCAGCAGATGATCCCCTGGTAGCCACTTTACTAGAGGTTTACCATAAGCAAACCGGGCTGGAACCGCATGAGCAGGTCATTGGGGGTGGCACCTATGCCCGCTTAATGCCACGTGGGGTAGCTTACGGTGCGCTCTTCCCAGATTCGACAGATACCATGCATCAAGCCAATGAATTCTTAGCCCTTGACGATTTACTAAGAGCTACCGCAATTTATGCTGAGGCTATTTATCGCTTAAGTCGGTGATTTCTATGCAAGAAGAATTCATCTCGTCTAAGCAGAATGCGAAAGTTAAGAACTGGCGTAAGCTAAAAACCGCTAAAGGCCGCAAACAACAGGGTTTGTATATGATCGAAGGTGAGCACCTGATTGAGGAAGCGGTCCGAAGTGGCGTATATCTGGAAGCGATTATCTTAAATGAAACTTATGAAGGAGCTTATCCGACAGGTTTCTCGACTTATCGGCTCGCGGCGCATGTGTTTGAAAGCCTGGCGGAGACTGATTCCCCCCAAGGTATTCTAGCTATTCTAGGGGCCCAATCACGTTTCAATGCTGCTGAAGACTTCCAACAGTTGTTGGCCAAGCCTGGTGACGCCATTAATCGCTGGTTGCTCGTTGATGGCGTTCAAGACCCGGGGAATCTTGGCACCATCATTCGAACAGCCGATGCTGCTGGTTATCGGGGCGTCGTCTTAGGGACAGGTACGGTTGATTTGTATAATGATAAAGTTCTGCGCTCTACCCAAGGCTCGCATTGGCATATCGAAGTGGTAGAACTTCCAATAGAGACGGCCATGCAGACTTTGCAAGGAGCGGGTATTCCAGTCCTTGCTACGGCGCTTCACCGGGAAGCGCGTGACTACCGCACCTTGGATTATGCTGCCGGTGCGCCCTTAGCTCTTGTTGTTGGTAATGAAGGCCAGGGCGTGCAGGCGAAACTTATTGAGCAGGCGAATCTATCCGTCTTCATTCCCATGCCCGGCCAGGCCGAGTCTTTAAATGTAGCCGTTGCAACCGGTATTCTGCTTTTTGCCTTGTAGATTATGCCGATGCTTTAGCAATCTTTGATGAATTAGTGAAGGTAGTGTTTGAACTGAGCGTTCGGGCACTGCCTTTTATATTTGAACCAAAAGTGTTCGATTACTATCTACACGTGGACGAATATGTTCGGGGTAAGGGCTGGCTTGAGCAAGTAGCTTATTTTGCGCATCAGCACTTCGCTATAGGAAATCAGTATTATGTAAACTTTGTTGTACGGTCAAACATCGCAACTATACTTTGCGTTGAACCAATTTTTTTACACAAAATGCATGCATTTTTCATATACTTGCAATGAAACTTGTGTATAATATAGGAGAATTAATTATAGGGGGAATGCATGGATGGCATTGAATTGGCGTGAAGACCGTGAGTATCTAGCTTTGGTAGAAGATTTGCTCGCAACTGAAGAAGTTCAAAGACTCGAATCCTATGTGCATCATAAAGTAACGAATCGATTGGCTCACTCCATTTCCGTATCTTATCGGAGCTATCGGTGGGCTAAGAAATTAGGCCTGGATACTCGGGCCATCGCTCGGGCGGGCTTATTGCATGACTTGTTCTTCTATGAAAGTGCCGACAAAGGGAAAGTCGGTGGTAAAGGGCATAATTTCGAGCATCCGCGTATTGCTTTGGAGAATGCACGCAAGTTGACGGAAATTTCTGATTTGGAAGCGGATATTATTCTCAAGCATATGTGCGGGGCAACCTTTGATATACCTAAATATAAAGAGAGCTGGATTGTGACGTTAATGGATAAAGAAAGCGCAATTTGTGAATTCTTTACTGGCGTCAAAGAGCGTGCCCAAGCTGAACGGAACGTTACAGTAGAAGCGTTGTCTTACTTTTTCGCTCCACTTCGTGTATCAACAGTGGTTGACGAAGCAACGTTAAATTATTATACTAAGTACTAAAGACATTGCGTAGATGAAATCCACCCACGTCGCAAAAGACAGGAACACTTAGCATGACTGAGACTAAGTGCGTAAGTCGACGAGAGGTCTTCAATTTCGGAGCAGATCTGTTAAGGCGCGTATGGCTGAAAAGGATCCCGTTTGCCGCGGTTAATGGCCTCAAGTGCACTGGGCTTGCCCGGTGAATGAGGGTGGTACCACGTGTTTAGTTCGTCCCTTACGGGGGGCGGGCTTTTTTATGCATTGCGTTAGTAAGTAAGGTTTGTGGGAGAGGCTGGAAGGCATTCATAATCCCTGTGGTTGTAGACCCCCACTAAGGCTCGCTTCGCAGATGGGCTGTAAATAAAGGAACTATGGACACTCTTATCAGTTTAACCAGGAGTTTTCATACTCTATTGGCTGTGCTATTTGTTATAACCCTTTCTAGCATAAGCGCTTAGCAATTTAGTAGCGAAGTCGTTGTTGCATCCTGTAAATTCTATAGCACTCTTATGACTCCAATGCATTCGACAGTTCGCTTTGACATAAATTAATGATTGGATATATTCTTAATCTTTGCCTTAGCTGGCCCAGTGAAGCAGATCGTTCAATGCTTTTCATCATTCTTCGCAGGGCAAGCCAAGCCAAGGATTATCGGCTGAAACCTAGTACAAGCTGGAGTACTGTACTAATTTGTGCAATACTTCGGTGAGTAGGCAACTTAGTTAACCCTTACGTGGTTAGAGGGATGGGTGATAGGGTTTTAGTTTGTAATGTACGAATTTATAGCGAGTATTGGCTGATAATGATTAATTTCAGTAACCAAAACTTGCTTAGCCACTTATGTAGCTATTCGGCTTGATTCATCATAATGCAATAATGGAAGGAGATCCCATGACTATTAATATCGAGGAACTTAAAGTGCAGATTCAAAGCCTTGCCGATGATGCGGTCGCTGCCATTCAAGCAGCCGACTCCAGTAAGGCTCTTCAAGATGTTCGTGTTCAGTTTACGGGCAAGAAAGGTCTACTTAATCAATATTCGAAAGCTATGAAAGATTTAGCCAATGAGGAGAAACCGCAACTTGGCCAAGCTATTTCCAGCTTTCAT